>NZ_CP049358.1 GCF_011067105.1 Deinococcus wulumuqiensis R12 | reverse complement strand
GCGCCGCGCCCATCACATCGAACTGCCCGGGAACGGTCAGGTGCATCTGGTAGAAGCGGTTGGTCGTCTGCCAGGGAAAGTGCGGGTTGCCGAGCAGCAGCCCGCGCCCGTTGGCCGTCGCCTCGCTGCCGAAGGCCCAGCCGTTGCTGCCGATGGGCAACTCGTTGAGGCGGAACTCCCGGTTGAACGCGGCGAGGTCCGGGCGGGGCTGAACGCGGCTGGCCCCGGGCTGGGGGGGGCGGGCACTCACGACGGCGCCGACCATGGCCCCGGCACTCGCCTGAATCGCCTTTTCTTCCCCCAGACGCATCATGTCCAGTTCGGTCAGGGGACGCACCCAGTCGGCGCCCCGGCAGGCGGGCGGCCACTGTTCGGGCGGGGTGTCACGCAGGTAACGGTTGACCCCCGCCGCGTAGCCCCGCAGCAGCGCGAGCACCTGCGGCTGGTCACGGTAGCCTGCCTGCAACGGCCCCGGCTCGACGACGGTCCTGAAAAACACGTCGCTGTCGAGGTTACTCACGGGCTGAAACCCCACCACCGTTCGCCCTTCGGCCCCCAGGAATTTGGACCGCTCGCCGCGCACGGTCAGCACCTGGTCGGCCAGCAGGCAGAGGTTGTCCTGCGCGTAGCTGTAGCCCGCACCGTAGCCGAGGCTGCCCAGGTCGGCGGCCTGAATGTGCGGAATGCCGTAACTGGTGCGCTGAATCTGCACCTGATAGGTCTGGGCCGGGGACGGCTGGGGCTGAGCCGTCTGGGGCTGAGCAGTCTGGGCCTGAGCGGTGCTGGCAAGCAGCAACGACGCCGTAAGCAGTGAGGGAAGGTGGGCACGCGACATAAAGACCTCCGGGAAAAGGCGTGGGGCGCCCGCCCACAAGGGACGGAAGCGGCTGAAAAGCGACGGAGCGGCAAGAGGCAGTGTACTGTCGCCGGGCACGGTCGGCGCTGAACTGAACCAGAAATGCGACCGGCAGGTCAGCGGTCACCGCGCAGGTCGGTCACGCGGCGCAGTTTGCCGCCCTCGCTGCGGGGCAGGCTGCCGGGCACCCGCAACTCGCAGCGCACCGTCACGCCCACCTGCACCTTGATCTGGCGCTCGATTTCCTGACGCAGCGCGGCGCTTTCGCTCTCGGCCTCGATCTGCAGCGTCAGGTCGTCCATCAGCCCGGTGCGGGTCAGGACGACGTGGTAGTGCGGGCTGACCTGCCCCATGCCGAGCAGCACGGCTTCAAGCTGCGTGGGGTACACGTTGACCCCGCGCAGGATCATCAGGTCGTCCGAGCGGCCCCGAATCTGGTCCATGCGGCGCATGGTGCGCCCGGTGGCATTTTGCGCGGGCAGCAGCCGGGTGATGTCGCCGGTCCAGTAGCGCAGCAGCGGCAGCGCGGTGCGGGTCATGCTGCTCAGCACCAGCACGCCCCATTCGCCATCGGGCAACGCCTCGCCCGTTTCGGGGTCCAGAATCTCGGGGTAGAAGTGGTCTTCCCAGAGGTAACTGCCCCGCTGCTCGCTCACGTCCTCATTGCTCACGCCGGGGCCGATGATTTCAGACAGGCCGTAAATGTTGGTTGCCTTCACGCCCAGCCGGGCCTCGACCTCGGCGCGGGTCTTGTCCGACCAGGGTTCGGCGCCCAGCACCGCGTACTCCAGCGAAATGTCTTCCGGGCGCATTCCGCAGCGGCCCAGCGCCTCGGCCAGCACCAGCGCGTAACTCGGCGTGCAGGCGATGATATGCGGCTCCAGGTCCTGAATCAGCTGCACCTGTTTCTCGGTGCCGCCGCCCGACACCGGCACGGTACACAGCCCCAGCCGCTCGGCGCCCGCGTGGGTGCCCAGCCCGCCGGTAAACAGGCCGTAGCCGTAGGCGTTGTGAAACACCATGCCGGGCCGCCCGCCCGCCGCGTACAGGCTGCGGGCCACGACTTCCGAAAAGACGTTCAGGTCGTTGTCGTCGTAGGCCACCACGGTCGGTTTGCCGGTGGTGCCGCTGCTGGCGTGGACGCGGCGCAGGTGCGTGCGGTCCGTCGCCACCAGCCCCAGCGGGTAGTGTTCGCGCAGGTCGCTCTTGCGGGTCAGCGGAAACCGGGCGAGGTCGTCCAGCGTCCTGAGGTCGTCCGGCCTGACCCCCGCCGCCTCGAACTTGGCGCGGTAGGCGGGCACGCGCTCGTACTGCCGGGCCACCATCGCCTGAAGCTGCGCGAGTTGCAGGGCGCGGAGTTCGGGCACGGGCAGGGCTTCACGTCCAGGTTGAAACAAAGGGGGAACACCTCCGGGGCAACCTCGGCGGGCTGCACGACAGAATCGTGGGTTGAGACTTGCCCCGGATTGTAAGCCCTAGAGCAGTTCTCCGAATTACGTGATGCGCGTAACGGCACCCCGCATCACTCCATTCTCCGCCCTGCTCAGTGTTTTGCACTCGCTCCGCTCGCCAAAAAGACGTTGCGTCTTTTTGTCAAATGCTCTAACGAACGTTCGCTTGGAAGTTGAGCAGAAGACCGGGCACCTTTGCTGCGAGAGGGCCACGAAAAAGCCCCCGCTCTGGGGGCAGGATGTCTTATACGGATTCCGATTGAATCTGGTAGTTTCAGATTCAATCCGACTTGCAAAGCTGCGCAGCAGAGCGGATGCGAGTAAGAAAAAATACGGATTCTGCGATATGGATGCACAGGCGGCGCCTTCCCAACTGTATAGGCCCGACTGTGCAGGAATGAAGCGGAATCCGTATCAGGCCGGGTCAGCGGCCAGCCGCTGCTCCAGCCAGCGGACCGCCTCCTGCGCGTTCATGGTGCGGGCGGCGTCCAGCGGGGTGGTGCCCGCCTCGTCCCTGGCCCGCAGGTCGGCGCCACGTTCGACCAGCAACTCCATGATGTCGAGGCGCTCGAACATCGCCGCGAACATCAGGGCGGTGCGGCCCGTCGGTCCCCGGCTTTCCACGTCGGCGCCGTGGTCGAGCAGCAGGCGCACCATCGGCACCTCGCCCTTGAAGGCGGCGGCTTGCAGGGGCGTCTGGCCCATGTCGTTGGCGACGCTGGCATCGGCGCCGCGCGAGAGCAGCAGCCGGGTCGCGTCAAGGTGGCCGTGGTAGGTGGCGAGCATCAGCAGGGTGTCGCCCTTCTGGTTGCGGATGTTGACCGGCAGGCCCTGGTCGAGCATTTGCCCGAGTTCGGCGGCGTCACCGGAGCGCACCACATCGAAGGCGCGTTGCAGAAAGTCGAGGACCTGGCGGTCGAGGTCGGTCGGGGCAGAAGGCTGGGTCATGGGCACACGTCCTTTGGGTGAACAGACTGGGGAAGGGAAAGGCGAAAAGAGACGGTAAACCGCCCGTCAGCCCAGGGGCCGCAGGCGGAGAGGAGAGCGGGCGGCCTCAGCGCCCAGGCGCGGGGCGGTAGAGCTGCACGAACGCCTCGCCACGCGGCACCGGGCGGGTGCCCAGGACGCGGCGCACGTCGGCGTCGGTCGGCAGGGGGCTGCCCTGGCCCTGGCTGGTCTTAAGATAGGGCGCCAGAGCCGGAGCGGTGTCGGCCATACGGCGAAAGGTCGCGGCGGGCAGCGTGTCACGGAAGGGACCGTACCCGCTGAGCTGCGAGAGCAGGGTGAGGTGCTGCGCCTCGCTCGCGGCGAGCTGCGCCATCGTCGCGGCGAGTTCGGGCTGGGTCGCGGCCAGCTGGTGGGTCGCGCCGAGGTAGGCGCTGGTCGAAATCTGTTCCAGTTCGAGTGCGGTGTCGGCAAAGACACCCGCGTCGGTCAGCAGCTGGGGGGGCAGGGCGAACGTGGTGGTCAGCGGGCGGCCCCCCAGCGAGCGCAACAGTTCAAGGTGGTGCGCCTCGGCAGCGAGCACGCCGCGCAGGTCGTCGGCGGTGTCCGGGGTCAGGACGAAGCTGCCCCGGCTGAGCACCTGCGCGTACAGGGTGACGGACAGCGCCTCGGCAGTGGCGGCGAGGTCGAGCACCGACCCCTGCTGGCCGACCGGCACCCCGGCACCGCCGAGGCCGAAGGCGTCACCGAAGCTCGCGGCGACGGCGGTGCCGGCCAGACCGCGCAGGAAGGTGCGGCGGCCCGCGCTCGCGCCAGCTGTCCTAGATTCGTCGGTCATGGTGGGTTCCTCGTGAGGGAAGGAAGGGGGGGGGCAAGACGGTGTCTGAACCGCTTGGCCCGGCCCCCGGAGAGCGGAGTGCTTAGAGCATTTGACAAAAAGACGCAACGTCTTTTTGGCGAGCGGAGCGAGTGCAAAACACTGAGCAGGACGGAGAATGGAGTGATGCGGGGTGCCGTTCCGCGCATCACGTAATTCGGAGAACTGCTCTAGAGCTGCGGACGGCCCCAGAAACGGTGCTTGGCGAGCGCCTGCACGAAGCTCTCGGCGGCGGCCTGCGCCTGCTTGTCCTGGCCCACGATCACGCCGAGCGCGGCGAGCTTGGCGCCCCCTTCCCCGGCGGCGAGGCGCACGCCCGCCACTTCGGAGAGGGTTTGCACCGGAGCAGTGGCGGCGTCCTTGGCGTTCGGGTCGGCCGCTACGCGGCGCAGCACCCCGCCGACGCCCGAGCCGGTCACGATCTCGGCGCCCTCGGCGAGCGAGCCGATGGGCTTGGCATGGCGGTAGGACTCCACCACGAAGTTGAAGCTCTCGGGATGCTGCGCGAGTTCGCGCACGGCCGCCGCGCCGCCCGCCACGACCACGCCGTCGTACACCACGGGGTCGGTGTTGGACAGGGTCGCCGTCGCCACCACGCCGGGCGCGATTTCGCCCAGGTGCGGGGCCACGATTTCGGCCTTGGCACCGCCCTTTTTCAGCGCGTCGGTGAGCGCCTTGACGCCGGCAGCGTCCACACCGTCGGCGACCAGCACGGCCACCTTGCGGTCCTTGGCGCTTTCGGGCTGACCCTCTTCCTGGCTCAGGCCCTTGGCCTTTTGCAGGCCGCCCGAGGCGGAAGTGGGCGAGGTGGCGGCGGCGAGCAGCGCGGTTTCACTGGCGCTGTCCTGCTGACCGCCGGGCTTGGCGTCCCCCTGCCCCGGCAGCTTCTCGCCCAGGCCCTTGGCGACCTGCGCGGCGAGCACCTCGTTGACCTTTTGCAGGTGCCCGAGCATCCTCACACGCACGTCACGGGTTTCGCACTTGCTCAGCTCGAAGCGCAGCGACTTGGTGATGTGCTCCTTTTCCACCGGGGTCATCGAGTTCCAGAACAGCCGCGCCTGGCCGTAGTGGTCGCCGAAGCTCTCGGCGCGCACGCGCAGCTTGGAGCCTTCTACCTTGGCGGGGTAGGTGACGAAACCGGCGGCCCCGACGTGGGCGGGTTTGTTGCCCGCGAGCTTGTTGGGGAAGTACGCCACGCGGCCCTTGTTGATGGTGTGGCGCATGAAGCCGTCGCGCTGGTTGTTGCTCACGCGGTTGATGGGGCGGTTGATGGGCAGTTCCTGCCAGTTGGGGCCGCCCAGACGGGTGAGCTGGGTGTCGAGGTACGAGAAGTTGCGGCCCTGCAAGAGGGGGTCGTTGGTGAAGTCGATGCCGGGCACGATGTTCTGCGTCATGAACGCCACCTGCTCGACCTCGGCGAAGAAGTTGTCGGGGTTGCGGTCCAGCACCAGCTTGCCGACGAGCTGCACCGGCACGAGGTCTTCGGGCACGATCTTGGTGGCGTCAAGCACGTCGAAGTCCCACTTCATCGCCTCTTCCTCGGTGAAAAGCTGCACGCCGAGGTGCCATTCCAGGGTGCCGCCCGCGTCGATGGTGTCGTACATCTGACGGCGGTTGTGGTCGGGGTCCTTGCCGCCGATTTTCTGCGCCTCGTCCCAGACCAGGCTCTTGACCCCCAGGACCGGCTTCCAGTGGAACTTGACCAGCGTGGCCTTGCCCTGGGCGTTGATCAGGCGGAAGGTGTGGACGCCGAAGCCTTCCATGTTGGCGTAGGCGCGGGGAATGGCGCGGTCCGAGTTGAGCCACAGAATCATGTGTATGGATTCGGGCGTCTCGGCGATGAAGTCGTAGAAGGTGTCGTGCGCCGAGGACGCCTGCGGAATCTCGCGGTCCGGCTCGGGCTTGACGGCGTGCACGAGGTCGGGGAACTTGATCGCGTCCTGGATAAAGAAGACGGGCATGTTGTTGCCGACGAGGTCCCAGTTGCCTTCCTTGGTGTACATCTTGACCGCGAAGCCGCGCACGTCACGCGGGGTGTCCATGCTGCCGCGCGAGCCGCCCACCGTCGAGAACCGCACGAACACCGGGGTCTTGACGCCCACCTCGGTCAGCACCTTGGCGTGGGTGTACTGCTCCAGCGACTTGTCGAGCTGAAAGTAGCCGTGCGCCCCGGCCCCACGGGCGTGCACCACGCGCTCAGGGATGCGCTCGTGGTCAAAGTGGCTGATCTTTTCGCGGAAGAGAAAGTCCTCCATCAGGGTCGGGCCGCGCTCGCCCGCCCGCAGCGAGTTCTGGTCGTCGCTGACAGGGTGGCCCATGTTGTCGGTCAGCATGGCGCCGGATTCGGTGGTGTTGGCGCTCAGGTCCTGCGCCTTGCTCAGGTTGTCGACCTGCTTCTGGGCGTCGTCGAGAGACAGCGGGGTGGAGAGGGTACGTTTGGGAGCCATAGGCCACCTTCCTTTGAGGACAGAGGAGTGAAATCAGGCCGCCTGAACACGGCCCTTCCGGAGAACTGTTGACCTGAAAGAAGCTCAGGCGCACCCCCACAGGGTAGGTGCAGAACGCCGCGTGAAAAGACAAACGAGATTCACGAAATCCTGGAGTTGCTTAATATTCAAAGGGTTTCTAAATTCGATTGACTTGCAAAGGTTACGCGGAAATATTATTGACCGTCGGTTATTATACGGATTCCGATTGAATCTGGTCGTTTCAGATTCAATCCGACTTGCAAAGCTGCGCAGCAGAGCGGATGCGAGTAGGAAAAAATACGGATTCTGCGATATGGATGCACAGGCGGCGCCTTCCCGACTGTACAGGCCCGACTGTGCAGGAATTAAGCGGAATCCGTATTAAACAAAAGGTCGGCCAAACAAAGAAAGGGGGCCAGCCCCTTGTCGGCAACCAGCCCGGAGTTCGGGAGGGGGGCGCTCAACCGCCGAGGTAGCTCGCCACCACCGCCGGGTCGTCGGCGAGTTGCGCGGCGTGTCCCTCCAGCTTGACCTGCCCACCCTCGAGCACGTAGCCGTAATCGCTGATGGCGAGGGCGGCGCGGGCGTTTTGCTCCACCAGCAGCACGGTCACGCCGCTGTCACGCAGCTCCGAGACGATGTGCAGGATGTCGCGCACGATGAGCGGGGCGAGGCCCAGCGACGGCTCGTCGAGCAGCAGCAGCCGGGGGCGGGCCATGAGCGCCCGGCCAATCGCCAGCATCTGCTGCTCGCCACCCGAGAGCGTCCCGGCGAGTTGCCTGCGGCGCTCCAGCAGGCGGGGAAAGCGGTGGAACACGTCCTCCAGCCCGCTGTGCAGCCCGGCCCGCTGGGTGTAGGCGCCGAGTTGCAGGTTGTCTTCCACCGACATGGAGCCGAACAGTTCGCGGCGCTCGGGCACCAGCGTCATGCCCGCCGCCACCCGGTCTTCCAGGGGCACGTGGCGCAGGTCGCGGCCCGCGTACTGCACCGCGCCGCGTGAGGGCAGCGCCCCGACCAGGGCCGCCAGCAGCGTGCTTTTGCCCGCGCCGTTGGCCCCGATGACCGACACGATTTGCCCGGCCTGCACGCTGAGATTCACGCCCGTGACCGCCTCGACGCGCCCGTAGGCGACATGCAGGTCGCTGACTTGCAGCAGCGCGGTCATACGTCGGCCCCCAGGTAGGCTTCACGCACCGCCGGGTTGCCCCGCACCTGCTCCGGGCTGCCCTGAGCGAGTTCCTGGCCGCTGTTCATGACCACCAGACGGTCCACCAGATTCATCACGAGGTCCATGTCGTGCTCCACGATGAGGATGGTGACCCCCTCGCTCCGCAGCTTTTTGAGCAGCGCCGAGAGGTCCTGCTTTTCACCGAATCTCAGGCCCGCCGCCGGTTCGTCGAGCAGCAGGAAACTCGGGTCGGCGACCAGGGCGCGGGCGATTTCGAGCAGGCGCTGCTGCCCCAGCGCCAGATTTCCGGCCTGTTCGTAGGCTTGCTCACGCAGGCCGACGCGCTCGAGTTGCGTCAGGGCGAGCTGTTGCAGCGCGGCTTCTTCGCCGCGTTCGAGGTGCAGCATGCTGCGCAAAATCCCGGCGCTGGCCCGCGAATAGCCGCCCATCATGGCGTTTTCGAGCAGCGAGAGTTCGGGAAACAGCTTGACGTGCTGGAAGGTCCGCGCCACGCCGAGGCGGTGAATGGCCCGCGCCGGAAGCCTCCCCGCCGCCTGCCCCAGCACCTCCACCGTGCCCGAGGTCGCCGGGTTGACGCCGGTCACGAGGTTGAACATGGTGGACTTGCCCGCGCCGTTCGGCCCGATGAGGCCCACGATTTCGCCCGCGTTCACGTCGAAACTCACGTCGTTCACCGCTCTGAGACCACCGAACTGCTTGACGGCGTTTCTGACCCGCAGCACCGGGCTGCCGCTCGCCGGGGCCGGACGGTGCGGAAAGGTCAGCGCGTGCGCCAGCAGCCGGGGCGTGCCTGCCGGGACGAAGCGCTCGACCAGCGGCCACAGCCCACGCCGGGCAAACTGCAAGGCCAGGATCATCAGGACGCCCAGCACCACGATTTCGTAGTTGGTGTTCTCGCCCAGCAGCCGGGGCAGCACGTTTTGCAGCACCTCGCGCAGCAGGGTGATCAGCACCGCCCCCGCCACGCCGCCCCAGACGTAGCCGCTGCCGCCCAGCACCGCCATGAAGAGGTACTCGATGCCCACGTTCAGGCCAAAAGGGGTGGGGTTGACGAAGCGTTGCTGGTGGGCGTACAGCCAGCCCGCCGCCGACGCCATGACCGCCGAGAGCACGAACACCTGCACGCGCAGGGTAAAGGTGTTGGCCCCGAACGCTTCGGCGACCACCGCGCCCGTTCGCAGCGCCCGCAGCGCCCGCCCGAAGCGGCTGGAGAGCAGAAACTGCGCGGCCAGGATGGACAGCGCCAGAAACAGCAGCGCCAGATACGCGAACTCGCGCGGCTGGTCGAGGGTGAGGCCAAAGACGCTGACCGGCGGAATCTCGCGGATGCCGGTAAACCCGCCCAGCGCCGGAGTGTTGCCGAACACGTAGTACAGGCTGATGCCCCAGGCAATCGTCGCCAGCGGCAGGTAATGGCCTTGCATCCGCAGCGTGATGAGGCCCAGGACGTTGGCGATGAGTGCCGTGAGCAGCATTCCGGCGGGCAGCGTCAGCCAGGGGTTCCAGCCGTACCGGGTCGTGAGCAGGGCGGTGGTGTAGGCGCCCACGCCCATGAACGCCGCCTGTCCGAAGGAGGTCAGCCCCGAGATGCCCGTGAGCAGCACCAGCCCGATGACGGTGACGGAGATGATGGCGATGTTCGTCAGCAGCGTGACCTGAAACACCGGCAGCACCAGCGGCAGGGCCAGCGCCAGCGCCGCCGCGACGAGGGCCAGAAGCGTGCGCGGGCGCATCAGTCCTCCTCCTCATCGTGGTGCCGGGTGGTCAGCGAGCGCCACAGCAGCACCGGCAGAATCAGGGTAAACACGATGACCTCTTTCCACTGGCTGAGGCTGAAACTGGCGTAACTCTCGATCAGGCCCACCAGCACCGCGCCGATGGCGGCCAGCGGAAACGACGACAGCCCGCCGATGATGGCGCCGATAAAGCCCTTCAGACCGATGAGAAAGCCGGTGTCGTAACCGATAGGAAACTTGGGGCCGATCAGCAGCCCGCTCAGGGCGCCCATCAGCGCGGCGACGGTGAAGGCCAGCGACCCGGCGAACTCGGGCCGGATGCCCACCAGCCGCGCCCCCAGCCGGTTGACGGCGGTGGCCCGCAGCGCCTTGCCGAGCAGCGTGCGGTCGAAAAACAGCGCGAGGCCCGCCATCAGCGCCAGCGACACGAGCATGACCAGCAGGTTCTGGTAACTCAGCGAAAAGCTGCCGAGCTTGAGGTCGCCGCTGACGAAGGCGGGCGTGTTGCTGCCTTCGGCGCCGAAAAAGGCGAGGCCCAGCCCCGTCAACGCGAGGTGCAGCGCGACGGACGCGATGAGCAGCACCAGCACGGTGGCGTTTCGGAGCGGCTGGTACACGACCCGGTAAAGCAGCGGCCCCAGCGGAACGACGAGCAGCAGGGTCAGGAGCACCTGCGCCGCCAGTGGCGCCCTCAGCGGCGCGAGCCAGCCGGTCAGCGCCCACAGCAGCGCCCCGAAGCCCAGGCCCAGGGCGGCGCTTCGCAACGCCGCCTGCGGGTGTCCGCCGCGCAGCGCCTGCACCACGTTCAGCACGGCGCCGAGGGCCAGCAGCGCCAGCACCAGCGTCAGCGTGCCGGGCACCTTGCCCGCTTGCAGGCTCGCCAGGGTCAGCGCCCCGAACATCACGAATTCGCCCTGCGGAATGAAAATCACGCGGGTCACGGCAAAGACCAGTACCAGCGCGAGCGACAGCAGCGCGTACACGGCGCCGTTGGTCAGCCCGTCGGTGGTCAGGATGGGAAAGATAGTGGGGTCAAAGATGTCCATAACAGCCTTTCGGATGGAGGCGAAACAATTCGGCCTGGGTAAAGGCCCAGCTCTCTATATGACCGAACGTCCAAACGCCGGGAACAGCACGAGGTTTCAGCGTTTAGACGTTTGGACCTTTAGACGTTTAGAGCATTTGACAAAAAGACGTTGCGTCTTTTTGGCGAGCGGACTGGGACAGCTCGCAGAGAGCGAGTGCAAAGCACTGAGCAGGGCGGACTTGCAAAGCTGCGAAGCAGAGAATGGAGTGATGCGGGGTGCCGTTCCGCGCATCACGTAATTCGGAGAACTGCTCTAGACCATCACTTCAGCAGCTTCCAGGTGCCGCCCTGCACCTGCACCATCACGCGGGAGCGGGCGTCCAGACCCAGGTGGTCGGTCTTGGACATGTTGAAAATGCCGTGGGCGCCGATGACGTTGGGGGCGTTTTCGATGGCGTCACGCAGCGCCGCGCGGAACTCCGGGGTGCCGGGCTTGGCCTTTTTCAGCGCGGCGGGAATGGCTTTTTGCAGCAGCAGCCCTGCGTCCCAGGCGTGCGCTCCGAAAGTCGAAACGCTGTCCTTGCCGTACTTGGCCTCGTAGAGCTTCATGTAGTTCAGGCCGACCTTGCGGGTGGGGTTGCTGGCGGGGAGCTGGTCGGCCACCAGCACCGGCCCGGCGGGGAGGTAGGCGCCCTCCACGTCTTTGCCGCCCACGCGCAGGAAGTCGGCGTTGGCGACGCCGTGGGTCTGGTAGATTTTGCCCTTGTAGCCGCGCTCGTTCAGGGCTTTCTGGGGCAGCACGGCGGGCACGCCCGAAGCGCCGATGAGCACCGCGTCGGGCCTCGCGGCAAACAGTTTGAGCGCCTGCCCGGTCACGCTGGTGTCGTTGCGGGCGTAGCGCTCGGTGGCGACGATTTTCAGGCCCTTCTTGGCAGCGCTCGCCTGAAGTTCCTTGAGCCAGCCTTCGCCGTAGGCGTCGTTGAAGCCGATGTAGCCGACCGTCTTGACGCCGCCCCGCGCCATGTGGTCCACGATGGCCGTCGCCATGATCGCGTCGGTCTGCGGAGTCTTGAACACCCAGTTGCGCTTGGCGTCCACCGGCTTGATGATCACTTCGGAGGCGGCGAGCGAAATCATGGGCGTTTTGCTCTCGGCGGCCACGTCGATCATGGCCAGGCTCGCGGGCGTGGTGGTCGTGCCCAGCAGCAGGTCCACCTTGTTTTCCTGCACCAGCTTGCGGGCGGCGGTCACGGCGGCGGTGGTGTCCGAAGCGTCGTCGAGAACGATGTAGGTGACTTTCTCGCCGCCGATGGTTCTGGGCAGCAGCGCCACCGTGTTGCGCTCAGGAATGCCCAGGCTGGCGGCGGGGCCGGTGGACGAGACGACCACACCGATTTTGACTTCCGCAGAAGCGCTGCCAAGCGTAGCGAGAAGGGCGGTCAGCAGAATACGGGTCTTCATGGGGCAACCTCCGGAGGAAGCACAGGACAGAAAAGGGCGCCAGCACGGGACCGGCAGCGTCTGGTTGTGAACTGAACGAACGGATGTTAGCAAACGCTTGAGCGCCTTCACATACGACTTGTCCTGACCAGTGGCGGCGACCCGCTTTCCGGGTGCGCTAGACTCGGTTCATCCACAAACCATCCGCTGCGACCTGCCCGGAGGGGCCAAAGGGCGAAGGAGCTTTTCGGCCCTTTTCCGTGACAGGGCGCGGCACCCCGCAGGAGACCTGATGACCGACGCCACTGCCGCCCCCAACTCCACCGACTACCCGCCCGTTCAGGGCCGCTACTGGCCCCCCGGCAAGCCGCGCAGCCTGACGCTGCCGCAAACCGGCGTGCTCCACAACCTGCGCGTGAGTGCCGAGCGCTACCCCGAAAAAGTGGGGCTGTGGTTCTATGGCCGCGAACTGACCTACGGCGACTTCTACGACCAGGTGGGGCGCCTCGCCGGGCACCTCGCCGCGCAGGGGGTGAAAAAGGGCGACCGGGTGGGCCTGTGGCTGCAAAACAGCCCGGCCTGGGCCATCGGCGCCTTTGCCGCGTGGCGACTCGGGGCCGTGGTGGTGCCGCTCGCCCCCATGCTTCAGCCGCGCGAACTGGCCTTTTTCCTGCAAGACGCGGGCATCCGGGTCGCGGTGGTCGGCGGCGAACTGTACGAGAAAGGCAAGCAGGCGGGGCTGGCGCACGCGATTGTCGCCAACGTCATGGCGGGCGCGGTGCCGCAGCAGGCGGGCGTCAAGCTGCCCGACGGACTGGACGTGCAGCCCGAATTGCAAGAGGGTGACGTGACGCTGGAGCAGGCGCTGCGCTCGGCCCCGGCAGCGGTGCAGGACGTGGACGCGGACGACCTCGCCATCATCTTCTACACCAGCGGCACCACCGGGCTGCCCAAGGGCTGCGCCCACACCCACAGCAGCGTGCAGGCCAACACCTTCGGCGCTTCGGTGTGGGTGAACGGCACCTGCGAGGACGTGTTTTTGGCGGCGCTGCCGTACTTTCACGTCACCGGCTTCATCAACAGCCTGATGACGGCGGTGGCGGGCGGCGGCAAGGTCGTCGTCATGGCCCGCTGGGACCGCGACGCGGCGCGGGAACTGATTCGTGACCACCGCGTCACGGTCTGGACGAACACGCCCGCCATGCTGATCGACCTGATGTCGTCGCCCAACTTTCAGGCCACCGACCTCAAGACGCTGCGCAGCGTCACCGGGGGCGGGGCCAGTCTGCCCGCCGCCGTGGGCCAGCGGCTGCTCGACACCACCGGGATTCTGTTTCTGGAAGGCTACGGGCTGTCCGAAACGATGGCGCAGTCGCACTCCAACCCCCAGGGACGGCAGAAGCTGCAATGCCTGGGCATTCCGCTGTTCAACGTGGACTCGCGCATCATCGACCTCGAAACGGGGGCCGAGTTGCCGCCCGGTCAGGTGGGCGAAATCGTGATTCACGGGCCACAGGTGATGCGCGAATACTGGCAGCGCCCCAAAGAGACGGAAGAGGCCTTTACCGACATCGGCGGGCGGCGCTTTTTCCGCACCGGCGACCTGGGCCACATGGACGAGGAAGGCTACTTCTTCTTCGCCGACCGCCTCAAGCGCATGGTCAACGTCTCGGGCCTCAAGGTCTGGCCCGCCGAGGTCGAAAACAAACTGCACGGCCACCCCGCCATTCAGGAAGCCTGCGTGATTTCCGTTCCCGACGAGCGCAGCGGCGAACGCGCCCGCGCCCTCATCGTGCTGCGGCCCGGCATGCAGGCCACCCCCGAGGAACTCGAGGCCTGGGCACGCGAGCAGATGGCGAACTACAAGGTGCCGCGCGACTACCAGTTCGTGGACAGCCTGCCGCGCAGCCCCACCGGCAAAGTCGCCTGGCGTCAGCTTCAGGAACAGGCCCGCGCCGCGCTGACCGGAGCGCAGAGCTAAACCCGAGTCTGTCTGCGGGCGCTCTGCCCGCTTTCCCGCCCCGGCGCGTCCCGGCCTTCATGCGCCGGGCGCCTTTTTTTGTCCTTGATACGGATTCCGCTAAATTCCTGCACAGTCGGAACTACACCGCCTGTGCATCCATATCGCGAAATCCGTATCTTTTCCTACTCCTTTCAGTCGGATTGAATCCAGAAATCTGCTGGATTCAATCGGAATCCGTATTGAGACGGACTTTGAGCAATTCACTCTGTCCCGGACCGCTGCTGACTTTCTTTCTTGCTGACGGCTGCTAGAGTCGGGGGCAGGGCCACCCCAGAGGCCAACGGCGGGACCAGCACGGAAGCCAGAGACCAGAGAAAGTGCCGTCCTCGCCCGGCGGCACCTTTCCCGTTCTGGTTCGCCCGCCGCGCCGCCGCTGGGGTCGGCGGATACGAGGCCCCCGTTTCAACGCTGCGCCAAGCCACCCTACTTCAAGCCACCCCACTCCGAGGAGGTGCCACCATGAATTCACAGGATCCCCGAAAAGTCCTGCCCCACCCCGACGAACCCGTTTCCGCCTCCAGCACCGACCCCCTCGAACCGTTCAACACCCGGTTGCCGCGCAGTTTGCAGCGTCGGCTGCGGGTGTACGCCGCGCTGGAAGGCCGCAAGATTCAGGACGTGCTGGGCAGCGCCCTCGACGAGTACCTGAGCCAGCGGGAGGGCTAAGCCGTGTGGCCCGGCTTCAGCCCTGACCCTGCGGCGGCGCCGCCGTCCCCCGGCACCCCCGCCGCGCGGATCGTGGCCGAGGAACGAACCGTGTTTTTGCCGACCCGCGAACTGGCGCTGGAGGTCTGGCTGGGCGAGCAGCGGCTGTCTTTTTTCGTCAACGGCAACCGGGACCGCGTGCCGCACATCGAGCAGCTCACGGCGTCGGGGGTCAGCATCCGCCTGACCGACTGGGTGGGCCGCCTGCCCTTCCGGTTGGTCTACGAACGCGGCGAAGAGGTGCAGGACGTGGTGGTCTACCCCGCCAAGCTCTCGCGCACACCGAAGACCGCTTTCGCGGCCCTGGCGCGGATGGTGGCCGAGCTGCCCGAGTTGCAGCGGCGCCTGCACTTCGGGGGCGACCTGCCCGAAGCGCTCAGCGGGGTGCAGACGCTGTGGGCGGTGCCGCCGAGCCGCGAGGCCCTGCTGAGCGTCGCCGGGGAAGCGCAGCGGCTGTGGCAACTCGCCCGCCGCCAGCCGCGCCCGGCCCCCCCCGGACAGGCAGGCCGCGCCCGTGAGCGCCGGGTGCTGGGCGGGCAGGTACCTGACCGGGTGGACTGGAACCGCACCCTGGACCTGTGGGGACGTGGCGAGTTCCCCCACCACGTCGCCCTGGACCTGCCCGCGCCGCAGCTGCCGCCCGCGCTCGGCCCCCTGCGCGAGCTGTGGCAGGCCCTCGAAACCGCCGCCGCGCACCTGCCGCCCGGCACCGAACGCGACGAGTTGCAGCGGCGCTTTGCCCGCGCCCTGGCCGCCTTTCCCCGCCCTGAGCCGGTCCCAGCTGCCCGTGGGACCAGTGCCCTGCCCTCCGCTTCCCTGCCCCGTGACCCCGTGTCACGCCGCGCCGCGCAACTGACCGCCGAGGTGCGGGCGCTGCTGCGGCCCACCAGCGGGCTGCCGGGGGGCCGGGTCCGCATGGCCGAACTGTACGAATTCTGGGCGCAGATCACGCTGGCGCGGGCGCTGGGCGCCGTGCAGGGCGAGCTGTCCACCACCGCCGACGGCCTCTACACCGGCACCCTGCGCAGCGAGGACGCCCCGGACGCCGGTCTGCCTGCCGGACCCAGCGCCACCGTCTCGCTCAACCCCCGGCTGGCGTTCGGCGGCATCGGCCTGTCCGCGCAGACGTTGCAGCCGGACCTGCTGGCCGTGCTGGAGCGCCGGGGGAGCAGCGAGGTGGTGGTGGCGGACGTGAAGTACCGGCCCCTGGACCGCCTGAGCAGCGACCACCAGCGCGAGGTCAACGACCAGTTGCTGCGCTACATGGGCCTGACCCACGCCGCCACCGGGCTGGTGCTGTGGCCCGGCAGCGACCCCGAGGGCGAGCCTGACCCGGACAGCGCCCCGGCGAGCGACCTCCATCTGGCCGGTGGCCCCAGCCCGGCGACCGACCGCCGCGTGAGTGTGCTGCCCGGAGGCCGCGCCCGGCTGGTGCGGCTGCGGCTGCATCCCCTCGACCCGCCGGACCAACTGCGCGACGACCTGCGCGACCTCGGCCTGCTGCCGCACGAGCCTTCCATTTCCGACCCACCCCCACCCGGAGGACCCACATGAATTTCACCACCATTTTTGCCCAGTACAAGATTGCCCGTGACACCCTGGCCGCCCTGACCCCCGAGCAGCAGGAGGGTCTGGAACGCGCCGCCTGGGGTGCCGACTGGTTTACAGACGCGGGCGGGGGGCTGCTTTCGCCGCTGCTGGCGCTGAGGGTGCCGCCTGACCCCGAACCGGGCGGCAACGCGCCGCCACTGACGCAGCCGCTCGACTTTCCCTGGGCCGACCGCGCCACCCAGGGGCAGGCCCGGCAATCGGCGCAGGCACAACTGGTGGTGTTCGACGTGTCGAGCGCGGCGCCGCTGGGCGGAGAAATGCGGCTGATCCACTCGGCCCACTTCGCCGACACGCACGGCGACCCGCTGCTGGCCTACGCCCCGGCGCCGCACAAACTCGGCCAGCAGGTGATTCAGGCCGAGCGGGCCGACATGGGTCTGGGCCAGCTCACCCGCACCAGCGTGCTGGCCTACCGCACGCTGACCGCCGGGCAGGACGTGCGGACCCTCGAAGCGCGGCTGGTCTTTTTGCCGCGCAAGAATCAGGTCAGCAAGGTGCGCTGGCTGGCCGCCTACGACCATGCCCTGAAGGTGCAGGGCGGCGAGACCCTGCACGTCTGTCAGCTGCGGGCCGCACTCGACCAGGAGGGCAGCGGCAAGCGCAACTTTCACGCCTCCACCCTGGGCAGCACCCAGCTGAGCACGCTGGCCCTGCACGCCCTGAGTGCGGGCAGCACCCGCCCCTACGCCGCGCTGGACGACGAGGCGGCGCCCGCCCCCACCGCAGCGGCCCGGCGCCTGCTCGACGACCTGCTGAATCCGGCTGTGCCTGCCCCTCCCAAAGTCAAGCCGCCCAAACCACCCAAGGCGCCGAAAGCGAGCCGCAAGACCAAACCTGCGCCGCCCGAGCCGGAACCCGCCCCGGTGCAGGGGAGCAACCCTGCCGCCGAGCCGCCCCTGCCCGCAAAGTCCCAGGTGCCGGAATTGCCGTCGCCGGAAATACCGTCGCCAGAGTCCCCGTTCCCAGAAACTCCGCCAGCGGGGTCCGGGTCGGGCGCCCGGCCTGCCGAAGTCCAGCCCCCTGCGCCGGAACCCGCGCCTGATCCCTGGGCCGCGCTCGACACCCGCATCGTGGTGGACGAGGACGTGCTGGCGGTGTCCCGCGCCGCACTCGAACAGCGCCGCCCGCTGCTGCTGACCGGCGCACCCGGCACCGGCAAGACGCTGCTCGCCACACTGCTGGCCGAGGTGCTGTGCGGCCCCGGCAACTTCACCCTGGTCACCGCCGACGCCCGCTGGACCAGCAG
This sequence comes from Deinococcus wulumuqiensis R12, assembly GCF_011067105.1. NCBI lineage: Bacteria > Thermotogati > Deinococcota > Deinococci > Deinococcales > Deinococcaceae > Deinococcus > Deinococcus wulumuqiensis. Next base: position 305,970 of record NZ_CP049358.1, on the reverse strand, counting down.
CGAGGTGCTCGGCGGCCTGCGGGTGATGCCCGGCGAGGGCCTGCGCTACAGCTTCGTGCCGGGCGTGGTCACGCAGACGGCGCAGCGGCACCGCGAGAGTCTGCAGGCGAGCGGGCGACCACACGCCCTAATCATCGACGAATTCAACCGGGCGCATCAGGACGAGGCGTTCGGGCGACTGCTCACGCTGCTCGACCGCCCCTACCGCGCCCAGATGCCGCTGGTGGGCGTGCAGGACGGCGCCCCCGAGGACGTGTTCCTGCCCCCCGACTTCGTGCTGATCGCCACCATGAACGACGCCGACGTGGGCCGACTGCACGAGATCGGCTCGGCGTTGCAGCGCCGTTTCGTCACGGTGCCGGTGGGGGTGCCCGCGCGGGAGCGGGACTTTCTGGAACGCAGCTGGGCGCACCTGCCCGCCGCGACGCTCACGGCCCTCTACGACTTCGTGGGCAGCGGCGACCCCGGCAGCGACCGCGAGGCCGGGCGACTGCGCGGGTTCGTGACGGTGGGCACCTTTTTCATGGAAGAGGTGCTGGGGCTGGCGACCACGCTGGGGCTGGACCGGGCGCTGCGCAGTCAGGTCGCGCCGCAACTCGGCAGCCTGGGCCGGGACGACCTCGCGGCCCTCGAAGCCCGCGCCCGGCAGACCGGCCTGCCCAAACTCGCCGCGCAACTGGCGCTGGCCGGGCAGCAGGCTCCTTTCTGACCGCCCGGCCCCCCCTCAACAGAGCGTGAAATAAGCCTCGCCCGCACAGCCCCGGCACAGCAGGGCGCCGCCGCGCTGCACCTCGCGCTCGTTCACGATTTCCTCGCCGCAACCCTCGCAGACGGCGCGTTTGCCGGGGGCGCTGATCAGGGCGGCGAGGTCCAGGGTCAGCGTCACCGGCTGCACGTCGAACAGTTCGGCGTCCGGCCAGGTCTGGTAGGCGCCCAGGTACGCCTGATAGCGCTTTTGCCCCTCGGGGCGACCTGCCCGCACCCGCGCCCGCAGGTCGGTCTGGGGCCGCGCGCGCACGGCCTGCCCCGTGCGGGTGTCCACCAGCGTGGCGGCCACCTTGCCGTGGTCGACCAGTCGCATGGTGCGCCGCCCCAGCCAGCAGCCGCTGCCCACGCTCACGCCGTCGGCAAAGCAGCCGTCGGTTTCGACAAAGACCAGCACCCGCTTGTCGCTGCGCGGAAACTCCAGCCCCAGCACCTCGCCGCCGAGCAGGGCCAGCCGCACCCCCAGCACCTGACGCGGGCAGAGATGGCCGTGCAGCGCGGCGCTGCGGGCGAGCAGTTCGGGCAGATGAGGGTTCGGCAGGGCAGGAGCGGCCATCACGGTCAGTGTGCGGGTTGCGCCGGGCGGCAATGGTCAGGTCTCACGCAAAGGACAGGTGCGGGCGCCCCATTTTTCCAAAATTGTTCCGAACAATGTGATTTATTTCTCTAATACCCTCATAGCCTTTACAATGTGTCCATGACCATCCCCGTTGTTGAGGGTAAAGCAGGTTCCGTGACCGTGGACCGCGTGCTGGACGGCCTGGGACTGGGCCGCTTTCAGTGGAAGCTGCTCGCCATTTGCGGGCTGACCTGGGCCGCCGACGCGATGGAGGTGCTGCTGATGGGCTTTGCGCTTCCCGGCATCAGTGCGGCGTTCGAGCTGCCCAAGGGGTCGCCCGCCGCCACGGGCCTGCTGACCGCTACGTTCGCGGGGATGCTGCTGGGGGCGTGGCTCTGGGGCTTTCTGGCCGACCGACTGGGACGGCGCAGCGTGTTTCTGACGACGGTGGCGCTGGGGGTGGTGTTCGGGCTGGCGGGGGCCTTCGCGCCGACGCTGACGTGGCTGCTCGTCGCCCGCTTCCTGACGGGGTTCGCCATCGGCGGCACGCTGCCGGTGGACTACTCGATGATGGCCGAGTTCGTGCCGACCGCGTGGCGGGGGCGGTTTCTGGTGTATCTGGAAAGTTTCTGGGCGGTGGGCACGGTGCTGGTGGCCGCGCTCGCGTGGTGGGTCAGCACGGCCTTCGACCCCGCCGAGGGCTGGCGCTGGCTGCTGGGGCTGGCGGCGCTGCCGGGACTGGTCGGCCTGATGGCCCGTTTCGGCATTCCCGATTCGCCGCGTTCGCTGCTCTCCAGGGGGCAGGAGGCGCAGGCCCGCGCCGCGCTGCAACGGGTCGCGCAGGCCAACGGGGGCACGCTGCCTGCCGCGCCGCTCGCGCACCCGGAGCAGCCCGCCCGCGTGTCGCCCGCGCAACTGTTCCGGGGGGTGCTGGCCCGGCGCACGCCGCTGCTGGCCCTGACCTGGTTCGGGCTGAGCCTGGGCTACTACGGCATCTTCTCGTGGCTGCCGAGCTTTCTGCGGGCGCAGGGCATGGACCTCGGCGCGGTGTACCGCACCACGCTGCTGCTCGCACTCGCGCAGGTGCCGGGCTACCTGCTCGCCGCGTATCTGGTGGAAAAGGTCGGGCGGCGGGTCACGCTGGTGGGCTTTCTGGGCCTCGGTGCGGTGGGGGCGTACCTGTTCTTGCTGGCCCAGGACGCGAGCGGCGTGCTGATGACCTCGGCGCTGCTCTCGTTCGCGCTGCTGGGCGCGTGGGGGTCGCTGTACGCCTACACGCCCGAACTGTTTCCCACCCCGCTGCGAACCACGGGCATGGGGCTGGTCAGCGGGGTCGCCCGCCTCGCCAGCGTGCTGTCCCCCAGCATCGGGGCCATGCTGCTCACCGGCAACCTGAGCCTCGCCCTCACCGTGTTCGCCGTGTGTTTTGCGCTGGCGGCGCTTTCGGCCTGGGCCATCGGGGTGGAAACGCGGGGGCAGGCGCTGACGGAAACGGCGGAGTGATACGGATTCCGATTGAATCTGAAACGACCAGATTCAATCCGACTTGCAAAGCTGCGCAGCAGAGCGGATGCGAGTAGGAAAAAATACGGATTCCGCGATATGGATGCACAGGCGGCGCCTTCCCAACTGTATAGGCCCGACTGTGCAGGAATGAAGCGGAATCCGTATGAGACACCTGGCCGAACCGTTCGACCCCCCGCCCCTCCGCCCTCCATCCCTCTCCAAAGGAACGCCATGACTGACCTTTCCCCCCTTCTGACCGACCTCTACCAGCTCACGATGATGCAGGGCTATGTCCTGAGCGGCCTGCACCGGCAGGAGGCGACCTTCGACCTGTATTTCCGCCGCCTGCCGTTCGAGGGCGGCTACGCGGTGTGGGCCGGGCTGGAGCCGATGCTCGACTGGCTTGAGGGGCTGCGCTTTACCGAGGCCGACCTCGACGACCTCGCCTCGCTGGGGCAGTTCCGGCCCGAGTTTCTGGCGGCGCTGCGCGGGTGGCGTTTTTCCGGCGAGGTGACGGCCTTTCCTGAGGGCAGCGTGGTCTTTCCGCACGAGCCGCTGCTCACCGTGCGCGGGCCGCTGTGGGAAGGGCAACTGGTGGAAACGGCGCTGCTCAACACCCTCAATTTTCAGACGCTGGTGGCGACGAAGGCGGCCCGCTGCGTCCTGGCGGCGCAGGTGGGCGGCGGCAGCGTGCTCGAATTCGGGGCGCGGCGGGCGCAGGGGCCGGACGGGGCCATCAGCGCGGCGCGGGCGGCCTTCGTGGGCGGAGCGGTGGGCACCAGCAACGTGGAGGCGGGGCGGCGCTTCGGGATTCCGGTGTCGGGCACACACGCGCACGCCTGGGTCGAAAGTTTTCCGACGGAACTCGACGCCTTTCGCGCCTACGCCGACTTCTACCCCGACTCGACCACGCTGCTGCTCGACACGGTGGACACCCTGGGCAGCGGCCTGCCCAACGCGCTGACGGTGGCCGCCGAGCTGCGCGAAAAGGGCCACGAGTTGCGCGGCGTGCGCCTCGACTCCGGTGACCTCGCCTACCTCTCGCGGGTCATCCGGGCGCGGCTGGACGAGGCGGGCTTTCCGGAAGTCAACATCGTGGCGAGCAACGACCTGTCCGAATCGGTCATCGCGGGCGTGATTGCCGAGGGAGGACGGGTGGACGTGTACGGCGTGGGCACGCAGCTCGCCACGGCGGGCGGCCCCGGCGGTGGGGCGCTGGGCGGCGTGTACAAACTGGCCGAACTCGGCGGTCAGCCCCGCATGAAGCTGACCGGCGACCCGGCCAAGTCCAGCCTGCCGGGGGTCAAGGCCGTGTGGCGCGGCACGGAAAGCACGGAGAAGGGCGAGGCCGCCGGAGAACTCGCCTGGGATGTGCTGACCCTGGGAGAACGGCCCCACGCCGGTCTGCGGGTCAGCGACCCCACCAACCCGCTGCGCAGCGCCCGCCTGCCCGCCGGCCTGACGTGGCACCCCGCCCGCGAGGTGGTGATGCGCGGAGGCCAGCGCACCCGCCCCGCCGAAGCGCTGGGGACACTGCAAGCCCGCGCCCGTGACGAACTGTCCCGCCTCGCGCCCGAAACGCGCCGCCTGCTCAACCCGCACGTCTACCGCGTCAGCCTCGCGCCCGAAGTCGCGGAGCTGCGCGACCGGGTGGCGCAGCAGTTGCGGGGGCACTGAAGTCGGATGCTGCCCCCTACGCTGAGCGGGGCTGTTTACGTCGGTCGTTTTCAGCCGCCGCACGCCGCGCACGTGGGGAGCGTGCTGGCCGCGCTGGAGGCCGCCCCCCGCGTGCTGGTGCTGCTGGGGAGCGCGAATCTGGCCCGCAGTGTCAAAAACCCCTTGACTCCCGCCGAGCGCGAAACCCTGTTCCGTGCGGCGCTGGCAGAGGCGGGGGCCGACCTGAGCCGGGTAACATTCCGCCCGCTGCCTGACCGCTTCGACGCCGGGTTGTGGGCCGCCGACGTGCGCCGGGCCGCCGCCGGGGTCTATGGCCCACAGGCCCGCCTCGGACTGGTCGGCTTCGAGAAGGACGCCAGTTCGAGCTACCTGCGCTGGTTTCCCGGCTGGGCGCGGGTGAACGTGCCCCAGACGCCAGGCCTGAATGCCACCGACATTCGCACCGCGCTTCTTGAAGGACGGGCGCTGCCTGCGGGCCTGCCCCAGACCGTCGCGCTGGCCCTGGCCCGCTTTGCCCGCACGCCCACCTGCGCCCGGTTGACTCGGGAGTGGGCCGCGCTCCAGGCCGCCCGCGCCGCCCTGCCGCCGGGGGTCATGCTGCACGAGGAACGTTGGCTGCATGTTCAGGAAGGGCAGGTCTGGCTCACGCACCGGCCCGGCCCTGTCGGTCAGGGGCTGTGGGAGCTGCCGGGCCGCGTCCTGCCGCCGGGCGAGGTGGCCCCGGCTGGAGACGCCACTTTCGACCACCCGGCGCGGGCGCTCGTGACACGGACGCTGGCGCAGGTGCATCTGGGGGCGGCCCCGTTCACCGTCCGGCCCGTCTCCCTCGCGCTGGCGCTGCGCCGCCCACGCCTCTTTCACGAAGACCACGGCGTGATTCTGGCGCGGCTGACCGGGCACGAACGGTAGACGAAAAAACCCCCGGCCTGAGCACCGGGGGCCGGGGTAAAACCGGAGGTCGGGAGGTTAGGCCTGACCCTGCGCGAACTTGTGCATTTCGTCCACGGCGGTGGTGGCGGCGAGCAGCGCCCCTTCCTGCCAGCCGTTCCAGTACGACGTGTGTTCGCCCGCCAGCATCAGGCGGTCATGCCGGGCGCAGAGGGTGGGGTAGTACCGCTCGCGGGTGTCGGCGCTGTACAGGCCGTAGCAGCCCAGCGCGCCGGGAACGCGGTGCCAGCCCACGCTGATGCCGGTGTCGAACTCCTCGGCGGCGGCGGGGTGCATCTGGGCGTTGTACTCCACGACTTTTTTCATCCGCTCTTCGGGCGACATCCCGCTCATGACCAGCGCGTCGGTGCCGAACATGTACGCCCCCAGCACCACGCCCTTGCCGCCCGAGAAGTAGTTGTTCGAGGGGTAGGAAATGAGCTGGTTGGGCAGGTCGGTGTAGCTGATGCCGCCGTAGATGTCGTCGTCCTGTTCCCAGAAGCGGCGCTTGTACTGCACGCCCGCCTTGAAGCTCGGCGCGTAGGGCACCTTCTTGATGGCCTCGGTCAGCCCCGCGTCGAAGCCGGTCATCTTGACCTGACTCAGGATGGACAGCGGAATGGTGCAGATGCAGTAGTCGCCGCTGGCCGTTTTGGTCGCGCCGCTCGCGTCCACATAGGTGGCGGTCACCTGCTCGGCGTCCATCTTGATTTCGGTGACGCGGGAGCGGTACTCGATGAAGCGTCCCACCCGGCTCTCGAAGGCGCGGGCCAGGGCGTCCATGCCGCCGACCGGCTCGAACATGGTGCTGCGGAACTCGTAGAACATGCCGTCGAGGATGCTGCTCCAGAGGTTGCGGTCGAGCAGGGTGTGCAGGTCCACCGGCTTGGAGGGCGTGCCCGCTTCCAGACGCGCACCGGGGTCGCGCTCGTAGCCACGCGCCGCGCTCACGGCGAGGCTCTGGACATACTTGCCGTCCCTATTCAGGAAGCCCCACTCGTGCAGGGCTTCGAGCAGCTTTTCCTTGTCCTCGGCGCTCAGGGTCTGGTCCAGGCTGCCCTGGTTGGTCGCCTTGGTCAGCAGTTCGGCCACATGCCCGTGCATGTCGGTGCGGGCTTCGGCCAGGCGCATCTTGAGCGCGGGTTTGTCGCCGTCCGCCTTGCGGTGCAGGTAGGCGTTCCAGTTTTCCATGATGAACGGTTCGAGCTTGACGCCGAACTCGCGGGCGTAGTGCATGTAGGCGTGGTGGTGGTGCGGAACGCGCCAGGGGCCGGGGTTGATGTACAGGCCCCGGTCGAAGTCGCAGGTCTGCTTGAAGCCACCGAGTTCGGTGTACTCGTCGCCGCCGCGCAGCGTCCAGCAGCGGCCCCCGGCCTTGCTGTCGAATTCCAGAACCCGCACGTCGTACCCGGCTTTTTGCATCTCGTAGGCGCTCGCCATGCCCGCCAGACCCGCGCCCAGAATCAGCACGGTCTTGCCCTGACCGCCGCCGGACAGGTCCGGCTTGGTGTAGGTCGAGGAGGCGGCGAGGCCCATCGTGGTCATCATCTGGTAGGCGGCGGCGGCCCCACCGACCATACCGACCATGCCCAGGAAATTTCTGCGGCTCATTTCACTCATCTGTCGTTCCTGCCTTTTGGGTTCTTGCCTCTTCGGCAAGGGTGTTCAAATTTGTTGCTGTGGGTGGCACGGGGCCTCAGCCCGCCGACTCACCGAACGTCAGTTCCTTCTCCGCCGGGGGACGCAGCGGCGCGATGTCGCTGGCCTTGACCTCGTCGGCGTTGTCGTTCAGCTCGGTGCGGACATAGTTGACGATTTTGGCGATCTGCTCGTCGCTGAGGTAGTGCGCGAAGCCCGGCATCCCGCCGTTGCCGTTCAGGACGATGCTCTGCACGTAGGCGGCGCTGGCGAGCTTGGCGTTTCCGGCGAGCGCCGGGTAGTTGTAGCTGCCGCCGCCGCCGTTGGCCCCCTTGCCGCCGGGCATGTGGCAGCTCTGGCAGGCCTCGGCGTACAGGGCCGCGCCCGTATCCGCCGTGAAGTAGTCGTAGGTCCGGGCCGCCACCTTGGTCTGGGTGGCCGCCTGGGTGGTGTTCGACCCTTCGGTGGGCATTCTCGACGCGGCTGCGCCCTGGCCGTCAGCACTGCCCTGACCGCTCTGGCTGGCCTGCTGGGTCTGGCTGGTCTGGGCCGTCACCTGACCGCTCTGCGCGGCGGCGTTGCGCTTGACCGCCGGGCCAAACAGCAACAGGAAAAAGACGCCGAACGCCACTCCCAGCGCGAGGCTGAGCAGCAGGGTAGGCACGAGGGAAAAGTTCTTGGAAGATGAGGACATGGGGCCTCCTGATGAGAAACGAACACTCCCTGCCGACAGGATGTTGCCGCAGGGAGAAGGGGACAAACTGTCGGCCCTGTTATACGCCTTAGGTGACCTTCAGGTTCTTAACAATCCCGTCAGGGACGGTAGGGCAGGTACTTCGGCTGCCAGAATTTGCGCTCCACGAAGGCCCGCAGTTCGGCGTCGTCCATGGGGCGCAGGCTGAACTCGGTGGCGACGCCGTCTTTCAGCGCCTGCTTGATCACCGCCACCGCCACCTGAATGCTGGCCGGCGAGAGTTCGGCCACCGGCGGGTAGGTGCGCTGCGGGTGGTGTTCGGCGGTGTAGGCCGCGAGCGCGTAGGCGGCTTCGGTGACCATTTCGTCGGTGATTTCGCGCACGCGGGCCAGAATCGCGCCGAAGCCCAGACCGGGGAAAATGAAGGCGTTGTTGCCTTGCCCAATGTCGAACGTCTGCCCGCCGTGCTCGACCGGCGCGAAGGGGCTGCCGGTGGCGACGATGGCCGCGCCGTTCGTCCAGCGCAGCAGGTCTTCAGGCAGCGCCTCGGAGTGCGCGGTGGGGTTGGAGAGCGGAAACACCAGCGGGCGCGGGGTGTTGGCGAGGGCTGCCCGCACCACCAGCTCGTCGAAGGTGCCGGGCACGCCGGACAGGCCGAGCAGCACGGTGGCCCCCGCCTCCTGAACGACGCTCAGCAGGTCGGTGCCGCGCCAGCCGTCGGTGTGGCTTTTGGGCGTCGCCAGCGGCTTCTTGTACGCCTCCATCGAGCGGTCGTCGGTGAGCAGGCCGCGCGAGTCGAGGACGAACACCCGGCGCGAAATCTCGTCCGGGGTCAGGCCCTCGCGTTTCATGCCCTCGCGGATGGCGGCGGCGACCCCGGCCCCGCCCGCGCCCGCGCCGTGAACGACCACGACCTGCTGCCCCAACGTCTCCCCTTTCAGGCGGCAGGCGTTGAGCACCCCGGCGAGCACCACCGCGCCCGTGCCCTGAATGTCGTCGTTGAAGCTCGGCACGACCCGGCGGTAGCGCTCCAGCACGTCGAAAGCGGCGTCTTTGGCAAAGTCCTCCCACTGGATGATCGCCTTGGGATAGCGCTGAATGGTCGCCTCGACAAATTTGTCGATGAAGGCGAAGTAGTCCTCGCCCCTGAGCCGCTCGTGCTTGACGCCGAGGTAATGGGGGTCTTCGCGCAGATCCTGGCGGCCCGTGCCCACGTCGAGTTCGGTGGGCAGGGTCTTGTCGGGGCCGACGCCGCCCGCCACCGTGTAGAGGCTGAGCTTGCCGATGGAAATCGCCATGCCGCCGAAGCCCTGGTCCCCGATGCCCAGAATCGCGCTCGAATCGGTCGCCACGATGATGCGCACGTCGTTGAGCGGCACGTTGGCGAGCGCCTGCTCGGCCCGCTCGATGTTGCGGGGGCTGAGGGTCAGGCCGCGCGGGTAGCGGTAAATCTGGCTGAAGGTCTTGACCGCGTCGCCCACCGTGGGGGTGTAGACGATGGGCAGCATTTCTTCCACGTACCGGGAAAGCAGCGCGTAGAACAGCACCTCGTTGCGGTCTTGCAGGTCACGCAGGTAGACGTGCTGGCCCAGGGGCGTGTCCTGCTGGAGAAACTCGCGGTAGGCCCGCTCCACCTGCACCTCGATGCTGTCCACCTGCGGCGCGAGCAGCCCGTCGAGGCCGAGTTCCTCGCGCTCCTGTTCGGTAAAGGCGGTGCCCTTGTTGAGCAGCGGAATGCGGGTGAGGTTGAAGCCGCGCACCAGCGGGCGCAGGGAGCGGTGGCCGTCTTCGCCGCGCTTGACATCGTAGTGGTCGGTCAGGGGCAGGGTCTTGTGGCTCATGGAATCTCCCAGGAAAAAAGAAAAAGGGCATGGGGTGGGAAAGGCATATGCGTCTTCCCCACCCCGGTCACGTCATTTCAGTTACGCCAGGCGCTCGTAGCCGGGCAGCGTCAGGAACTCGGCCAGCGTGTCGCCCGTCGCCGTCTGCTTGAACAGGTCGGCGGCGTCGGCAAAGTCGGCCCCGAGGTTTTGCACTTCTTCGGCGTAGAGGCGGTCGAACAGGTTCTGGTCGAGCGTGCGTCCGTCTTCGAGTTTGACGCCCTGCCTCAGCCACTGCCACAGCTGCGCCCGGCTGATTTCGGCGGTGGCGGCGTCTTCCATCAGGTTGTGAATCGGCACGGCCCCGCTGCCACGCAGCCAAGCCGCGAGGTACTGAATGCCCACGTTGATGTTCATGCGCACGCCCGCCTCGGTGGGGGCACCTTCGGGCGGGGTCAGCAGGTCGGCGGCGGTCAGCGTGAAGTCCTTCTGCTTGTCCGAGTCGATCTGGTTGGGCGCGGGCATGATCCGGTCGAACACCTCGGTGGCCAGCGCGACCATGCCGGGGTGGGCAACCCAGGTGCCGTCGTGCCCGTTGTTGGCCTCGCGCTCCTTGTCGAGCCTGACCTGTTCGAAGGCCGCCGCGTTCTTGGCCTCGTCGCCCTTGACCGGGATAAACGCGCTCATGCCGCCGATGGCCGGAGCGCCGCGCTTGTGGCAGGTCTGGATGGCGAGTTTGGAGTAGTTCTGCATCATGGGCACGGCCATCGTGACCTTGGCGCGGTCGGGCAGCACGCGGTCGGGGTGGTTGCGCAGCTTCTTGATGTAGGAAAAGATGTAGTCCCAGCGCCCGCAGTTCAGGCCCGCCGAGTGCTCGCGCAGTTCGTACAGAATCTCGTCCATCTCGAACGCCGCCACGATGGTTTCAATCAGCACCGTGCCGCGAATGCTGCCGCGTGGCACGCCAATGGTGTCCTCGGCGTAGTTGAAGACATCGTTCCACAGCCGCGCTTCGAGGTGCGACTCCATCTTGGGCAGGTAGAAGAAGGGGCCTGCACCACGTGCGAGTTGCTCTTTGGCATTGTGGAAGAAGAACAGCCCGAAGTCGAAGAACGCGCCGTAGACGATTTCGCCGTTCACCTGCACATGCTTTTCGGGCAGGTGCCAGCCACGCGGACGCACGAGCAGGGTGGCGGTCTTGTCGTTCAGTTGGTAGCTCTTGCCATTCTGCTCCAGGCTGATGGTGCCGCGCACCGCGTCGCGCAGGTTGATCTGGCCCTGCACGCAGTTGTCCCAGGTGGGGCTGCTCGCGTCCTCGAAGTCGGCCATAAACATCCGCGCGCCGGAGTTGAGCGCGTTGATGATCATTTTGCGGTCCACCGGCCCGGTGATTTCTACGCGGCGATCTTTCAGCGCGTCGGGCAACGGGCTGATTTTCCAGTCTCCGGCGCGAATCTCGGCGGTTTCGGGCAGGAAATCGGGCAGTTCGCCCGCGTCGAGGCGCTGCTGGCGTTCCTCACGCTTTTTCATCAGCTCGCGGCGGCGCGGCTCGAAGCGGCGGTGCAACTCGGCCACGAACGCGAGGGCTTCGGGCGTCAGAATCTCGGCGTACTCGGGCTTCACGGGCGCGGTGATGGTCATTCCGGCGGGCAGCTTCAGGTCGGTCATGGGCAGTCTCCTGGCAGAGGGAATGGGGGCGTTTTTCATTTGGCGAACTTGAGTTTCATTTTACAGCAAATGTTTCCCCCTGCTCCGGCATGTCCAGAGAACACCCGCCCCCTACACCCCCCGACACGACCCGGCAGGGGCTGTTTTGCACCGACTTCAAAATCTAGAGTGTCTCCTCAGCGGGCAGGCGCAGAATGAGGTCCACTTCCTTGCCCCCATGTTCTGCCCGGTTCACTGCCACTTGCGGCCCGCTGTCCCATCCCCTTTTTGCCCCGTCTGCCACACTGCCTCTCCCCTGTACCGCGCCGAGGTCTTTCATGAAAACGCCCAACCGCTCGCTGCTCGCCCTGACCCTTTCGCTGCTGACCCTGCTGACCGCCTGCGCCCAGAACGCGCCCCAGGCGCCCGAGAAGGCGATTTTTATTCCGCAGCAGACGGGGCCTGCCGCTTCGCCGCCCGCTTTGCTTTGACGGCGAGTGGCTGCCGTTAGGCCGTTGCCCGCGCCCTTGCCAGATGAACGCCCTTCATCCAACCGACATGATTCGTGCACAACTTCTCCCGAAGGATGGGTGAACCGCGCCTCCCCTGGCCCAGTGGTCAGCGGGCGCGTTTCTGTCGGCCTTTTTACAGACCGTCCCTCTTGTTCGCGCCCCTTGAGGCCCCCCTTCCCGGAGACGCATGTTTGAAACCCTTTTTGCCTGGATGAGTCAGCCTGAAGCCTGGCTCGCCTTCGGAACCCTGCTGCTGCTCGAAATCGTGCTCGGCGTGGACAACGTGATTTTCATCAGCATTCTGGCGGGCAAGCTGCCGCCCGAGCAGCGTGACCGCGCCCGCACCATCGGGCTGCTCGGCGCCGCCATTACCCGCCTGCTGCTTCTCGCCAGCATCAGCTGGGTGGTCAGCCTGAAAAACGAACTCTTCAGTTTGTTCGGGCGCGGCTTTTCCGGCAAAGACCTGATTTTGTTTTTCGGTGGCCTGTTCCTGATTTATAAAGCCACCAAGGAAATGCACGAGCAGCTCGAAGGTCCCCATCAGGAAGGCGACAACGCGAGCAACGCTGCGGCCATCGGCAAGGCGGGCTTCGCGGCCATCATCGGGCAGATCATGCTGCTCGACATCGTGTTCAGCCTCGACAGCGTGATCACGGCGGTCGGCATGGTGGACGACATCGGCGTGATGGTCATGGCGGTGCTGGTCACAGTGGCGATTATGTTGTTCGCCGCCAAGCCCATCGGGGAATTCGTGCAGCGTCACCCGACCGTCAAGATGCTGGCGCTCTCCTTCCTGCTGCTCATCGGCGTCAACCTGATTGCCGAAGCCTTCCACTTCAAGATTCCCAAGGGCTACACCTACTTTGCGATGGGCTTTTCCATCATGGTCGAACTTCTCAACATGCGCGTGCGTGGGCACAAACCCGTTGCGTTGCACGACACCGGACGGCACCCGGACGCGCAGTAGAACCTCCTTTCCCCGGCTTCTCCCCTCCCCAGCGGAGGGGCTTTTTTTGCTTTCATACGGATTCCGCTTCATTCCTGCACAGTCGGGAAAGCGCCGCCTGTGCATCCATATCGCGAAATCCGTATTTTTTCCTACTCGCATCCGCTCGGATTGAATCTGGTAGTTTCAGATTCAATCGGAATCCGTATAATTCTGGAGAGCCGGTCTCGCCTTTCATTGAAGTCTCTCCAGCAGCGCCCGCACTTCCTGCAAAGCCCGCTGCACGGGAACGGGAGCAAAAGTGCGGTGCCACGCGCCTTCCGCTTCCCGCGCGGCGTGGGCCTGTTCGAGCGCCAGCCCGAAGCGCGGGGCACGCACGGCGGCATTCAGAGCCGCCTCCCCTGTCAACCACAGGGCGGCCATCTCCGGAGACGACCGGCGGGCCTGCCAGCACCGGCGCAGCGCCGCTTCCGCCTGGGCGAGCCGCAGCACCTCGGCGCCACCCGGCACCTGCCAGTGCTCCGGCCCACGCTGCCACTCGCCGAGCTGGGTGGACAGGCCCACCGGCACCCGCCCGCGCAGCCGCGCACTGGTGTAGACCCGCGCCCGGGGCGTGTGACGCAGGGGCAGGTCGGCCCGCGCCAGCGCCCGGACCAGCGCCAGGTCCTCCAGGCAGGACACGGCAGGGACTCCGCCTGCCGCCCGGTACGCCGACACCCGCAGCGCGAGGCTGGCCCCGAAGTGCTGCCAGTGCCGGGGGGCCGGGTCGTGCGGGTCGGGCGACACGCGGGCACGCAGGCGCGACACCGCGTCGCGGTAGCCGGTGTCGAGCAGGTGGGTGCGGCGCACGGGGCCGGGCAGGGCTGCCCGTTCCTCGGCCCGCAGCAGGATGCGCCCGGCGCTCGCCTGCACCGCGCTGCCCGGCGCCAGCAGGGGACGCAGCAGTTCCGCCAGCCAGTCGGGAGAGGCCCAGGTATCGGCGTCGGTGCTGACGACGATTCCCCCCGGTCCGGCCCGCGCCGCCGCCCAGTCCAGGGCCGCTCGGCGGGCACCCACCACGTTGGCCTCGGCAGGGGGCAGGACCGTTTCATGGACGTGCAGACAAAATTCCGGGCGCCGCCGGGCAAAGGACCGGGCCTGCGCCGCCGTGTCGTCCTGCGAGTTGTTGATCAGCAGCAGCGTGTCGAAAGGCGGGGCGCCCCGCTGCCCGGCGAGTGCGCGCAACGTCGCCACGACGCCCTCGCCCTCGTCGCGGGCAGGCACAGCCACGACGATGCGGCATTCCGGCATCGGAGAAAAGTAGCATGAGGAGACGCGGCGCCTCGCCCGGCCCGCCTGGAAGAACTCGAAAAACTGGAAAAAGAGGCAGACCGTCCAGGAAAGTGCAGGAAACAGGACGCGGGCCGGAAGTCTGAGGGTCAGTTCAGCGTTCGTCCAGCCGAACGGCCCATCAGGGCCTGTGCCCGGCTGAGGTGGTCCCGAAGCGTGACGTGCCAGTCGTCGCTTTCCGGCGTATGTTCCAGCGCCTGCTGGGCGTGGGCGTAGGCGGCGGCGGGGTCGGGGAAGCCCTGCTGCGCCATCACGTCGGCGGCCATCTGGTGGCCCACCACCCAGTCGCGGGTGCCGTGGGCGGCCTCACGCACCACCCGCTCGTAGTGGTCGAGGGCGTCGTCGAGATGGTAGTAGTCCAGCGCGACGTTGCCCAGCACCACGCTCGCCGGAACCACCGCGCCCTGAGCGAGGGCCTGTTCCGCCTCCAGTTGCGCTTCGGGCAGGCGGCCCAGCCGGTAGTCGCACTCGGCGATGTCGGCCAGCACTTCGGGGTGAAAGGGGTAGTCGGGAACGAGCAGCACTTCTTCGAGCTTCTCGCGGGCCTCCAGCGGGCGGTCGAGGTCGAGCAGCGCCACGCCGAGTTCGTGGTTGGCGTAGGGCCGGTCGGGGTCGGCGGCGCGGGCGAGTGCTTGCTCGAACGCTGCCAGCGCGTCTTCCAGCCGTCCCAGGTGGCTGAGCACCTGCCCCTGCACCAGCGCCACGCCGTAGCTGGGGTCGCCGTACAGCCCTTCCAGGCGGGCGGCCTCGCGGATGTCCTCCTGCGCGGCTTCGGGCTGGCCCAGGTTGAGCCGCACCTGAGCCATCAGGTAATGCCAGGTGGCGAGGTTCAGGCCCTCCTCGTTCGGGTCGGTCCCCGGACGCGGCCCGGCGTAGAGCGTCCGCGCCCGTTCCAGCACCTGCCGGGCGTTCTCGAAGTCCCCCTGTTGCAGCAGCAGCGCGGCCTGCTCCTGAAGCATCACGGCGCGGTTGAGGCCGGAAGCGAGGTGCGCGGCCTCGGCGTAGAGCAGCGCGGCCTCGGTGCTCTGGCCCAGCGCTTCGTGGGCGTCGGCCTGCCAGGAGCGCAGGCGCCAGCGCAGATGCGGCGGCAGCTCGGCGGCGGGCAAGGCCACGTCGAGCGCCTCCTGGGGCCGCGCACTCAGCGCCAGGGCACACAGGGCGTGGTACCGCACCAGCGGGTCCGGGTCGGTGACGAGTTCGGCGGCAATGACCGCCGTGCCCTGCGCCCGTGCCGCGAGTTCGGCTTCCAGCGCGAGGGCCAGAGGCGAAGAGCGCAGCGAGGCGTCGGCGGCGTAGGCCTGGTTCAGGGCGCGGCGCACGTCCGGCTGCGCGGGGTCGCCGTAGAGCGAGTGCAGGTGGGCCAGCCGCAGCGCCAGCTCGGCCCGGACCGGGGGAGCGGCCTCACGCATGGCCTGTTCCAGGGTGTCGAACGCAACCGCATAATCGTCGCCGGACAGGGCTTCTTTGACCTGTTCCCAGGTGGCATCGACAGAAATCATCACTCCGTAGTGTAGCGGGGCCAACCTCGGAGCCGCGTCAAAGCGTACGGTCCGGGCACATGTGAGCCTGGACACCTCAATGAACCTTGAGTCTGGTAGACTCAACTTATGGCGCATTCGTGCGCCCTGTCCCCCTTTTCTGCTCTGTTTTTCTTTCCTGTTTTTCCCCTTCGCCTCTGGAGGCACCCCTGTTGAAGCGGCTCAATCCCTGGATCATCGTCCTGCTCGTCCTCGGCCTGTTCCTGATGTTCTTGAACTTGCCCGGCAGCGGGCGGTACACCGTCAACTACAACGAATTCAAGTCCCTGCTCGAGCAGGGCCGCGTCGAGCGCGTCACCGTGCGCCAGGACCTGGCGAGCGTGCTGCTCAAGGAACCCGGCAAGGTCAACGTCATCACCCCGCAGGGACAGGTCGCCCGCGACGGCGTCGAGAACCTGACCGTGCGGCTGCCCGGCAACCAGGCCACGCCCGACAGCACCCTGATTCCGCAGCTGGAAGAGAGGGGCGTGGATTACCGCTTCGAGGCGCCCAGCCAGTGGTTTTCTATCCTGATCAACTTCCTGCCGATCATTCTGCTGTTCGGGATGATGTATTTCTTCTTCGCGCGTGCCCAGGGGGGTCAGGGCGGCGTGATGCAGTTCGGGCAGAGCAAGGCCAAGAAGTACGGCAAAGAAAACCGCGTGCCCACCAAGTTCACCGACGTGGCCGGACACGAGGAAGCCAAACGCGAACTCATCGAAGTCGTGGACTTCCTGAAAAACCCTGCCAAGTACCACCAGATCGGCGCCGAGATTCCCAAAGGGGTGCTGCTGGTCGGCCCTCCCGGAACGGGTAAGACGCTGCTGGCCCGCGCCGTGGCCGGTGAAGCCGACGTGCCGTTTTTCTCGGTGAGTGCGTCGGAATTCATGGAAATGTTCGTGGGTGTGGGGGCCAGCCGCGTGCGGACCCTGTTCGAGGACGCCCGCAAGAGCGCGCCCGCCATCATCTTCATCGACGAAATCGACTCCATCGGGCGCAAGCGCGGTGCGGGCATCGGCGGCGGTCACGACGAGCGCGAGCAGACGCTCAACCAGATCCTGTCCGAGATGGACGGCTTCGACAAGTCGAGCAGCGTGATCGTGCTGGCCGCCACCAACCGCCCCGACGTGCTCGACCCCGCGCTGCTGCGTCCGGGCCGCTTTGACCGTCAGGTGACCATCGACCTGCCCAACCTCAAGGAGCGCGAGGCGATTCTGAAGGTCCACCTGCGCAACAAGCCGCTGGGTGAAGGCGTGGACGTGCCGGAAATCGCCAAGAGCACGCCGTACTTCTCGGGCGCCGACCTCAAGAACGTGACCAACGAGGCCGCGCTGGAAGCCGCCCGCATCGGCAAGACCAAGATCGACATGAGCGACTTCTACCGGGCGCTCGACAAGATCACGCTGGGCCTGGAAAACGGCTCGCTCACCATCAGCGACGCCGAGAAACGGGCCATCGCCTTCCACGAGGCCGGACACGCCGTGACCGCCGCCGTGATTCCGGGCAGCGACAAGCTCCAGAAGGTCAGTATCATCCCGCGTGGCCGGGCACTGGGCGCCGCCTTCTACCTGCCCGAAGAGCAGGTGCTGATGAGCAAGGAGCGCCTGGAAAACCAGCTGGTCGTGGCGCTCGGGGGCCGCGCCGCCGAAGAAGTCTTCATGGGCAGCGTGACCAGCGGCGCCGCCGACGACTTCCGCAAGGCCACCAACATCGCCCGCAAGATGGTGCTGGAATGGGGCATGGGCGAGAACTTCCGCAACATGGCCCTCCAGACCGACGGCGGCGGCCCGGTGTTCCTGGGCGAAGACATGGGCAAGCCCAAGATGTTCTCCGAACACACCTCACAACTGGTGGACGAGGATGTCAAACGCATCCTGAACGCCGCCTACGAGCGTTCGCGCCAGATCGTCTCCGAGTACAAGCAGGCGATGCACGAGGTGGCCGACGCCCTGCTCAGCCAGGAACTCATCACCGGCGACGTGGTGCGCGACGCCGTGGCGCGGGCAGGCGGCCCGGCGGTCGTTCCGGCCCCTGCGCCCACCGCCTGAGGCTCCCAGCCCTGCAAGTCCCCCTCCCCTGCGGAGGGGTTTTTCTTGCTTTCCCCCTGGTAACGGCGGCTGTCGCTTATACGGATTCCGATTGAATCTGAAACGACCAGATTCAATCCGAGCGGATGCGAGTAGGAAAAAATACGGATTCTGCGATATGGATGCACAGGCGGCGCTTTCCCGACTGTGCAGGAATTAAGCGGAATCCGTATTATGCTCGGGCCATGCTGCAACCCGTGACGCCGGACCCCCTGCACAACGCCTTCAAGCACGCGCTGGCCGAGGGGCGGCCCCAGATCGGCCTGTGGCTGGGGCTGGCCGACCCCTACAGCGCCGAAATCTGCGCGGGCGCGGGCTTCGACTGGCTGCTGATCGACGGGGAGCACGCGCCCAACGACGTGCGCCGCACCCTGGCGCAGCTCCAGGCGCTGGCGGCCTACCCAGTCACGCCCGTCGTGCGGCCCCCAGTGGGCGACACGCACCTCATCAAGCAGTACCTCGACCTCGGCGTGCAGACGCTGCTGGTGCCGATGGTGGAGACGGCGGAACAGGCGCGGCAGCTGGTGCAGGCCACCCGCTACCCGCCGCAGGGGATTCGCGGGGTGGGCAGTGCGCTGGCCCGCGCCTCGCGCTGGAACGCGCTGCCCGACTACCTGACGCGGGCCAACGACGAGGTGTGCCTGCTGGTGCAGGTCGAGTCGCGCACCGGCCTCGAGAACCTGGACGACATCGCGGCGGTGGACGGTGTGGACGGCGTGTTCATCGGCCCCGCCGACCTCAGCGCCAGTCTGGGACATCTGGGCCAGCCCGGTCATCCGGACGTGGTGCAGGCCATCGAAGGCGCCCTGACCCGGATTGTCGGCGCGGGCAAAGCAGCGGGGATTCTGAGTGCCGACGAGCGGCTGGCGCGGCGTTCCCTGGCCCTCGGCGCGACCTTCGTGGCCGTGGGGGTGGACACCACCCTGCTCGCCCGCGCCGCCCGGTCCCTGGCCGCCGCATTCCGGGACGGAGCGCCGGAGCAGACGCCGGGGGGCGTGTACTGACGGGGCCGACCAGCAGCTCACCGTCCGGGGCGGGCAGCAGGAGCAGTCCTGCACCGATTGTTCAAACCTCTATCAGCCCTTCCCACCTTCCTCCGCCCAGGTCCAGACCCGGTTGCTCATCGCCGCAGCGGGGCCGCCGCAGGTGATGAGCTGCACTTCGCGCCGCCGTCGCAGCCAGTAGGCCACTGCTCCCGGCTGACAGCTCAGGCACACGCCGCTGCCGGGGTCCACGTTTCCGGCCTCGCCCCGGTGCAGTGCCCGCGCCGCCGTTTCAATCTGGGCAGCGTCCAGACCAGGCAGCGACGCAGCGAGCAGGTCAGCGAGTTCGCCTTCGGTGGGCAGTGGGCCGCACCTCTGCGGCGCAGAGCGCAGAGACGCGGTCAGGTGCAGCACCTGGTCCTGACCAGGACGCGGCAGCCCCCCATGCAGCGGCCAGAGGACGGCCCACAGCGCGGCGACGGCCAGCGGTTCAGGCCGGGTCAGTGCGGCGCCGTGCTCCCCCAGCAGCTCGGCCTGCAAGAGCGCGGCGGCGTGGGGGCGGTGACGCCCGCTCAGGCCCACACAGGCCGACAGCACGCCCCAGTGTCCCAGCAGGGCCTGGGCCGCCTGCGCTGCGCTGCGTTCGGCCAGCAGCTCGGCCCAGGTGGGAGCCTGCGCCATCTGCGGCACCTGCCCGGCGGCCCGGCGGCGCTGCGAGGCAGGCATCACCAGACGCGCCCCGGCCAGATGCGCCGCGAGCCAGGCACCCGCAGCAGGCGGCAGCGCGGGCGGGTCACTCAGCGCCAGCAGCGACCAGCCGGGGTGCTCTCCCTCGGTGAGCAGGGTCCAGGGCAGCGCCGGGCGCGGCGGCAGGTCGGCCCGCTGCTCCAGCAGGGTTCGCAGCGCCTCGCCCACGCCGTCCGAGAGCGCGGCGAGCTGCGAGGCGAGGGCGCCCCCCGGTCCGACCAGTTGCGCCTCGGCGTCGGGGGTCAGAAAGGCGGCGCGGCCCAGCGGCATGGCGAGGGCGTCGGCAAGCTTCATCGGGGACAGGGTAGGGCAACCCACAGAACAGGAATCTTTCAGGAGCCGCGGGAACGTCGCGCCAGCAGCGGCCCGCAGCATTTCTCTGCCTCCTCTCTGTGCCTCCTCACAGTTGACAAGAATCGTCGTTTTTCCTAGAGTCTGTCCCTGACTTCTGCTTCCTGCAGGGTCACCTTTATCCAGAGTCGGCGCAGGGACCTGGCCCCATGACCGCCGCAGCAACCGGCCCTCATCACGGCAGCGGTGCTTTCCAGACCCGAGCGAGCAGGCCCGACGATGGGCAGCGCGGCGGGAACGATAAAGGAAGGGTGTTCCCCCGCCGCCACAGGGCAGTGGGCAGGTTCCAACGGATGACTGCTTCAGGCGTCCCCTTCCAGACTTCTTTTCGTCCAGGAAGGGGACGCCCGTTTCGTGTGTTCCTGTCCGCCTGCCCCCGGAGGCCCGCCCCGTGACCCCACTTTCCCCCGCTGCCCTTCAATTCGAAAGCGTCGGCAAAACCTATCCCGGCCAGAGTGTTCCGGCCCTGAGTGACCTCACCCTGACCGTCGCGCGTGGCAGCCGCACCGGCATCATCGGGCGCAGCGGCGCGGGCAAAAGCACGCTCGTCCGGCTGATTTCCGGCCTGGAAACGCCCGATTCGGGGCGTCTGCTGGTGCAGGGCCAGGACGTGACGCGGCTGGACCGCGCCGGGCAGCGCCAGCGTCAGGCGCGCACCGGGCTGGTGTTTCAGCACTTCAACCTGCTCGCGCAGCGCACGGTGCTGGGCAACGTCACCCTGCCGCTCGAACTGGCCGGGCAGCCCCGGCAGCAGCGGGAACAGCGGGCGCTGGAACTGCTGGAGCAGGTCGGGCTGGCCGATTTCGCCCGCCGTTACCCCGCGCAGCTTTCCGGCGGGCAAAAGCAGCGGGTGGGCATTGCCCGCGCCCTGGTGACCGGCCCCGACCTGCTGCTGGCCGACGAAGCGACCAGTGCCCTCGACCCCGAGACGAGCGCCGGGATTCTGGACCTGCTCACCCGCTTGCAGAGCGAGCGCGACCTGACCCTCGTCATCGTCACGCACCAGATGGAAGTCGTGCGGGCGGCGACCACGCACGTCGCCGTGCTGGACCGGGGGCGACTGGTGGAGGAAGGCCCGACCCGCACGCTGCTCGCCCAGCCGCAGCACGACGTGACCCGCGCCCTGCTGGACGCGCACCGCCCCCAGGTGCAGCTCGGGGCCGGAGAGGTGCTGAGGCACGTCAACCTGCCCGACCTCGGCGCCCCGACCCTGGCGGCACTGGCGCGGCTGGGAGCGCGGCTGGTGCAGGCCGAGGCGCACCCGCAGGGCGTGGACGCCTGGCTGGTGGTCCGTGAGGACGCGGGCGACCTGTCCACGCTGCTGCGGCCTTCGGGCATCTGGACCCCCACGCAGGTGAGCGCATGAACGGCATGACCTGGGCCGAACTGGGGCCGCTGCTGTGGCAGGGCACGCTGGAAACCCTGTGGATGGTGCTGCCCGCTGCCCTGATCGCAGAGGTGCTGGGCGTGGCGCTGGGCGTGCTGCTCACGCTGACGCGGCCCGGCGGCCTGAAAGCGAACGGCGCAGTGTTCGGCGTGCTCGACGCCCTGGTCAATGTCGGGCGCAGCCTGCCGTTCATCATCCTGCTGGTGCTGCTGATTCCGCTGACCCGGCTGATCACCGGCACGTCCATCGGGTCCACCGCCGCCATCGTGCCGCTCACCATCGCCGCGATTCCCTTCGTCGCCCGGCTGGTGGACGGCGCCCTGCAAGGCGTGCCACACGGCGTGACCGAGGCGGCGCGGGCAATGGGCGCGACCACCGGGCAGGTGGTGAGCAAGGTGCTGCTGCCCGAAGCGCGGCCCGCCCTCATCCACTCGTTTACCGTCATGCTCGTGAGCCTGATCGGGTACTCGGCCATGGCCGGGGCCATCGGCGGCGGCGGGCTGGGCGACCTGGCGATTCGCTACGGCTACCAGCGCTTCGAGACCGGCGTGATGATCGCCACCGTCCTCGTCCTGCTGCTGCTGGTGCAGGGAGCGCAGTGGCTGGGCGACCGCGCCGCCGCCCGCGCCGACCACCGCTGAACTGCCAATAAATCCGGCCAAACCGCCACCTTCTTTCCGACACACGCCGGGAGAGGCCGACCTCCCCCACGCTTTCCAAGGAGCCGACCATGCGCCATATCCTTTCCCTGACCGCCCTCGCCCTGACTTCCCTCGCCAGTGCAGGCACCCTGCGCGTCGCCGCGACGCCGGTTCCGGCGGGTGAACTGCTGGAATTCGTCAAGCCCATCCTCGCCAGGCAGGGCGTCAAACTCGAAATCCGCGAATTTTCCGACTACGTGCAGCCCAACGTGGCGCTCGGGGAAGGCAGCGTGGACGCCAACCTCTTTCAGCATGCGCCGTACCTGAACGCCTTTCAGCAAAACCGGCCCCTGGGCATCGTGCCGGTCAAAAAGATCTACCTGCCGCCGCTGGGCCTGTACAGCAAGCGCGTGGGCAAGGTCACCGAGCTGAAAAAGGGCGCCACCATCGCCATTCCCAACGACCCGAGCAACGAGGCCCGCGCCCTGCTGCTGCTGGAAAAAGCGGGCCTGATTCGCCTGCGGGCCGGGGCGGGGGCGAACGCCACGCCGAAAGACATCGTGAGCAACGTCCGGGGCCTGAAGTTCCGCGAACTCGAAGCCGCGCAGCTTCCGCGCTCCTTGCAGGACGTGGACGCCGCCATCGTCAACGCCAACTACGCGCTCGACATCGGCCTGAACCCGACGAAGGACGCCCTGTTCCACGAGGGCAAAAGCAGCCCCTACGTCAACATTCTGGCGACCACCAAGGCCAACCTGAACAATCCCGACCTCAAGAAGCTCGCGGCGGCGCTCACCAGCCCGGAAGCCAAAGCCTGGCTGCTGAAAAAGTACGGCGGCAGCGTCATTCCGGCGTTTTAGAGCAGTTCTCCGAATTACGTGATGCGCGGAACGGCACCCCGCATCACTCCATTCTCTGCTTCGCAGCTTTGCAAGTCCGCCCTGCTCAGTGTTTTGCACTCGCTCTCTGCGAGCTGTCCCAGTCCGCTCGCCAAAAAGACGTTGCGTCTTTTTGTCAAATGCTCTAAGAATCCCATCCCTCTTTTCACAAAGGAATCCACCATGCGTCAATCCCTGATTCTGGCCGCCCTCCTCCTTTCCTCCACCTTCTCCACCGCTGCGGCGGGCACCCTGCGCGTCGGGGCCAGTCCGGTGCCGCACGCCGAGCTGCTGGAATTCGTCAAGCCCCTGCTTGCCAAGCAAGGCGTCAAGCTGGAAATCCGCGAATTCACCGACTACGTGCAGCCCAACGTGGCCCTTGCCGATGGCAGCATCGACGTGAACTTTTTTCAGCATGTGCCCTACCTCAGCAGCTTTCAGAAAAACCGCCCGCTGGGTATCGTGGCCGGAGCGAAGGTCCATGTGGAGCCGATGGGCGTCTACAGCCGCCGCGTGAAGAAACTGAGCGAGCTGAAAACCGGCGCCACCATCGCCCTGCCCAACGACCCCAGCAACAGTGGCCGCGCCCTGAAGCTGCTGGAGCGGGCCGGGCTGATTCGCCTGAGGCCCTCGGCGGGCATCAGCGCGACCGTGCGCGACATCACCACCAACCTCAAGCGCCTGAAGTTCCGCGAACTGGAAGCCGCGCAGCTTCCCCGCGCCCTGGGTGACGTGGACGCCGCCGTCATCAACACCAACTACGCGCTCGAAGCGGGCCTCAATCCCCTCAAAGACGCCCTGAAACTGGAAGACAAGAACAGCCCCTACGCCAACGTGCTCGCCGCCAAGCCCGCCACGCTGAAGAACCCCGATTACCTCAAGCTGGTGAAGGCCCTTCAGAGCAAGGAAACGAGGGCCTTCATCAACAAGAAGTACGGCGGGGCCATCGTTCCGGCGTTCTGACGCTGGGCCGAAGTCGCTCAGAAAGACCTCCCCGGGTGCACGCCGCGCCGGAGAGGTCTTTCCTTGTCAGGGGGACGGCTGGCGTCCTTCCCAATCTTTCAGACGCCCTGCTTCTCTCCCTTGAGCGTCACGGTCAGGCCGCTCACCAGCACAAATGCCTCGTCGCTCGCGGCGGCGCAGCGCTGGTTGACCCGTCCCAGCACGTCGCGGTAGCGCCGGGCCAGCGCATTGTCGGGCACGATGCCCAGGCCGACCTCGTTGGTGACGAGAATGGCAGTGGGCACGCGGGCGCAGGCCGCCAGAAGCTGCTCCGTGGCTGCCAGCATCTCATCCTCGGTCCAGTCGGCCAGGAGCATGTTGCTCACCCACAGGCTCAGGCAGTCGAGCAGCAGCACGTCGGTCTGCATCTGTGCCACCTGCCCGGGCACGTCCAGCGGTTCTTCCACGGTGCGCCACCCGGCGGGGCGGTCGGTGCGGTGCCGGGCGATGCGCTCGCGCATCTCGTCGTCGAAGGCCTGGGCAGTGGCGAGATAGGTGACTGCCCCTCCACTCGCGGCGGCGCGGCGCTCGGCATACGAGCTTTTGCCGCTGCGGGCGCCGCCGGTCACGAAAATCAGGCGACTCACCCCTGCCCCCCGAGCTGCCACTCCAGCGTCTGCGCCCAGGGCTGGAAGCCGAGCTGCACGTTGATGGCGAGCATGGCGGCGTTTTCCTCGGCGTTGTTGGTGCGGACCCAGAGGGCGCCCGGACATTCGGCCCGCACCGCGTCCAGCATGGCGGCCTTGAGCCACTTGCCGAGCTTCTGCCCCCGCGCCGCCGGGCGCACGGCGGTGGCCCCCTGATAGACGAGGGCGGCGCGTTCGGGACTCCAGAAGATTTCGGTATACGCGGCGAGTTCGCCCGTGCGGGTGTCCTCGGCGGCCAGCAGCAGCCGGCGCTCGCCCGCAGCGGCGACCTCGGCCTCCCAGCCGCGCACCATCTCGGGTGTCACAATCCAGTCCTCCTCCCCGGCGTCGGCACGCGGGGCGGTGTTCATCACCATCATCAGGTCGGCGGCGCGGGGCAGGTACTCGTCGGGCACGGTGTCCCACAGGTGCAGGCGGTACGGGTCTTCCGCAGGGCGGCGCTGCCAGTCGCGCAGCAGCTCCGGCGAGACGGCCCCCAGGTCGAGGCGGCTGGTCCGGTTTTCCAGCACCACCCGCGCCCCCAACGAGCGGGCGAACGGCTCTCCGGCAGGCGCGAAATTGATGGTGAAAAAGGTGACCGCCGTCTTTCCCTGGGTCCGGGCGTGTGCCCCCAGTACCCCGGCCAGCGCCCGCCCGAGGCCGCGCCGCCGCCAGTCGGGGTGAACGAGAAGTTGCGCCCGCGCCTTGTGCAGATTCTGCGACCGGCTGGAACGCAGCGAAGCGTAGGCCAGGGCCGTGTCCCCGTCCCAGACGACGAAATGGTCGGTTGCCTCGTCGGGGGCGGGTTGCAGCAGTCCCTCGGCTTCCCGCTCCGGCAGCAGCGGCGGGTCCTGCGGATAAGCGAGGGCGTAGCAGGCGGCGAGCAGTTGCCCCACGGCGAGGCGCTGGCCTGGAGACGCGGCGGCGGGGTCAAACGGAACAGGTGGGGAAAAAGCAGCCATGCCCGCAGTGTGAAGGCAGCCCCGGCGCGGGCGCATGGGCCAGATGGCGCATCTCCGACACCGGGGCCACTGACCGGCACCTGATAAGAAGCCTTAAACTTGACGCGATGAAAAAATCCTTTCTGCTTCTGACGGCCCTGCTCGGCTCCGCTGCCTTTGGGAACGCGGCCGCCGCGCCCCTGACGGTGACCCTGCTGCACACCGACGACCTGCACGGCCACCTCGAACCCAGCAAGGTGGGCGAGAACACCTACGGCGGCTACTCGCGTCAGACCACGCTGGTCCGGCAGTTCACCGCCAGCGACCCCAACCCGCTGGTGCTCTCGGGTGGCGACACCTTCCAGGGCACGCTGTTCTACACGCTCTACCAGGGCCTGGCCGACGTGCTGTTCATGAATTATCAGGGCTATCAGGCGATGGCGGTGGGCAACCACGAGTTCGACAACGGCCCGGCGGCCCTCGCCCGCTTCGCCCAGAAGGCCAAGTTCCCGGTGCTGGCCGCCAACATCGACGTGAGCGCCGAGCCGCTGCTGAAAGACCTCGTCAAGCCCTACGTGGTGCTGAGCATCGGCGGCGACAAGGTGGGCGTGATCGGCGCCGTGACCCCCGACCTGCCCGAACTCAGCAGCCCCGGCCCCAACGTCAAGATGCTCGAACTGATGACCGCGCTGAAAAACAGTGCCGAGCAGCTCCGTGACCAGGGGGTCAACAAGGTGGTGCTCGTCTCGCACCTCGGGTACACGGTGGAGCAGCAGGTGGCCGCCGCCGTTCCGGGCATCGACGTGATCGTGGGCGGTCACAGCCACACCCTGCTGGGCACCTTCGACAACAAGGACTTCCCCAAGTCCGAGGGACCTTACCCCACCATCGTCCAGAACCCCGACGGCAACAAGACGCTGCTGGTCGCCGCCTGGGAATGGGGCAAGGTGCTCGGTCGCCTCAAGGTGACCTTCGACGACGCCGGGGCCGTGACCGCCTGGGAAGGCAACCCGATTCCCGTCAGCCAGGACATCCCCGAGGACGACACGACCCGCCGCATGATTCAGACGCTCGCGGTGCCCATCGCCAACCTTCGCCAGCAGGTCGTGGCGACGGCGGCCAGCCCGCTGAACGGTGCGCGTGAAGTCGTGCGCCGCCGCGAAAGCACCATGGCGAACGTGCTGGCCGACGCCGCGCTGCTCGCCGGGCAAAACGCCGGGGCCGAGCTGGCCCTCGTCAACGGCGGTGGGGTTCGCGCCAGCATCGACCAGGGGCCGGTGACCTTCGAGGAAGCGATTACCGTGCAGCCCTTCGGCAACACCCTGACCATCATCAACCTGACCGGGGCGCAACTGAAAGCCGCACTCGAACACGGCGTGGCGACCTGGGACCAGAACAAGGGCCAGTTCCTGCACGTCTCGCGCGGCATGAGCTACACCTTCGACCTCGCCCGGCCCGCCGGCAGCCGCGTGACCGCCGTCACCCTCAACGGCCAGCCGCTTGACGACGCCCGCACCTACAAGGTCGCCACCAACAACTTCACGGCGGCGGGCGGCGACGGCTTCAGCATGTTCAAGGACGCGCCCAAGCTCGAAACCGGCACCCTCGACGTGGACGTGCTGGTGAGCTACCTCAAGGCCAACCCCACGCTGAATGCCCAGCCCGAAGGCCGCATCGTGATCGTGAACGAGCCGCAGAAGTAAGTACTTCGAAGTTAATCTTGAGATTAACCGAGCGGAGCGAGTACCGAAAAAACCGCTGAGCGCCCGAAAAAGGGGGCCTCAGCGGTTTTTTCGGTTCCGGGTCAGTGCCGGGGCGGACGCATGATCAGGCACGTCGTGGTCGCGTGGGCGTAGATGCGCCCCTGATCGTCCACGATGCGCCCCTCGGCCACGCCGGTCTGCCGCGTCACGTGGACGACCTGCCCGATGGCCTGCACCTCGGGTCCCCCGGCTATCAGCGGGCGGATGTAGTTCACCTTGAGTTCGAGTGTGGTGTAGGTCGCCCCGGCGGGCAGAGTCGTGTGAATGGCACAGGCCACCGCCGAGTCGAGCAGCGTGGCATACACGCCGCCATGCACGCTGCCGATGGGGTTGTACTGAAAGTTCTGCGGCTTCAAGCGAAACACCACGCGCCCTTCCTGCACGTCCTCGGGCCGGGGCCGCTCCATCCCCAGCGTGGCCCCGATGGGCGCCGCCGGAAGCTCACCCCGCGCGATGGCCTGCAGATATTCCAGACCGCTGAGGTGCCTAATCTTTTCGGGGTCGAACTCGGGGTCGGCCCAGCTGTAGGTGCGGGTGTGGGAAGTCATAGGTCTGAATCATGCGCCTCGCCCCACCCGAAAAAAAGGAGGCGTTCCCCGCCGGGTTGCGAACACGGACCCGCGTGCGAGTTCAGAGCCGGGCCGGTGGCGGCAGGTGGGCCAGGGCGACACCGGAGCAGCCATGTGGCCATGTCCCCTTGTGAGACTTCACACACAGTGACACAGTGACCCATTGAATCGGCGGTCAGCGCCTCTACTTCCTTGCATGACGAACTGGAACAGGGAGCAGCCTGCTGACCGTGCGGGCGCGACAGGTCCGAATTCCTCGCCGGGTGCGACCATGCAACCGCTGGAACGCTCCATCACCGGCGCGGTGGGCGCGGCCCTCGCCGCCGCCGGACTGCGCAGCCGTTCGGGACTGGAAAAACTGGTCCTGGGCGGGCTGGGGGCCGGGTTGATCGCGGTGGCCGCGCGGGGACAGAACCCGCTGGCGACGGCCCTCAAGATCGAGCAGAACGACGATGGTGAAACCGTGGTCCGCGACGCCGTCACCATCGGTCAACCTGCCGGGCAGCTCTACGCCATCTGGCGCGACCTGGCCGGACTCCCGCAGCTGATGACCCACCTGAGGAGTGTGGAAGTGCTGGACGACAAGCGCTCGCGCTGGACTGTTCAGGCCCCCGCGCCGCTGGGGACCGTGAGCTGGGAGGCCGAGCTGACGGCCGACGAGCCAGGCAAACGTATCGCGTGGCGCTCACTGCCGGGTGCCCAGATCGAGAACAGCGGCGAGGTGCTGTTCCGCCCGGCGCCCGGCGACCGGGGCACCGAGGTCGTGGTTCGCCTGACCTACCGGCCTCCGGGCGGCAGCGCCGGCGCCGTGATTGCCCGCATGTTCAATGAGGAGCCTTCACAGCAACTGCGCGACGACCTCATGCGCTTCAAGCGTGAGCAGGAACTCGGCCACGCCCCCACGGCCAAGGGCCAGAGCAGTGGCCGCGCCGCCCTCACCCCCCCCAACAAACGCGGAGACCTGGTATGAAAGCAATAGTCTGGCAAGGCGTCAACAAAGTCGGTGTCGAAACGGTTCCGGATCCCCAGCTGCTGCTGCCCACCGACGCCATCGTCAAAATCACTTCCACTGCCATCTGCGGCTCGGACCTGCACCTGCTCGACGGGTACATCCCCAGCATGGAGACCGGCGACATTCTCGGCCACGAGTTCATGGGCGAAGTGGTCGAGGTCGGCCGTGAGGTCAAGAAGCTCAAGGTGGGCGACCGGGTGGTCGTGCCCTTCAACATCGCCTGCGGGGTCTGTGACCCCTGCCAACGCGGCTTTTTCAGCGCCTGCGACAACTCCAACCCGAACCACCGCATGGCCGAGGCCCTCTACGGCGCCACCAGCGGCGGGGCGCTGTTCGGCTACTCGCACATGTACGGCGGCTACGCGGGCGGGCAGGCCCAGTACGTGCGCGTGCCGTTCGCCGACGTGGGGCCGTTCAAGATCGAGTCGGGGATGAAAGACGAGCAGGTGCTGTTCCTGACCGACATCTTCCCCACCGGCTATCAGGCCGCCGAGCAGTGCAACATCGTGCCGGGCCGCGACGTGGTGGCCGTATTCGGTGCCGGGCCGGTCGGTCAGTTCGCCGCCCGCAGCGCCCAGATGCTCGGGGCCGCGCACGTCATCGTGATCGACCGCGTGCCCGAGCGCCTGGCAATGGCCGAAGCCGCCGGCTGCCAGACCATCAACTATGAGCAGGAGGACGTGCTGCTCGCCCTGCGCGAAGCCACTGGCGGACGTGGGCCCGACCATGTGATCGACGCGGTCGGTATGGAAGCCCACGGCCATGGCCCCGGCTCCACCATGGACAAGGTGCAGCAAAACCTCAAACTGACCTTCGACCGGATCACGGCGCTGCGCTGGGCGATCATGAGTTGTGCCAAGGGCGGCACCGTCAGTATGCCGGGCGTGTACGGCGGTCTGGTGGACAAGATGCCCATCGGCGCGGCCTTTGCCAAGGGCCTGATTTTCCGCATGGGCCAGACCCACACTCACCGTTATATTCCCGGTCTGCTGGGCCGCATCGAAGCCGGTCAGATCGACCCCAGTTTCGTCATTACCCACCGTGCCTCGCTCGATCAGGCGCCCGAGCTGTACAAGACCTTCCGCGACAAGCAGGACTGCTGCATCAAGGTCGTCCTCAACCCCTGGGCCTGATTCCTCAGCCTGACAACCGGGTGCCTGCTGCGGTGGGCGCCCGGTTTTTTATGGCCGTACCTGCCACTCCCGGCCTCCTGCCCGAACAAGCACTGTGCCGCTTCCAGGCTTCGGGGATGTCGGCCCCAGTCCGGCGCCCTCCGGGTTCACCATGTCCGGGGGACAGAAAGCGCAGACTGACTTTTATCCCACCCCTCCCCGGTCTGTCTGCCGGGACAGAAAGCGAGGTTTCCATGACCAGTACTCCCACCCCCTCCAGCAAACCCACCCACGCCTCCGTGACCCGCAGCCAGGCCTATTTCGACGGTGAGTGGCGCCGCACACAGCGCACGTTCGAGGTGCGTCACCCCGGCAACGGTGAAGTGATCGGCGAGGTGGCCGACTGCGACCCCGACGATGCCCGCCGCGCCATAGACGCTGCCGAAGCGGCCCTGAAGGAATGGCGGCAGGTCAACCCCTACGAGCGGGGTCAGGTGCTGCGGCGCTGGCACGACCTGATGTTCAAGCACAAGGAAGAACTCGCCCACCTAATGACCCTGGAAATGGGCAAACCGATCAGCGAAACGCGGGGAGAAGTCCACTACGCCGCGAGCTTTATCGAGTGGTGCGCCGAGGAAGCCGGACGCATCGCGGGCAAGCGGATCAACCTGCGCTTTGCCCACAAACGTGGACTGACCGTCAGTGAACCGGTGGGCATCGTCTACGCCGTGACCCCCTGGAACTTCCCGGCAGGCATGATCACCCGCAAGGCCGCCCCTGCCCTCGCCGCTGGCTGCGTCATAATTCTCAAACCCGCCGAGCTTTCTCCCATGACCGCGCTGTATCTGGCTGAACTGTGGCTTCAGGCAGGGGGGCCGGCGAACACCTTCCAGGTCCTGCCCACCAACGATGCCCCCGCCCTGACCCAGCCCTTTATGGACGACAGCCGGGTTCGCAAGCTGACGTTTACCGGCAGCACCGAGGTGGGGCGCCTGCTTTACCGCCAGGCGGCGGGCACCATCAAGCGCGTCAGTCTGGAACTCGGTGGACACGCCCCTTTCCTGATTTTCGACGACGCGGACCTTGACCGGGCCGCAGCCGAGGTGGTTGCCAGCAAGTTCCGCAACTCGGGCCAGACCTGCGTATGTACCAACCGGATCTATGTGCAGCGCAGCGCCGCCGAAACCTTCACCCGCCTCCTGACCGAGAAGACGGCCGCCCTGCGCCTGGGAGACCCGTTCGACGATGCCACCCAGGTCGGTCCCGTGGTGGAGCAGGCGGGCCTCGACAAGGTGCAGCGGCAGGTCAAGGACGCCCTGGACAGAGGAGCGCGGGCCACCACGGGCGGGCAGAGCGAGGGTGGCCTCTATTTCCAGCCCACGGTACTGGTGAACGTGGCCCCCGATTCGCTGATTCTGCGCGAGGAGACGTTTGGACCCGTGGCTCCAGTCGTCGTGTTCGACACCGAGGAGGAAGGCCTGCGCCTTGCCAACGACAGCGAGTACGGTCTGGCGGCCTATGCCTATACCCGCGACCTGGGCCGCGCCTTCCGGGTGGCGGAAGGACTCGAATACGGCATTGTCGGCATCAACGATGGTCTGCCGAGTTCGGCAGCGCCTCACGTTCCATTCGGCGGCATGAAAAACAGCGGGGTCGGCCGCGAGGGCGGGCACTGGGGCCTGGAGGAATACCTCGAAACCAAGTTCATTTCGCTTGGCCTTGTGTAAACCCACGAACAAGCCGTCTAATCGGGGCGCTGCGGTGATGAGGATTCAGAGGACGCCCGACCACTTACCACAGTCCTCTGAAGAGCGGAGAAAAACATAATTCCAAAGGTTCAGGGCGGCGCAAATTGGTTGGTTGCGCCGCCCTTCGAATTGTTCTTACCGGTAAGAACAGCTCAGCTCTGCTCGTCGATCGCCTGTCGGAGTTGCTCCGGCATCCGTGCCAGCCAGCGGTCCAGAGTTTCTCTGGTCGGTGCGTCCAGGCTGGAAAGAAAACGCTTGCTTCCCAGAACTTTGGCAAGTTGCTCGGGGGCCAGCGGACTGATTTTCGGCTTGGACTGCAGGGCACGCATCAGGCGGGAACGGGAAGCGCCATTCTGCGCCAGTTCGAGCAACTCGGCCTGCCGGTCTTCCGGTGCCCCGGCCACCACCGAGCCGAGGGTCAGGGGCAAGCCCGCACGCAAAGCTTCTAGTACCGGCTGAGGCCAGTTGAGAATCCTCAGTTTGTTTTTGGCAAAGGTGCGCCAGGTTTCACCCATCGAACGGAACACCTGGTCCAGCCGCTCATGCTCGTCGCCGGGCACTGTCCGCAGCAGCTGCATCAGGCGCTTGCGGGCTTGTTCGCGTTCCAGACCCAGCGTCAGGGCCACCAGTTCAAGTTTGCCATCCACCTCGTCAATGACGTTCAGGTTGTCACGCTGCAGGTTCTCGATCAGGGCCGCGGCCCTGGCCTGCTCGTCGCTGAGTTGCCGAACCACCACCGGAATCTCACTCAGGCCCGCCAGCTGCGCCGCCCGCCAGCGACGTTCGCCAGCGACGATCTCGTAGTGCCCGTCCACCGAGCGCACCAGCAGGGGCTGCAACACGCCGTGTTCCCGGATGCTCTCTGCCAGTTCACTCAGACGTTCCAGGTCAAACGAACGCCGGGGCTGCGTGCTTCCGACCCGCAGTTCGCTTACAGGCAGCGCCCGAATATCGTTGGCCTGACTCAGGTCCACAGGCGCCTCCCCCAGCAGACCGATCAGGTCACGGCGGCGTTCAGGTCGGCGCCGGGTCATTCGCTTTCCTCCGGATAGGGCAAGCCGAGGGCAGCCGCCACATCGGCAGCCAGCCGACGCACGTCCGCATGCACCGGCGTTCCGGGGGCGTACTCGCTGACGGGTTCCCCCTGTGCCGTCGAATCGAGCCAGACCGCTTCCCGCTGCGGCACCGGACGAGCCAGTGGCGTCAGATGCGCCTTCAAATCGGCCAGAACCTCCTGATCGTGGCGGCGCCGGGCATCGTAAAAAGTCGGAACATAAAGGGCCACCGTCAGGTCAGGACGAACCTCACGGTATTCGGTCAGGGCACCCTGGAGACCGGGCAAAGCGTCAAGCCCCTTTTGCCGGGTCGGCACCGGCACGATCATCTGGTCAGCGGCCAGTGCAGCCAGAATGGCGAGCTGCCCCAGGCTGGGGGGACTATCAATGAGGGCCACGTCGTACCGTCCAGCCACTTCTGCCAGAGCGCGGCGCAACCGGCCCTGCGCCCCCACCCGGCCCATCATTTGCCCCTCGGCCACTGCGAGGCTGACATGCGAAGGCACCACGTCCAGGCCAAAAGCCTTGACCGGGTTCGGAAGGGACCGGCCATCCACTGCCACCGGATACACGGTCATGTCACGTGTCACCCCGGTGATCCCCAGCCAGCCGGTCAAATTGGCCTGTGGGTCGAGATCGAGCAGGAGCACCCGGAGGCCGCCGCGCGCCAGTTCATAGCCGACATTGAGGGTCAGGCTGGTCTTGCCTGCGCCCCCGGCATGGTTGAACACTGTGAGTGTTTTCACGGCTTTCACCATACCTGAAAGCGGCTGTTCTTACCGGTAAGAACAATTTGAAGTTTGGAACGAGGCGGGCAACTGGTCAACTCCAAAGCCTTGTCATATCTGCCAAAACTTGGCCTTCTTAATCATCAGTTATTTGTCTATACGAATACCTGTGGCACTTTGTGGAAAGAATGATCCCTCGCCTGTGGCACTTTGTGGAATTGCCTGTGGCACTTTGTGGAATTGATGCTGTTCGCCTGTGGCACTTTGTGGAGAAAATGATCCCTCGCCTGTGGCACTTTGTGGAATTTGACGTAAGCCACCCGTGGCACTTTGTGGAATTACCTGTGGCACTTTGTGGAATTTCCAGAGTTCACCTGTGGCACTTTGTGGAGAAAATGATCCCTCGCCTGTGGCACTTTGTGGAATTGAGGCCGTTTGCCTGTGGCACTTTGTGGAGAAAAATCCAAAAATGCCGTCCCAGACACAGCTCTGATCCGCTCTATGATGATGATCATCAATCTTTTTCTTTTCTTCTTTAAAAGATTTGATCATTCATCAGGCGGCAAAAAGGGAGGCCAAATGAGGAGTAGAGAGCCTCTGGCAGCTTGCAAAACAGCGTGTAGACTCTGGATATGGCGAGCAAAGAGCTGGCACTCAGGCACGACGAGCCGAATCTGGCGCGGCTGAACCTGGTGCTCGCTCCGAACCGTACTGAGCTGTACGAATGGGCCCGCCACATTGCCTTCGATGCCATCGGGGGAGTGAGCGTCCGGTGTACGGCGCCTCGAAACGCTCTGGTACCTCATGGTGTGGACAACGACATATTGCTCGGACTGGTCAATGCCGTGGTGCTGCAGGGGATGCCAGAAGACGACACCGTTCGCCTGACCACCCGGGAGCTGCTGCAACTCAGTGGAATTACACCCAGTGCCCGTGCGTACCGGAACCTGCAGGCGTCTCTCCGGCGCTTGCAGCACACGGCTTACGACGTGACCGACAGCTGGTATGACGGCAGCCGCCATCGGTGGCGCAGCGTCAGCTTCAGCCTGATCGTTCGGCTCGGTGCTGAGGACAACACGGCGGACGTGACCAATGCCGGACAGTGGCGTGCTCAGACTCTTCTCGCTATTCGTCTCGATGACAGCCTGATCAGCAACATCCGCGCCGGTCATATCTTGCCTCTGGATTTCGAGATGCTTGCGCGGCTGAGCCAGCCGCTGACTCGCAATCTTTTCCGTACGCTTTCGTTTCAGCGCGATCAGGTGGGACAAGAGCCTGTTCTGGCCTTTGCAGTTCCGCTGAACACCTGGGCAACCCATCTGGGAATGCATGAGATGCGCCTGGACACGGTGATGCGTTCTCTCAAACCAGCACACGAGGAACTGATTGCCATCGGGTTCCTGCGTGAAGTCGAGTACCGGGGACGGGGCCGCGCCCGCACGGTCCATTACACCTTCGCCAGTGCCAAAAGTGCGGCCGTCGATCCGGAAGCGATTGCTGTCCTGGCCCGTTACGGGGTCAGCGGGGGCCGTGCCCTCACTCTGGCCCAGGCTTATGGTTCGGAGGCCGTCCAGAGGGCTGTGAGCGTCTTGGAGGCCCTGTTGCAGACCGATTACCGCTCCAAGATTCGTAACCGTGCGGGCATGCTGAGCGACATTCTGGAATCGCCCGAGAAATACGACACCCTTCTGAGAGCCTCCGAGAAGACCACCGACGAAGCCCGGGTCGCCAAGTCCGCACCCGCAGCAGACAAAAGTGAGCAGGCCGACCCCGATACCGCGACCGTACCGCGCAAGGCCCGCTCGGCGCATGTGATTCTGCTCGGCCAGTACGACGATACGGCTGAGCGCCGGGACCTGCGTGACCGTGCCACTGCGCTGTATGTCGAGGGCCACGTCAGCAGCCTGGACCTGATCGGGTTACTTCATCAGGAAACGGCGGTGGCCCAGGCACAGATCGAAATGTGGGAGCAAAACGCCCGGAAGTAAGCCCACCTCGCCTGCGGCACTTTGTGGAATTCACGGTTAAGTAAGGAGGGCAGCGCAGCCGTACCCACTCTGCTCGTGTGGCTTCTGCCAGTGCTGTTTGTATTCGTCCCCCTGTCTGCTGTGGCTGTGCGGCAGAACGGAAGTCGCTTTTTGCCTGTGGCACTTTGTGGAAAATGGGTGGTTTTCAACACCGGCCTGGATGCTCAAGATGCATGAAAGCATTGTCATAACGGGCGAGGCAGGGAAGAGGAGAACGTTTTCGCTGCCTGTGGCACTTTGTGGAATTTCGGCAACAGGGACTTCCGTGTAAAGGACATCTGCCAGTGCCGCCTATCTTTCCCATTCTGCAAGCCAAGTGCTTCATTTTTGCTCGTGCTGCACGACATTTTTCAGTGGTCCCTGAAACCCCCAAAGTACAGCTAGGCGCTATTCGGGGGCATTCGTCCCCAAGTTTTTCCCCATAATCTTGACCAATCCACTCGGTTTAGTGAGGTTAGGTATGAAGAAAGCTTTTCTGTCTGTGTTGTTGCTCCTGTCCTCCGCTTCTGCTGCTCAGATCAAGGGTGCAGACGGCGTCACCGTCAACATTTCCAATCCCAAGCGTGTCGTCGCGCTCAACGCCACCACCGTGGAAATGATCTACCGCCTGGGCAAGCAGAAGACCATCGTCGGCACCGATGTCACTGGCGTCTATCCCCCCAACAAGATTCCCAGTGTGGGACACTGGGCACAGCTTCCCGTTGAGGGCATCATCAGTCTGAAACCTGATCTGGTGATCGGCACCGCCGACAACTTTGCTGCTGGAAAGAACGGCACGGTCGTACAGCAACTGCGCGCTGCGGGTGTCAAGGTACTGGTGCTGCCCGCGTCCGATACGGGCGGCCTGAGTGGCGTCAAGACGCGCCTGAACATGCTGGGTCATGTTTACAACGTCCCTAACGCTGCCGCCAGCTTGACCAAAAGCTTCGACACCACCATGAAAGTGGTGGCGGCCAACAAGCCCAAGAAGACTCCCAAAGTCATTTTCCTGTACGCTCACAGCGCCAGCGACGCCAGCATCTACGGCACGGAAGGCGGCGCGAACGAACTCATCACCCTGGCAGGCGGCAAGAACGCAGCCCCCTTCAAGGACACCAAAGCTCTGACCGCCGAGGCTCTGGTTGCCATCAATCCCGACGCCATTGTCATGCTGGAGCGCGGCCTGGAAGGTGTCGGGGGGATCGAAGGACTGCTGAAAATGCCCGGCATCGCCCAGACGAACGCGGGCAGAAACAAGCGTGTGTACACCGTGGACAACTCCATTCGCTGGATTGGCCCGCGTCTGCCCGAATTCGCGCTGAAGCTGGCACGGCAGTTCAAGGCAGATTTCCGGTGACGGCGGTTGCGCCCTCTGCCATTCCTGTAAGTCGGCAGCATGCGCGGGCGGCGCTCTCCCTGATGCTGTTGCCGCTGCTGTTGCTGCTGACGGTCATCGTGGCCGTGGGCACAGGAGCCGTCCACATTGCGCCGCTGCAAGTGGTGAGCATTCTCCTGGCACCGCTGGGTATTGCGCCGCTGCAAGGCTATGAGGAGCAGCAGGCCGCCGTGCTGTGGGCCATTCGGCTGCCGCGCGTGGTGCTGGGGATGCTGGTAGGCGCGGGGCTGGCGGTGGCCGGCACAGCGATGCAGGGCCTTTTCCGCAACCCACTGGCCGACCCGGGACTCCTGGGGATTTCGTCGGGAGCCAGCCTCGCCGCTGCGATGAGCGTGGTGCTGGGGTTCCACGCTTTCGGCAACTATTCGCTGCCTGTCGCCGCTTTTACAGGTTCGTTGCTGGCCACAGTGCTGATCTATACGCTGTCGCAGGAACGTGGCCGGGTCAACGTGACGACCATGCTGCTCTCGGGCATCGCCATCAATGCGCTGTGCGGCGCAGGCACGGGCCTGATGACGTTCCTGGCAACGGACGAGCAACTCCGAACCCTCACCTTCTGGAGTCTGGGATCACTCGGCGGCGCAACATGGCCCACCGTGCTGAGCGCCATGCCACTGATTCTGGCGGGCACCCTGATTTTGCCCTTTATGGCCCGCGCCCTCAACGCGCTGATGCTGGGCGAAAGCGGTGCCGCGCATCTGGGTGTGAACGTGCAGGCCGTCAAATGGATCGTGGTCGGTCTGGTGGCTCTGAGTGTCGGGGCAGGGGTGGCCGTGGCAGGAACCATCGGTTTCGTGGGGCTGGTGGTTCCGCACCTGCTGCGGCTGCTGACTGGCCCGAACCACCGGACACTCCTGCCTGCTTCGGCCCTCCTGGGCGCGGCGCTGCTCGTGCTGGCCGACCTCGTTTCGCGCACCATCGCCATGCCTGCCGAAGTCCCGATTGGCATTCTCACCGCGTTGCTGGGCGCACCGTTTTTCCTGTACCTGCTGCGGGCGGGTAAAAAGGAGGTGGGCGCATGACGGCGTCTGCTCCTTCTCTTCGCGTGACCGACTTGAACTACTCGGTGGCAGGGCGCGAACTGCTCTCCGGACTCAGATTTCACCTGCAAAGCGGCGAGATGCTGGCGGTGCTCGGCCGGAACGGAGCCGGGAAAAGCACGTTGCTCAAGCATCTGACAGGCGAACTCGGCAAGAACGGAGTGGAACTGTTCGGGCAGCCGCTCAGGGATATGAGGCCTGCCGAAGCCGCCAAGCGCCGCGCCGTGCTGCCGCAGCAGACGCCGCTTTCGTTCGCCTATGAGGTGCTGGACGTGGTGCTTCTGGGCCGCATTCCGCACGGGCAGCGCGAGACGGCGCAGGACCGGGCTATTGCCGCTGCATGTCTGGAACGAGTCGGCCTGAGCGGATACGAAACCCGCAATGTGTTGACCCTGTCGGGTGGCGAGCAGCAACGTGTTCACTTTGCCCGCACGCTGGCGCAGTTGCACGGCGTCGCTGGTGAACGGGTGCTGCTGCTCGACGAACCTACCGCCAGTCTGGATTTGGCCCATCAGCACGCGACGTTGCGCCTCGCCCGCGAACTGTGTCAGGAAGGCGTGGGGGTGCTGGCCGTTCTCCACGACCTCAACCTCGCTGCCCAGTACGCCGACAGGGTGCTGATGCTCTCGGAAGGCCACATCATCGCCTGTGACCATCCTGCCGCCGCTCTGACCTGCGACAGCATCCGGACCGCCTACGGTCATGAGGTTCTGGTCACCGAGCATCCTTGCCTGAACTGTCCCCTGATCGTGAGTGCCACCTAATATGGATTCCGATTGAATCCAGCAGATTTCTGGATTCAATCCGACTGAAAGGAGTAGGAAAAGATACGGATTTCGCGATATAGATGCACAGGCGGTGCAGTTCCGACTGTGCAGGAATTTAGCGGAATCCGTATAAGTACCTCGAAGTTAATCTAAAGATCAACCGAGCGAAGCGAGTATCGAAAAAAGTACGTCGAACCGGGAATGAAGCGTTTTCGGTTCTTTCCCGAAAATGCGAAATGTTAGGTTCGACGTACTTAGAGCCGTTCTCCGAATGACGTGATGCGCGGAACAGCACCCCGCATCACTCCATTCTCTCCTGCGGAGCTGTACCAGTCTGCTGCGGACTCGCAGAGCTGCCCCGCAGAGCTTTGCAAGTCCGCCCTGCTCCGTGTTTTGCACTCGCTCTCTGCGAGCTGTCCCAGTCCGCTCGCCAAAAAGACGTTGCGTCTTTTGGTCAAATGCTCTAGGAGACCCATGTCTGACCTCATCACCCGTGTTTCTCTGCCACTTAAGCGCCGCCAGCTGACAGTCAAAGCCGTGACTGACCTGACGCCGTCCCTGCGCCGCATCACCCTGACGGGCGACGACCTCACCGATTTCCACAGTCCTGGTGCGGACGATCACATCAAGGTCTTTTTCGCGTCTGCGGATGGCGACGACCTGACCGGACGCGATTACACGCCCCGCGCTTTTCGCCCTGACGTGCTCGAACTGGATCTGGACTTCGTCCTGCATGAACATGGAATGGCGACCACCTGGGCCAGAAACGCCGATATCGGCGACGAGCTGCTGATCGGCGGGCCACGTGGTTCCACACTGGTGAAGTACGAATTTGATGAGTACCTCCTGGTGGCTGACGACGCGGCATTGCCCGCGCTTGCACGCCGCCTGGAAGAACTGCCCGCTGGGGCAAAAGTGACCGCGTTGGTCGAAGTTCAGAGCGCGGCCCATCAACTGCTCCTGTCATCCGATGCCGCCGTGCAGCTGCGCTGGCTGCACAGAGGAGAAGCAGCGGCAGGCACGACCACGCTGCTGCGGGATGCGGTGCGCGAATGGCAAATACCCTCGGGGACGGTCTTCGTCTGGGTTGGCGCGGAGCGCAAGGCTGCGCTTGGCATCAAGAAGGAGCTGCTGGCACGTGGCTTGGACGCCGAGACCATGCGCGTGACGGCTTACTGGACGGATGACCGAGTGGTGCTGTCGCCCAGTTGAGGAGCAGCTCCTGCTCCGGTTCTGCTCCTACGCCATTTGACAGAAAAAGCGGAGCGTTTCTGTCCGACTTGCAAAGCTGCGAAGCAGACTGGGACAGCTCCGCAGGAGAGAATGGAGCGGGTGGCGGTGCCGTCAGGGCGCACGTGTCATTCGGAGCTCAGTAGGTGACAACTTCAGTTCGATGTCGTCCCAGACGGGAAAAATCAACAGTCGGCCCCATCAAGCTTGATGGGGCCGACTGTTCGCGGTCTCCTGGGAGTGTGAAATCGACAGAATCCACTGCTCAACAAGCTACCGTACTCACACAGCACTTCAAAGCGCACGCCAGTCATCTCCGCATCGACACGCTCCAGCGGCTCATTGACGTCCTCCTGGCGATGATTGCCGCGAGAAGCGTCAATCATCACGATCTGAGTGCCCATATGCCAGGGATGAGTACCCCGCAGGGCAAGAAGAGACGAGCAGACCGGACCTTCCGGGATGAGCAGCTGGACATGGGCTTTTTCATCGCCCTGCTCGTCGCCCACCTGCCACCAGGAAAGGTTTTGCTGAGTCTGGACCGCACCAACTGGGAACACGGGGAGACGCCCATCAACTTTCTGGTGCTTGGAGCCGTGGTCCACGGCTTCACCCTGCCCCTGATCTGGGTGCCCCTCGACGAGTCCGGGAACAGTCACACGTACGCCCGGATGTGGCTGGTGTTGAAGCTGCTTCGGGCCTTGCCAGCGAAACGCTGGCTGGGCCTAGTGGCTGATCGTGAGTTCATCGGTGCGGAATGGTTCCGTTTTCTCCGTCGTCAGGGCATCAAGCGGGCCATCCGCATTCGGCACAGCGACATGCTGGACGATATGAGCGGGAAAGAGTGGTTTGAGCATGTCCAGCACGGTCATTTTCACGAGATCAGCGAAAAGGTGTTTGTGTTCGGGGAGTTGATGCGGGTGGTGGCGACGAGGTCACCTGTGGGTGACCTCATCATCATCGCTACCGATTTCAATGCTCGGAAGACCTGGAAGCTTTACAAGCAGCGCTGGTCAATTGAGTGCACCTTCAGCAGCTTCAAAACGCGAGGCTTCGACCTGGAGCGAACGGGGATTACAGAAAAAAGCCGTCTACAACGGCTCTTTGGTCTGGTGACGCTGGCCTGGATGTTCTGTTTGCAGCTGGGGGTCTGGCTCGGCCAGACCCATCCCATTCCCGTCCTGAAACATGGTCGCAGAGCGGTCAGCCTGGTGCGTCACGGTGCTCAGCATCTCGTGGATGCCCTGCGTTGGAAACCCGAACGATGCAGGGCTTTCCTGGAACTGCTCACCCGTCCTTTCTGCCCGCCAGGCGCGGCTGGAGACGAAGTTGTCACCTACTGAGCATTCGGAGAACTGCTCTAATCAATGGTTCGTGCAGTTTTAGGCGGCTTTGAGGCCGAAATTTAGCGGACTGGACTGCAGATGTTCTAATTCTTCAAAGCGGGCCGAGAGATCCAACTTGGACAAAATCACTTGGGCCAGCAGGGCGTTATACGCCCTGCGTTTCATGTCTTCGAGACTGAACACCAGATTCTGTCCGCCCTCTGCTGCTCGCAGGGCCTCAAGGCGACAGAGGTTCAGGGTCAGCAAGACCACGTTCCAATGCGCCTCAATGCCTGGCTGTGACCGCAATTGCACATCCTGGCTTCCCAGGAACTGCTTGGCATCCCGGAAGATCAGTTCAATCTCGAAACGGCTCCGGTACAGCGCAATGACCTCATGAGCGGGCATCGTCACAGCGGTGCTGAACAGCACCGCGTAACCCGTCACTTGACCCTTTTTACCGACCTGCTGGATGACGACTGCACGCACTTCTCGCGCCCACTGCACGCTCCAGACCACCTGAGTCCACACCCGCTCGGTCGACGTTTCAGAAACGAGGTCAAAGCGCTGCAAGTCGCTGAAATCCACCTTGCCGTCGAACTTTTTTGGCCGTCCGCGTCGTCTGGGATGCTCGCCGGTATAGAGATACTTGAGGTTGGCGTTGCGAGGAAATCTGGAGATGAATGGGAGACCGTGACCGGTCACGGTCTCCACCATGGATTCTTTCGCATAGTTCCCATCCGCAACCACAGCGGCCAGATCAAGCCGTGGAACAGTCTGGAGATCAAGCAACACGTCATCCAGCTGGTCAGCGGCCTGTTCCAGACGACTCGGGGCCTCAGACCCGGTCCGGGTCTGACGGACATCGACCGTAAATGCCTGTCGGTGCTGGACGTCAATCAGGGCACAGCAGGATTGCTCGATCCCACGTTCGGTCCGTGCGGCACAGCCATTCCAGAACGAGCCGAGGTGTGCGGTGTGCTGACCAGATTTGCGGTGAAAAGAGGCGTCGATGGCCAGAACGCACAGTGGGCTGATCAGCCCACTCTCAATCGCCGTGCTCACAGTCGCCCGGTGTACTGCGCCCCAGGGAATGGCCCCGGGGTCACTTCGGTGCAGCCAACGACGGATCGTACTCTCTGAGCAGGCCGCATATCGGGAGAGGTTCAGGACGTTCAGCCGTCCAGGAACAGCGAGAAATACGCTAAGCAGCACGGTCAGAAAATTCCGCTGCGTCTTGCGCAGCGGGACCGCGCTGAGAACGTACTGTAGGATAGCCATTAGACCCATTGGAAGCGGTGTGTTCACAGCCCCATTTTCGGTGGGTCTTTCTTTGTGACCTCAAAACTGCACGAACCATTGTCTAATACGGATTCCGCTTAATTCCTGCACAGTCGGAAAAGCGCCGCCTGTGCATCCATATCGCGGAATCCGTATTTTTTCCTACTCGCATCCGCTCTGCTGCGCAGCCTTGCAAGTCGGATTGAATCTGAAACTACCAGATTCAATCGGAATCCGTATCAGTCGCCCCCAGCCCGCTGCCGGGTGGGGGCTTTTTCCGGCTACTTGCGGATCATGCGAAAGCGCCGTGAAAGCCGGTCTTCACGGGTGGCGAGTTCTTGCAGGTGGGCGGTGGTGACTTCTTCGATGGTGACGAAGGCCTTGGGGTAATGCTGCTCCAGCACACTGAGCGCGGCCCCGGTGCGGCGGCGTTTCATGACGCTGAACAGCACCCGCACCTCACCGTCGCGGCCCGAGGCGTTGACGGTGGTCACGAAGAACCCGGCCTCGCGCAGGGGGTGCTGAAGGTCGGGGGCGTTCGCCGGGGAGATGATCCGCATCACCACCTGTCCCACCGCCAGCCACTTCTCGATATATGAGCCGAGCATGGTGCCGCTGGCGTATCCCCCGGCATAGGCGACGAATTGCAGCGGGCTTTCGAGGTTGCCAAGCACCCGGGCCGCCGCGATCAGCCAGATCAGCGACTCGAAAAAGCTCAGCAGCCCCGCCCAGCCGCGCTTGCCGCGCACCAGCATTCCGATGCGTAGGGTGCCGAGCGACACGTCCACGATGCGCATGACAAAGATCATCAGGGCACCAAGCAGGGCTTCCGGGGTCAGGAGGTCGAGCATGCGGGGTCAGGGTAAAGGGGAAGACATGAGAATGAGAAGTCGGCTCGATACCGTTTCTTGTCTGCGTACTCGGGGAACATCATGGGCTTAAGTCCCTGGCGACGGCGTCGGCGCCTTCATGTGCCAGTTGTTCCAGGGTCGGCGTGATGTCCTCGCCCCAGAGCAGCACCAGTTCGGCCAGTGCGTCGTCACTGACCAGGCGCCGGGCATTGAGCTTGAGCACCCGCTTGCCCCAGCTGAAGTTGCTTTCCTGCATAAAGCCAGTCATGGGTTCGCCCCCGACGCAGGGCGTAGTGGAAAATCGCGAACACCTGTTTCTGGAGTTCCAGGCTGAAGTAATACGGATTCCGATTGAATCTGGTCGTTTCAGGTTCAATCCGACTTGCAAAGCTGCGCAGCAGAGCGGATGCGAGTAGGAAAAAATACGGATTCCGCGATATGGATGCACAGGCGGCGCCTTCCCAACTGTATAGGCCCGACTGTGCAGGAATGAAGCGGAATCCGTATGGGTGCGCCCGCAGGCCCGCCAACCTGTTTCTCTCGACTTCTTCTGGTTCTGGAGCAGTTCTCCGAATGACGTGATGCGGAGTGCTGTTCCGCGCAGCACTCCATTCTCTCCTGCGGACTCGCAGAGCTTTGCAACTCGGACAAACTCACTGTATTCTTTCGTGTTCTTTTGTCAAATGCTCTCTACGTCCTGCGTTGCGGTCCCAACGCTGCAGGGGCTGCAACCGATGCCTTACGACATCAAGGAGGCCCACCATGCCTGCAACGTCTCTCACTCCACCTCCCGCCCTGCTGGTTCTGTCACACCTGCGTTGGAATTTCGTGTTTCAGCGGCCTCAGCACCTGATGGTGCGGGCCGCCTGTGAGCGGGCGGTGTACTACATCGAAGAACCGCTGTTCGGCGAGTGGCCGGACCGCCTGGAGTGTCAGCGCGACCCCAGCGGCGTGATGGTCTGTACACCTCACATTGAAATCGGCCGCAGCCCCGCCGAGTCGCAGGCCCGCACCGCACGGCTGCTGGCCGACCTGGTGAAGCGTGAAGGGCTGACCGAATACGACCTGTGGGTCTACACCCCGATGGAACTGCCAGTCGCCGCGAGGCTCTCCCCACGCGTGACCATCTACGACTGCATGGACGAACTGGCGAACTTCAAGGGTGCGCCTCCTGAACTGCGCGAACGTGAGCGGCAACTGTTCGCGCAGGCGGATGTGGTCTTTACGGGCGGGCACCGGCTCTACGAAGCCAAGTGCCTGCAGCACCCCAACGTGCACCCGTTTCCCTCCAGCGTGGAAGTCTCGCACTTCGCGCAGGCCCGGCAGGGGTTGTCCGACCCGGCAGACCAGCGCGAGTTGCCGCGTCCCCGCCTCGGTTTTTATGGCGTGATCGACGAGCGCTTCGATACGGCCCTGATCGGTGAGCTTGCCCGCCGCCGCCCGGAGTGGCAGATCGTGCTGCTGGGGCCGGTGGTCAAGATCGACCCGCAGGAACT
Organism: Deinococcus wulumuqiensis R12; assembly: GCF_011067105.1. Lineage (NCBI taxonomy): Bacteria > Thermotogati > Deinococcota > Deinococci > Deinococcales > Deinococcaceae > Deinococcus > Deinococcus wulumuqiensis. Next base: position 261,411 of record NZ_CP049358.1, on the reverse strand, counting down.
GCCCCAGGCCCCCAACCTGCATTACCTCGGGCAAAAGACCTATGCCGAGTTGCCGCAGTACCTCGCGCACTGGGACGTGGCGCTGCTGCCGTTCGCACTGAATCCGTCCACCGAATTCATCAGTCCGACCAAGACACCGGAATACCTCGCGGCTGGGGTGCCGGTCGTGTCCACCGGCATTCGGGACGTGATTCGGCCTTATGGGGAAGAGGAGATGGTGCGGATTGCCGATGGTGTAGACGCTTTTGAAGCGGCCTGCGCAGCGGCGCTCACCGAGGCGGGGACGGCGCAGGCGGCTGAGCGGCAAGCGCGGGCCGACAGGTATCTGGCTGGGCTGTCGTGGGACCGGACCTGGCAAGACATGCAGTTTCAAATAGAGGCCACCCAGAACGCCAACTTACCGGAGAGTGCCGATGACTGATTTCCAGGAGCAGCGCCCTTCCGACGCTTTCGATTACCTGATCGTGGGGGCGGGCTTTGCGGGCAGCGTGCTCGCCGAGCGCCTTGCCAGCACCGGCCAGCGTGTGCTGATCGTGGACCGCCGCCCCCACATCGGCGGCAACGCCTTCGACTGCTACGACGATGCGGGCGTGCTGATTCATCCCTACGGCCCGCATATCTTCCACACCAACTCCCGCGACGTGTTCGAGTACCTCTCCCGCTTCACCGGGTGGCGGCCCTACCAGCACCGCGTCCTGGCGAGCGTGGACGGACAACTGCTGCCCATTCCCATCAACCTCGACACGGTGAACCGGCTCTACGGCCTGAGCCTGACCTCGTTTCAGGTCGAGGAGTTCTTCGCGTCGGTGGCGGAGAAGGTGGAACAGGTGCGCACCAGTGAGGACGTGGTGGTCGGCAAAGTGGGCCGTGACCTGTACAACAAGTTTTTCCGGGGCTACACCCGCAAGCAGTGGGGCCTGGACCCCAGCGAACTCGACGCCAGCGTGACGGCCCGGGTGCCCACCCGAACCAACCGGGACGACCGCTATTTCGCCGACACCTATCAGGCGATGCCGCTGCACGGCTACACCCGTATGTTCCAGAACATGCTGGCCCACCCGAACATCAAGGTCATGCTGAACACCGATTACCGGGAGATCCGGCACCTGATTCCGCACGGCCACCTGATCTACACCGGGCCGGTGGACGCCTTTTTCGACCACCGCTACGGCAAGCTGCCCTACCGCAGCCTGGAATTCCGGCACGAGACGCACGACGCCGAGCAACTGTTCCCGGTCGGCACGGTGAACTACCCCAACGATTACGCCTACACCCGCGTGAGCGAGTTCAAGCACATCACGGGGCAGCGTCACCACCAGACCTCGGTGGTGTACGAGTACCCACGCGCCGAGGGGGACCCCTACTACCCGGTGCCGCGCCCCGAAAACGCGGAGCTGTACAAGAAATACGAGGCGCTGGCCGACGCCGAGCCGAACGTGACCTTCGTGGGCCGCCTCGCCACCTACCGCTACTACAACATGGACCAGGTCGTCGCCCAGGCCCTGACGACTTTTCGCAAGCTGCGGGGCGAGGTGGCGCCGGGAAACGTGGAGTAGGGCCGGTGGAGGACATCCGGGTCACGAGCTGGCTGGAACTGCTGGAGGTGCTGCACCAGAACTCCTGGAATGCGGAGCTGCGGCGCTTCCGCTCTCCCTACGTCTTCCGGGGACAGGGCCGCGCCGCGCGGCTGACCACCTCGCTTCAGCGGCTGTCCGGAGAAACGCGGGACCTGGAACGCTATCTCGTGCGGGCCTTTCGCAAGTACGCGCAGGCGAACGTGCAGACCGAGAACGTGCTGTGGTACTGGCTGGCGCTCGGGCAGCACCACGGCGTGCCCACCCGCCTGCTCGACTGGAGCTATTCGCCGCTGGTCGCGCTGCACTTCGCCACCGCCGAGGAGCGCGACTACGACAAGGACGGCGTGATCTGGATGCTCGACATGGCGACCACCAACGCCGCGCTGCCGGGGCCGCTCTCTCATCTGCTTCAGCACGAGGGCAGCAGCGTCTTTACCACCGACATGCTGGCGACCTTCAGCCCCCGGGAGAGGTCGCAGGGCCTGAGTTTCGATGCCGATATCCAGTGGCTCGAACGCATGGAGCGCGAGAGTGGCCACCCTTTTCTGATGTTCCTGGAACCGCCGTCGCTCGATCAGCGGATCGTGCAGCAGTCGGCGCTGTTTTCGCTGCTGTCTAACCCGGTCGACGACCTCGAAACCTGGCTCGGTCAGTACGATGGGGCCGCCCGCCGCGTTCACCTGCCCGCCGAACTGAAGTGGGAAGTGCGTGACCGGCTCGACCAGGCCAATGTGACCGAGCGAACGCTGTTTCCCGACCTCGGCGGGCTGGGGCAGTGGCTGCGGCGCTATTACCGCCGGCGCGGTGACGAGATGCCCGAGCAGGAGCAAGACCGCACGCCGGAAGACGAGCGCAACCGGCACCGCTGAAGGCCAGCAGCAAGAAGGTCAAGGTCATACGGATTCCGCTTAATTCCTGCACAGTCGGGAAAGCGCCGCCTGTGCATCCATATCGCGGAATCCGTATTTTTTCCTACTCGCATCCGCTCGGATTGAATCTGAAACGACCAGATTCAATCGGAATCCGTATCAGCAATGGTGCGGACAGTTTTAGGCGGCTTTGACGCCGAGATCAAGCGGTCTGGACGGATGTTTCTCTAATTCGTGGAATCGCGCCTCAAGACCGAGATTGCGAAGAATTCGGCGGGCGAAGAGTTGGTTATAGGCCCGTCGTTTGATGTCTTCGTAGGAGAACGCCATCCGGGCGGCAGGACGCTGGGAGCGTCCTGCCGCTTCAAGTAACGCTTCTGCTCGTCCCATGCTCAGGGCAAAGAAAGCCGCATTCCAGTGGTTTTCCAACGCGACGGTGCTGCGAAGCTGGCAGGTGTTCAACCCCGCGAACTGCTTGGCATCCCGGAAAACGAATTCCAGTCTGAACCGGGCGCTGTAGAGCGCCCGGATCTGCGTTGCCGGTAGGGTTGGGTCAGTGCTGCACAGCACCACGTGCCCCTTCACCTTACCGCGCCCTCCCAGATTCTGGATGACCACGACCCGGAGAAAACGCCCGTAGTGGGGTGCCCACACGACACGTGTCCACACCCGTTCCCGGTCCTCACCAGGCACACTGGCCCACCCATCAAAGTTGATGAAATCGACCTTCCCAGCCCACCTTTGCCGTCCTCCTCGCCGCTTGTGGTGCGGGCCAGTAAAGGGATAAAGCAGGTTGGCGTTGCACTGCATTTTGGTCACGAAGGCATAGCCTTCGCGACTGACGGCGTCCATAAACATCGTCTTGGCATACTGACCATCCGCGACCACCACACGGAGATGTCGGGTTAACCAGGTCCGGCGCTGCTCCAGGAAGGAGACCAGTTGATCCAAGTACTGTTCGAGGCGATCGGCCTTCTGTCCACGCGGCTGAGTTTGCTGCACGTGGACAGGAAACGCGTGATGGCCTGACCAGCTCAGCAGGGCCAGACACGACAGTTCCAACCCAGTTTCGGAACGGTGCGTCGCACCGTTCCAGAATGCCCCCACCCCCGCAGTGTTCTTGCCCGACTTGGGAATGAAGCTGGCATCCAGGGCCAGGATGAAGCGCCCCTCCAACACCCCCAAACACAGGAGGAATTGCAGCAGGCCCCAATGCAGCTCCGCCCAGGGGAGGGCCTTCTGAAACCAGCGACGGAGCGTTCGTTCGTTCCAGCCGCTGTAGCGGCTGAAATTCATGGCATTGACCCGACCGGGAATGGCTTGCCAGAGCGGGATGAGTTTGGCGAAGAAACGGTGTTGGTGGGCGGGCAGGGCGAGAAGGGTCAGCAGAATCGGTAACATTGAAGTAGGTCTCCTGTGCGTGAAGTCGTTTCAACCTCACCGTACCGGAGATCTCTTCTTTACCCCCTCGAAACTGTCCGCACCATTGATCAGTAGGATTTTTCCTCCTGGCTTTTTCTTCTGCCGTCATCCGGGGGGAAGTGGAGCGGCCTGCCCAGCCGCGCGGCCCGGCCCGGCGGCAAATCTGGTAGGATTTCGCCCGAACGGCTGCCACGCTGGCAGCGCCCGCAGGAACAGAGGGAAGTCCGGTCATGCCCCCAGGGGTTCAGTCCGGCACGGTCGCGCCACGGTTTCAGTCCGAACGCTCGCCTTGCGGGAGATACGCCTTCTTGTGCATGCCTCCGCGTCAGGGGCGTCAGGTGGAATCCTTGTGAAACGCTAAGTTCTGCGGTGGGTCGTCGGGTCGCCAGTGGCCCGGATGCGGCCCCTTCATGCCTGCTCCTTCATATTCGTGCCCTCAGGGCGCCCGCGACAGGCCGGTGCCCGGGTTTCTGGCGAACGCTGCGGCCTGTGCGCCGGGGCGTTGGCCGCTGCCCCCATTGCTGGAGAACCCATGCCCCAGACCCAGGACCTTGCCCCGCTTTCTGCGCGGTCCTTGCCTCAGTCTTCCGAAACCCGCGTCACCCACGTCGTTTTTCCCGGCGACACCAACCACCACGGCACCCTGTTCGGCGGCGAAGCCCTGAGCATGATGGACTCGGCGGCGTTTATCTGCGCCACCCGCCACTGCCGCCGCAAGGTGGTGACCCGGCACCTGGACGCGATGGAATTTAGCCGCCCCATTCCGCAGGGCACGCTGGTCGAACTCGTCGCCCGCGTGGTCAGGACGGGCCGCTCCTCCATGACCGTGCTGGTGGAACTGTTTGTCGAGGACATGTACAGCGAGCGGCGCGAACTGGGCTGCACCGGCACTTTTACGCTGGTGGCGCTGGGAGACGACGGGCAGCCCACCCCCGTTCCGCCTGTGAAGGTCGTCGGCGATGTCCGCTGAGTTGCCTGCGCTGCTGCTGACCGGCATCGCCAGGGGGCAGGGAAGTGCCGGGATGTTGCTGGAACTGCTCTCGGTCCTCACCGAGAAGGGGATTTTGACCGACGCCGACATCGCCCGAATCGTTGCGGCCCTGGCCGACCACATGCGCGATTTCGATGCCCAGGTGCGGGGAAGCGTCGCTCCCGGCGAGCACCTGAGGAGCTAGGAATGCTCTGCCTCGTGTACGACTCGCTGACCGGCAACGTGCGCCGCTTTGCCGAAGGGGTGGGGGCCGAGCTGGGGCTGCCGCTCGGGCGCGTGCAGGGCAGCCCCCCCGCCGCCCCGTACCTGCTGCTGACCTACACCTTCGGCACGGGGGAGGTGCCGGAAAGCACCCGCCGTTTTCTGCGGGCACACTCCGCCGGGCTGCGGGGCGTGGTCGCCAGCGGGTCTTACCACTGGGGGCCGAACTTTGCCCGCGCCGCCGACCTGATTGCCGCCGAATACGGCGTGCCTGTCGTCGCCAAGCTCAACAAGGGTGGCACCGCCGCCGACCGCCAGGAGGTGCTGCGCTGGCTGCGCGAAGACGCCGTGGCCCGCCTCACCGCCCGCACTGGAGAACCCCGATGGAACGCTGGATCGAACTGAACAACAAAGTCCTCGCCGGAACCGTGGTGGACACCCGCCATGACAAAGGCGCCCTGCAAGCCTACTTTCAGGAAAAGGTCAACCCCAACACCGTCTTTTTCCACGACCTCGACGAGAAGATTCGTTATCTGACCGAGCAGGGCGTCTGGGACAGGAGCGTGTTCGAGCGGTATACGCCAGACGAAGTCCGCGCCGTGTTCGAGCGGGCCTACAGCGCCAAGTTCCGGTTCAAGGCGTTCATGGGCGCGTACAAGTTCTATTCCGAGTACGCGACCATGACCCCGGACCGCTCGCGCTGGCTGGAGCGCTACGAGGACCGCCTCAGCATCACGGCGCTCGCCCGCGCGGACAGCGCCGAGGAAGCCCTCGAACTCGTGCATCACCTCGTCCACCAGACCTTTACGCCCGCCACGCCCACGCTGATGAATTCCGGCAAGGCGAACACGGGGCGGCTGGTGTCGTGCTTTTTGCTGCAGGACTGCACCGACAACCTCGACTCGATTACCAAAACGCTGTCGTTTGTGGCCGAACTCAGTAAGGGCGGCGGCGGCATCGGCGTGGAGGTCAGCAACCTGCGGGCGCGGGGCGAGTCGCTGCGCGGCATCCAGAACGTGACCAAGGGCGTGATGGGCGTCGCCAAGATGCTCGACAACATGCTTCGCTACGCCGACCAGGCGGGGCAAAGGCCGGGGGCGGGCGCCGCGTACCTCAGCGTGATGCACGCCGACTTTTCCGACCTGCTGAACGCCAAGAAAATCGCCACCGACGAGGACGCCCGGCTCAAGACCCTCAGCATCGGCGCGACCATCCCCGACATCTTCATGGAAAAGGTGCGCTCTGGCGAGGACATCTACCAGTTCTATCCGCACTCGCTGTTTCAGGAAACGGGGCGCGAATTCACCTCTATCGACTGGACGCGGGAGTACCAGGCGCTGGCGGACAACCCCAACATCCGCAAAAAGCGCGTCTCGGCGCGGCGGGTGCTCGAAGACATCGCCGTGACGCAGGGCGAGAGCGGCTACCCGTACCTGCTGTTCGAGGGCGCCGCCAACCGCGCCAACCCGATTCCGAACGTGGGCACCATCAAGATGAGCAACCTGTGCAGTGAGATTTTGCAGCCCACCACGCCGAGTTACTTCCACGCCTACGGGCAGGAACACAGGGACCGCATCGGCCTGGACGTGTCGTGCAACCTCGCCAGCCTTGTCATCGAACAGACCATGCACAGCGGCGACCTCGGGCGGGTGGTCGGCGCGGCGATTCGGATGCTGGACAACGTGGCCCGCTCCACCAGCGTGCATGAGGTTCCGGCGGTCAAGCGGGCCAACGACGAAATGCGTTCTATCGGCCTCGGCGCGATGGGCCTGCATTCCTTCCTGGCAGGCAAGGAGCTGATTTACGGTTCGCCCGAGGCGCTGGAGTTCGTGGACGTGTTTTTCGCCGCCGTGCACTACCACGCCCGCAAAGCGAGTATGGAAATCGCGCGGGACACCGGCTTCGTGTTCGGGGGTTTTCAGGGCAGCCGCTACCAGTCGGGCGAGTACTTCGCGCAGTATCTGGAGCGCGACTTTGTGCCCCAGACGCCGGAAGTCACCGCACTCTTTGAAGGCCACCAGCTTCCCACCCGCGCCGACTGGGAAAAGCTGGTGCAGGACATTCGGGAGCACGGCCTCGCCCACTCGTTCGTGATGGCGATTGCGCCCACCGGCTCGATTTCCTACGTGTCGCACGCCTCGGCGAGCATCATGCCGATTACGGAAAAGGTGGAAACGCGCACCAGCAACAAGGCCCGGACCATCTACCCCATGCCGCACCTCTCGGAAGACACCGAGTGGTACTACGAGGAAGCCTACGACATGGATATGCGCCGGGTCATCGACACCGTGGCCGCCGCGCAAAAGCATGTGGACCAGGGCATTTCCTGCACGCTGTTTCTGCCCGCGTCGGCCACCACGCGCACCCTGCAGAGCTACTACCTCTACGCCTACCGCGCAGGCCTGAAAACGCTGTACTACACGCGCCTGCGCAAAACGAACGTGGAGGACTGCCTGAGCTGCGTGGTGTAAGGCGGTGATGGTCGATTGTTGATGGTTGATGGAAAGACCGTCTCCGTCGCTGCCCGCTTGCCCCTCTCCATCATCCATCAGGCCGACAGGCCGAACCCATCATCCATCAACGAGGTCCCCATGTCCCCCTTTTCCGCCACCAACTGGTCCGAACCCGAAGACGGCTTTTCCGCCACCTTCTACGCCAAATACACCTCGCAACTGTGGTTTCCCGAGGAAATCCCGCTCACCAACGACGCGCTGGTCTGGAAGACGCTGGGCGACGAGGAGCGCTGGACCTACATCCACGCTTCGGCGGGGCTGAACGCGCTCGACACGCTGCAAGGCGAAGTCGGCATGCCGAAGCTGCGTGACCTCGTGGACGGCCACATCCGCAAGGCGACGCTTCAGTTTCAGGGCATGATGGAAGACATTCACGCCCGCAGCTACTCGCTGATGAACAAGACCTTCCTGACGGCGAGCGAGGAGCGCGAGGTGTTCGAGTGGGTCCGCACCCAGCCGCAGCTTCAGCACAAGATTGCCGTGATTCAGGGCGTCTACCGCGACCCGGACGTGTCCAGCCTCGGCCTGTGGAAAAAGCTGGTGGTGTCGTGCATGCTGGAAACGGCGCTGTTCTACTCGGGGTTTTTCTACCCGCTCTACCTCGCCGGGCAGGGCCGCATGGTGTCGGCAGGCGAGATTTTCAACCTGATCATCCTGGACGAGGCGCTGCACGGCGTGTACGTCGCGCTGCTGGCCCAGGAGAAATTCGCGGCGCTGACCGACGCCGAGCAGACTTATGCGCGGGCCTGGTTCGACGAAACGTTGCAGGCCCTCTACAGAAACGAACTCGCCTACACCGACCTGCTGTACGCGGGCGTGGGGCTGACCGCTGAGGTCAAGAAGTTCATCCGCTTCAATTTCAACGTGCTGGCCGACAATCTGGCGCTGCCCCGGCCTTTTGCCGACGAGGACATCAACCCCATCGTGCAAAACGGCATCCGGGCGCGGGGCACCACCCACGACTTCTTCTCGGCCAAGGGCAGCAGCTACAGCAAATTGGCCGTCGAGCCGCTCACCGACGCCGATGTCGAGGCGCTGTGGCCGGGCGGGGCGCGGGCGGTGGCCCATGACTGAACGTTCCTCTACGGCCCGTCCCTTCCTGCTGCTGACCCAGGACGCCTGCCCCGGCTGCGAGCGCCTGAAGAAGATGCTGGCCGGGCCGCTCAAGGGAGATTTCGACGCGCAGATCGAGGTCGTTCACCGCCAGAGTGCGCCCGAGCACTTCGGGGCGCTGACCGAGCAGTTCGGCGTGCGGAGCGTGCCCGCGCTGATTCGCCGCGCGGATGGCGAGCAGGTCCGGGACGCCGGGAGCCTCGGGGACGTGCGGGCTTTTCTGCGAAGCTGACTCCGGGCTGACGCGCAGCGCATGGCGGGCTGACGGACGGCCTCCAGAGTGCGTAACCGTGAAACGCACCCTTTTCGGTTGGTCGGTGGCCCTCACCCTCTCGCTGGGCCTGTCTTCGCTCGGTGCTTCGGCGCTGGGCGGCGGCGCGGCGCCGGTGACGCCTGCCCCCGTGCCCAGTGCTCCCATCTCCACGGCGCCCATCTCCACGGCGCCCGTGTCCACCGCTCCCATTTCCACTGGTCCCGTGACCCGGCCCACCCTGGTCGGCTACGCGGAGATGAAGGCCGACACCTTCGCCCAGGGTCCGGCGAGCGGCGCGTGGAACGGCGGCCTGCGCGGGGAAGCGCGGTTTTCGGGCCAGCCGGTGCAGGGCTTTTCCGGCGTGCAGCGCGACCCGCAGGGCCAGGGCTTCGTGTTCCTGAGCGACAACGGCTTCGGGGCGAAGAACAACTCCGCCGACTACCTGCTGCGGCTCTACCGCGTGGCCCTGACCCCCGGCACCCCGGCGGCGCAGGCGGGCCGCGTGCAGGTCGGCAGCTTCATTGGGCTGCGTGACCCCGACCGCAAGGTGCCCTGGCAGATCGTGAACGAGGCCAGCCCCGAGCGCCTGCTCACCGGGGCCGACTTCGACGTGGAGGGCTTCGCCTTCGCCCCCGACGGCACCCTGTGGGTGGGCGACGAGTTCGGGCCGTTCCTGCTGCATTTCTCGGCGGACGGGCGACTGCTCGAAGCGCCTATCAGCACGCCCAACCTCGCCGGGCTGCCCACCCTGCGCGGTCAGGCGCCCATCGTCATCGGACACCGGGGCAGCTCGGGCACCCGCCCCGAACACACCCTGGAAGCCTACCGGGTCGCCATCGAAGCGGGCGCCGACTTTATCGAACCCGACCTGGTGGTGACCAAGGACGGCGTGCTCGTCGCCCGGCACGAGCCGGTGATCGCGGTGGTGGACAAGGACGGCAAGGTGCTGGAAGCCACCGCCGATGTCGCTGCCCGCCCCGAATTTGGGGACCGCCTGACCACCAAGACCCTCGACGGCGTGACCGTGCGCGGCTACTTCGTGGAAGACTTCACGCTCGCCGAACTCAAGACCCTCCGGGCCGTCGAGCGTCTCCCCGCGCTGCGCGGCAAGGCCTACGACGGCCAGTTCGAGATTCCCACCCTGTCCGAAGTGATTGCGCTGGTCCGGGACATGGAAGCGAAAACCGGGCGCAAGGTCGGCATCTACCCCGAGACCAAGCACCCCGTCTACATGAACGAGGTGGCGAAGTTCAACACCTCGCAGCTGCTGATCGACACGCTGGTGAAGGAGAAGTTCACCGACCCCGCCCGCGTGTTTATCCAGTCGTTCGAGGTGGGCAACCTCAAGGACCTCAAGCAGAACATCATGCCGGGGGCGGGCGTGAACCTGCCGCTGGTGCAGCTGGTGTCCAGCCCCGACGAAGCCCCCTACGACTGGACGGCAGCCGGAGACAAACGCAAATACGACGCCCTGACCACCGACGCCGCCCTGCGCGAAATCGCCACCTACGCCAGCGGGGTCGGCCCCTATAAGCGCTGGATTATTGACGCCGAGGGCCGGACCACCGATTTCGTCGCGCGGGCGCACGCCGCCGGGCTGCTCGTCCACCCCTGGACCTTCCGCAACGAGGCGACCTACCTGCTGCCCGGTTACAGGAACGACCCCGAGGCCGAGATGCGTCAGGCGTTCCAGGCGGGGGTGGACGGCCTGTTCACCGATTTCCCCGCGACCGGCGCGAAGGTGGCCGGGCAGTACGCGGCCCCCGAGGTCCGCAGCCCGCAGCACCCGGCCTTCGCCCAGGGCGTGAGCAGCGCGGTGGCCAACCTGCCCGGAAGCGGCGGCTTCGAGGGCTTTACTATCGCCCCCGGCGGCAAGGTCGCTTACGGCCTGCTGGAAAAGGCGGTGGCGGGCGACCCGGCGGGGCAACTGCGGCTGATGCGCTACGACCTCGGCACGCGGCAGTGGACCCTGGCAGGCCGCTACGCGCTGGAGCAGGGCGGCGAGGCCATCGGCGACCTGACCCCGGTGAGCGACTCGCAACTGCTGGTGATCGAGCGCGATGGCGGCCAGGGCCAGACGGCCAGGCTCAAGCGGCTGTACCTGATCGACCTCGGGGCCAAGAATGCCGACGGCACCTTCAAAAAGACCCTGGTGGCCGACCTGATGGCGCTGGCCGACCCACGTGGCCTGGCGCCCAGCACCCGGAACGGCGTCTTTTCCTTCCCCTACGTCACCATCGAAAACGTGCTGGTGCTCAGCCCCGACACGCTGCTCGTCGTCAACGACAACAACTACCCGGCCACCGGCGGGCGCGGCGCGGACGTGAAAGACCAGACCGAATTCCTGTGGATCAAGCTGCCGACGGCGCTCAAGCTGGCGCCCGGCGTGGCCCGCAACTGATACGGATTCCGATTGAATCTGGTAGTTTCAGATTCAATCCGAGCGGATGCGAGTAGGAAAAAATACGGGTTGCGCGATATGGATGCACAGGCGGTGCTTTCCCGACTGTGCAGGAATTAAGCGGAATCCGTATGAGGCGAAGCAGGCTGGGGGAGAGGCCCCCTCCCAGTTTCTTGACCCCCTTCCGCCCACCAGCCGAGGAGAACACCGAAGATGCGAACACTGCTGCTCACCGCCGCCCTGACCCTGCTGACCACCGCCGCCGCCGCGCCGTTCAAGTTCGTGGCGCTGGGGGACATGCCCTACAAACTGCCCGACGACTACGCCCGCTTCGAGGCGCTGATCGGCGAGGTCAACCGCTTGCAGCCCGCCTTTACCCTCCATGTGGGCGACATCAAAAGCGGTTCCACGCCGTGCAGCGACGAGAACTTCCAGAAGGTGAAGGCCGAGTTCGGGATGTTTCAGGCCCCGCTGGTCTACACCCCCGGCGACAACGAATGGACCGACTGCCACCGCGAGAAGGCGGGCAAGTACGACCCGCTGGAGCGGCTGGCGAAGGTCCGTGAACTGTTTTTCACGGGAATGGGTAACCGCTCCTTCGGTCAGACGCCCCTGACGCTTACGCGCCAACCGGAACTGCCGGAAAACAGCCGCTGGACGTATCAGAACGTCGTGTTCGGCACGGTTCACGTCGTGGGCAGCAACAACGGCATGGAGCGCACGAACGCCAGCGTCGCCGAGTACTTCACCCGCAACGCCGCCAACGTGGCGTGGATCAAGGCGACCTTTGCCGAAGCGAAGGCGAACAATGCGCCCGCCGTCGTGCTGGGGTTCCAGGCCGACCTGTTCTACGGCGCTCCCTTCCTGCTCACCGACCCCGGTCTGCGCGACACGCTGACTACGCTGGCCGCCGAAGCCAAGGCCTACGGCAAGCCGGTGCTGCTCATTCAGGGTGACTCGCACGTGCTCGTCATCGACCGCCCGCTGACCGAGGCCGGGGCCAACACCTCGGCGGGGCAGACCCTCGCCAGCCCGGTTCTGCGCCACGTGACCCGATTGCAGGTCATGGGCGAGGCCGAGGTGGGCGCAGTGGAGGTTACGGTGGACACCGACACGCCCGGCGTCTTCGGCTTCCGCCCGGTGTACAGCCGCTGAACCCCTCTTGATGCGGATTCCGATTGAATCTGGTCGTTTCAGATTCAATCCGAGCGGATGCGAGTAGGAAAAAATACGGATTCACCTCGGGTGCGGCGGCAAATGAGTGTTCAACCGAGGCGCAAACCATGTTGTGGGGGACCTTTTGCTCGGCGCTGTGGAAAGCGATCGGAAGTGAAATCCATCCGGCGAGGGGGGAAATCCACGCGATGACGAGGGCAGGACTGGAAGGCGGAGACCGCTCCCGCGCTCTGCACGGCATTTTTACCTTCCCACTACCGCGAATCTCGCCGCACCCGAGGTGATTCCGCGATATGGATGCACAGGCGGCGCTTTCCCGACTGTGCAGGAATGAAGCGGAATCCGTATGAGCAGCGGGCGGTGAATCGGAGCGGGAGGTGCAGGGGAAACGCCCCCTGACCTTCCGCTTTCCGTTTGCCTGGGAGCAGCTGACACCTCGCTGATAAGCCCCGCTGAAAGTGAACAGGATGAAAAAAGCTTTTGTCCTGAGCCTCGGCCTGCTCGCGCTGACCGCCTGCCAGCAGCCCGCTACCCCTGACACGCCCGACACGCCGCTGGTGCGCACGGTGGATTTTACCGGCCTGGACGGCAAATTGTCGCTGCGCCCCGGCAAGAGCGGCAAGCTGTCGCTGGACGCCGAACCCGAGTACATCGCCGTGTCGGGGGACAGCCGCACTGCCTACGTGACCCTTCAGGAAAGCAACGCCCTGGCGACGGTGGAGATTGCCAGCGGCAAGGTCAAGCAGGTGGCGGGCCTGGGCCTCAAGGACCACAGCAAGCCCGGAAACGGTCTGGACGCCAGCGACAAGGACGGCAAGAATATCCGCACCTGGCCGGTGTTCGGCACCTACATGCCCGACGCGGTGGCCGCTTTCGAGGTGGGCGGGCAGACCTACCTCATCACCGCCAACGAGGGCGACACCCGCGACTATGACGGCTTCAGCGACGAAGTGCGCGTGAACAAGCTCAAGCTGGACGCGGCGGCCTTTCCGAACGCCGCCGAACTGCAAAAGGACGCCGCCCTGGGCCGCCTGACGGTGAGCCGCGTGGACGCCGACACCGACGGCGACGGCGACGCCGACCGGCTGGTGGCCTTCGGCGCCCGCAGCGCGAGCATCTGGCGGGCGTCGGACCTGTCGCTGCTGAGCGACACGGGCGACCTGTTCGAGCGCAAGGTGGCCGAACTCGCCCCCGCGAGCTTCAATTCCGACGGCACCGCCGCGAGCTTCGACACCCGCAGCGACAACAAAGGCCCCGAACCCGAGGGCGTCACGGTGGGCATGGTCGGCGGCAAGACCTTCGCCTTCGTGGGTCTGGAACGCGCGGGCGGCCTGATGGTGCTGGACGTGAGCAACCCCGCCGCGCCCGCCTACGCCGATTACGTCAACTTCCTGGGAAGCAGCACCGACCCCAAGAGCGGCGAAGCCGGGGACCTCGCGCCCGAAGGGGTGCTGTTTATTCCCGCCGCCGACAGCCCCAATGGTGAGCCGCTGCTGGTCGCCAGCCACGAAGTCAGCGGCAGCGTGACCGTCTATGCCGTCGGCGCCGGGGGCAAGCTGACGCGCACCGGGCGCTATCAGGCCGCGCCCTTCCTCTTCGACGAGGGCGTGGCCGAAATCAGCGCCTACGACAAGGCGAGCAAGCAGCTCTTCGTGGTCAACGGGCACACCGGCGGCGTGGACCTGCTCAGCCTCGCGGACCCGGCCCGGCCCGCGCTTGTGAAGTCGGTGGACCTGAGCGTCTACGGAGCGGGGGCCAACAGCGTGGCGGTCAGCGGCGGCGTCATCGCCGTGGCGGTGGAAGCGAAAACCAAGACCGACGCCGGGCGGGTCGTGTTCCTGAACGCCGACGGCACCGTACGCGGCCAGCCCGTCCCAGTGGGGGCGCTGCCCGACATGCTGACCTTTACCCCCGACGGCCAGCACCTGCTCGTCGCGGGTGAGGGCGAACCGAGCGACGACTACAGCGTGGACCCCGCAGGTACGGTCAGCATCATCAACGTGAGCAAGGCCCTCGCGCCGCGCTGATCCAGGGCGAGATTCTTCTTCGGAGATGGCGGCACTTTTCCGTCATCTCCTTCGCTCTAGAGCATTTGACAAAAAGACGCAACGTCTTTTTGGCGAGCGGAGCGAGTGCAAAACACTGAGCAGGGCGGAGAATGGAGTGATGCGGGGCGCTGTTCCGCGCATCACGTAATTCGGAGAACTGCTCTATTGCGGGGAAGGGAAACCCCCCCGCCTATTGTCAGGCGGCTCTCGGCATGGCGGTCCTGATACGGATTCCGATTGAATCTGGTCGTTTCAGATTCAATCCGACTTGCAAAGCTGCGCAGCAGAGCGGATACGAGTAGGAAAAATACGGATTCTGCGATATGGATGCACAGGCGGCGCTTTCCCGACTGTATAGGCCCGACTGTGCAGGAATTAAGCGGAATCCGTATGAGGCAATTCAGGCGGCGGCGCGGCAGATGTACTCCTGGGGCGACCTCGCGGAACTCCTGCTGGGTGTCCTGCTGTTCTGGGGCTGGCTGCGGGAACGTGACCGGGCCAGGGCGAGGGAACGGGCCAGAGGGGGAGCCGGGGCTGGTGTGGGGGAAGGGGCCGGAGTGGGGACCGGGGCGCCCGCCCACGCTCGGGCGCTCACTGCCGAAGGACGGACCGCCTGATGCCGCGCCCTGTGCTTTTGCTGCTGGCGGCGGCCCTGCTGGGGGGCTGCGCGGCCCATCCCGGCAGCACGTCGCGCGAGGCGGCGCGGGTGCTGGAACAGGCGGGACTGGCGCAGCACCCGCGCCCCTTCACCTTTACCGAATACGGCTCCGCGCCCCGCGTGGGCGACGGCGTGCAGTTCACTGTGCCGGGGGTGGGGGCTGCCGGGCACGTCATCCACGTCACCAACGTGCATGAACGCCGCGCCCTGAACGACCACTACGCCCGCTCGCCCGGCAGCCGCAGCGCCATGCTCGGGCCGCTGGTGCTGCATGTAAGCGGCGACCCGTCCGGCGAGGTGTACAGGTGGGCGCGGGACACCCTGCGCGACTGGCAGGCCGGGCAGAAGGAGTGATACGGATTCCGCTAAATTCCTGCACAGTCGGAACTACACCGCCTGTGCATCCATATCGCGAAATCCGTATCTTTTCCTACTCCTTTCAGTCGGATTGAATCCAGAAATCTGCTGGATTCAATCGGAATCCGTATGAGGGACGATCAGCGCAGGGCGAACTCGTCCGCCAGGGCCGTCCGGGCCGCGTTGACCCCGCACATCCCGTGAATGCCGCCGCCGGGGGGCGTGGAACTGGAGCACAGATACACCCCGCGCACCGGCGTGCGGTAGGGCGTGACCGACAGCACCGGGCGGGCCACGAGCTGCGGCAGGGTAGCCGCGCCCCCGGCCACGTCGCCCCCCACGAACACCGGGCTGAAGCGTTCGAGCTGCGTCGCCGTCGTGACGTGACAGGCCAGCACCCGCTCGCGGAAGCCGGGGGCGAAGCATTCGAGCTGGGCCTCGACAAGGGGCCGGATGTCGGTGTCCGAGCCGTTCGGGACGTGGGCATAGACCCACAAGGTATGCTGCCCCGCCGGAGCGCGGGAGGGGTCGAACAGGGTGTGCTGCGCGGCGAGCAGGTAAGGCCGCCGGGAACTCAGCGAGGCTTCGGACGCCGTGATTTCGGCGGCGCTGCCCGCGACGTGGACGGTGGCGGCCCGGCGCAGCCGCGTGTCCTGCCAGGGCACCGGGCCGCTGAGCGCGTAGTCGAACTTCTGCATCCCCGCGCCGTAGCGGTAGCGCGAGAGTGCGGCGCGGTAGCCCGCCGGGGCGCGGTCCCCCAGCAGGCCGAGCAGCACCCGGGGGCTGGAATCCACCAGCGTCACGCGGGCGTCTGGCAGGTCGCGGGGATGGGTGACCGCTGCACCCGTGACCACTTCGCCCCCGAGGTGTTCCAGATACCCCCGCAGCGCGTCGGCCAGCGCCTGAGCGCCGCCTGCTGGAAAGGGCCAGCCCACCGCGTGCGCGGTCAGCCCCAGCACCAGCGTCATGGCCGAGGTGCCGGGTGTGGACAGCGGCAGGCCGGTGTGCGCGGCGATGCCGTTCCACAGGGCGCGGGCCTCCGGTGTGCGAAACAGTGCCCGGCCCAGCACTTCGGCGGGGGGCAGCGCCCGCAGCCCGAAGCGGGCGAGCGTCAGGGGGTGGCGCGGCAGGCGGGGCAGGGGCCGCAGAATGTCGTCCAGCAGTCCTTCCCAGCCCTGCAGCAGCGGGGCGAACAGCCGGGTCCAGGCCGGGCCGTCGGCACCCAGACCGGCGGCGGTGTGCTCCAGGTCGCGCTCCAGCATGACGCTGCCGCCTGTCAGCGTTTGTCCCAGCGGCGCGGGCGGGTGAATCCAGCGCAGCCCGAACGCGTGCAGCGGCCACTGCCGGAAGGCGGGCGAGGCGGCGGCGAGCGGGTGAATGGCCGACCCCACGTCGTGCGTAAAGCCGGGCAAGGTCAGTGCGGCGCTGCTCAGGCCGCCGCCCACGCGCTCATGGGCTTCGAGCACCTGCACCCGCAGCCCGGCCCGCGCCAGGGTGACCGCCGCCGCGAGGCCGTTGGGACCGGCGCCGACCACCACGGCGTCGAGCATGGAGGAAGTGGACATGCCCCGCAGCATAGGGAGTCTGACGCGGCGCTGCCGTGCGCTCCCGCGATAGAGGCCCTGCCCGCTGAGCTTGTCGTCAGTCGAGCTTGTCGGCGAGGTACGCCTTGAGCGCCGCCACGTCGTTGGGAAGCACGTCGCAGAAGCGTTCACGAGTTTCGATTCCGGCAAAGCGCCCCGGACGCTCGGGCGCGCGGCCCACCGCCTCGCGCACCGTTTCCTCGAATTTGACCGGCAGCGCGGTTTCCAGACACACCATCGGCACGCCGGGGCGCTGGAACCCCTGACCGACCAGCACGCCGTCGGCGGTGTGGGGGTCGATCAGGCGGCCAAACTGCTCGTCCACGCGCCGGATGGTTGCCAGGCGGTCGGCGTGCGTGCTGCGGCCCGCGCGAAAGCCGCTGTCCTCGATTGCCGCCCAGTGCGGGGTGCCTTGCAGGTCCACCGGGCGCCCGGCGCCGACCTCCTCCCACCAGCCTGCCGTCTGCACCGCGTCCGAACCGGCGACCAGATACAGGTAACGCTCAAAGTTGCTCGCCTTGCCGATGTCCATGCTGGGGCTGGACGTGACCGCCACCCGCGCCGCTGGGCGCACGTGGTAAGTGCCGGTGGTGAAAAATTCGTGCAGCACGTCGTTTTCGTTGCTGGCGACGACCAGCTGGCCGACCGGCAGGCCCATCTGTTTGGCGAGGTATCCGGCGAACACGTTGCCGAAGTTGCCGCTGGGCACGCAGAAATCGGCCTCGCTCCCGTCCGGCAGTCCCAGCGCGAAATAGGCCCGGAAGTAGTACACCGCCTGCGCGAGCACCCGCCCCCAGTTGATGGAGTTGACGGCGCCGATGTGGTACCGCGCCTTGAACCCGGCGTCGGCGTTGACCTCCTTGACGAGGTCCTGGCAGTCGTCGAATACGCCCTCGACGGCGATATTGAAGATGTTCGGCTCGTTCAGGCTGTACATCTGCGCCTGCTGAAAGGCACTCATGCGCCCGTGCGGGGAAAGCATGAACACGTTGACCCGCGCCTTGCCGAGCATGGCGTACTCGGCGGCGCTGCCGGTGTCCCCCGAAGTCGCCCCCAGGATGTTGACGTGCTGGTCACGCTTTTCCAGCACGTACTCGAAGGCGTGCCCCAGAAACTGCATCGCCATGTCCTTGAACGCGAGGCTGGGGCCGTTGGAGAGTTCGAGCAGGTAGAGGCCCGACTCTTTCAGGGGCGTGAGCGGCGTGATGTCCTCGCTGCCGAACACCTCGGCGCGGTAGGTCGCGTGCAGCAGCGCCCGCAGGTCGGCTTCGGGAATATCGGAAATGAAGGGCCGCATCACCGCGTAGGCGAGGTCGGGATAACTCAGGCCGCGCAGGGCCGCGAGCTGCGCCGAGCTGAAGACCGGGATGGAAGTGGGCATCGCCAGCCCCCCGTCGGGCGCGAGGCCGGAAAGCAGCACGTCACAGAAGGTGCCGAGGTCGGTCTGGCTGCGGGTGGAGACGTACTTCATGCGGTCAATCTAGCGGTGCGGGGGGCGGGAGAGTGGAAAGGGACTAGAGCGGAAGGGACCGCTATCTTGCCACGCGTGATCCGCCGAGTCGCCTGTACGCCGACCCTCACCGCCCTCGCGCTGCTCTCTGCGCCTGCCAGTGCCGCGCAGCTCACGGTGCTGGAGCACCCGCAGCCGGGCCGGGTGGAGGTGCGCGTGGCGGAAGACGACCCCTGGACCGCGCGTCCGGCCCACCCCCAGGACAGCGCGGCAGTGAACGTGCTGCGCACCCTCTCGTCCCTGCTGCCCAACCCGCTGGCCGGGGTGCCGGTGCGCTGCACGCCGGACAGGGGAGAGGCGGTCGGCACCTGGACCGACGACCGGGGCCGCGCCACCTGCACCGTGCCGCCGGGGGCCGGGGCGGTGCGGGTGGAGGTGCCGGGGGCCACCGCGCAGACGGCGCCCGACTGGCATCTGGACACGGCCCGGCACCTGACCGTGACCGACCTCGACGACACGGTCATCGTGACCGGCGTCCGGCAGGGCGGCGCGGCGCGGGTCCTGCGGCAAAACGCGTTGACCCGCCCGGTGTTTCCCGGCGCCCCCGAGTTGCTCCGGGCGCAGGCGGCGCGGGGGCCGGTGGTGTACCTCAGCAACAGTCCAGAGGGGCTGGCCGCGCCCCTGCGTGAGCTGCTCGGCAAGCACGGGCTTCCCGCCGGGCCGCTGCTGCTGCGCGACTTTCCCGGCGTGCCCGGCCCCCGGCACAAGCGGCAGGCGCTCGATGCCCTCGCCCGGCAGACCGGCGCGGCCTTCACCCTCATCGGGGACAGCGGCGAGCACGACCCGGAACTCTATGCGGCGTTCGTTCAGGCGTGGCCGGGCCGGGTCGAGCGGGTGCTCATCCGCGACGTGGTGGGCGGCGAGCGCCGCGCCGAGGTCGAGCGGCTTTCGGGCCTGCTCGGGAAGCAGGGCGTGGCGTGGGGCTGGTTGCCGGGCGAGGGACGCTGACCGCCGCGCAGGTTCACGCCTGAAGCCCGGGCCTCGCCTCACCCATCAGGACCACCACGAAATGTTCGGGCAGGTTGTGAATCACCATCTCGTGCCCGCCGTAGCGGATGGTCACGTCCTGAATGTCCTCACCGAGCATCTGCTGACCGAGCACGCCCGCCGTGTTGGTGAAAAAACGGGCGAACATCTGAATGTTCTCGGGCAGCACGTTGCCGGTCTGACGCAGCGGCTGGCCCTGGCGGTCGAGCATCACCACGTCGCGCACGCGGGGGTGGTCCTCGTAGGTCTGGAGCAGGTCCGAAAGTGCGGTGAGGGCTTCTTTGCCCAGTTTGCCTTCTTCTTCGGGGGGCGCCGCGCGCTGTCGGCCTGCCCGGGCGCCTGTCAGCGTGGCCTGCACCAGCGGAATCAGTTCCTCGGAGCGGAAGGGCTTTTTGAGCAGGCCCTCGGCGCCGACCTGCTGGGCCTGCGCCTTGACCTCGTCGTCCACGTTGCCGGTCATCAGAATCACCGGCAGCGCGGCGTAACGCGGGTCGGCCCTGAGCTGCTCGCACAGTTCCACGCCGCTTTTGTCCGGCATGATCACGTCGATCATCAGCAGGTCGTAGGCGCCGGGGTCCTGCGCGAGCTGTTCCAGGGCGTGTTCGGCGCTCACGGCGCTGGCGCTGGAAATACTGTGGTTGCGAAGGGTGATTTCCAGCGCTTTGCGCACGCTGATGCTGTCGTCGACGATAAGGATATCAGGCATGAAAAAGGCTCCAGTGGGCAGAAGAATGCAGGAAGAGAAGCGGGTCGCGGCTCAGTGAAGTCAGTGAGGGCTGTGTCCGGCGGCCTGATGATCGAGTTCCACCGCGAGTTCGATCAGCAGCCGGGACGTGGTGCTGTGCAGGTCCGCCGAGCGCACGTCGCCGGGCGCGTCGGTGCGGTAGAAGTGAAAAATCGCGTCGTGGTATTCCTCGATGGCGCTCAGCAGGGCAAAGACCGCCGCCTTGCCGGTGTGCCCGCCGCACTCGGCGTAGACGAGGTCGCCCTCACGCATCACCAGGTGCCCGGTCAGCGGGTGGGACGCGCCCTGACGACTGCTGACCGTGACCAGCCAGTGCCCGGAAAAGCGCATCTCGGCCACCCAGTTCAGGAATTCGGGGAGGCTGAACTGCGACAGGTCGCCGTGCAGGTGTGGCTGCGCCCCCGCCCGCAGCGGCACCGGCAGTCGGCCAGGGGGCAGGCCCAGTTCGGTCAGCACCTCGCTGAGCAGTTGCGGCCCGGTGGGCAAGGCCGCCGCACTCCGGGCCGGGGTGCCGGACCCGGGCACCGGCGAGAGCACGTACACCGGCACGCCGCGCGAGTGTTCCTCGGCGCTCACCACTTCGCGGAAGTCCTCACCACTCATGTCTTCCATCTCGGCGTCACAGATGATGGCGGCCACCGGCGTGCGCTCGAGCTGCGTCAGGGCGTGCAGGGCGCCCTCGGCCTCGACAGTGGGCACCCCCGCTTCGGCGGCGAGGTGACGGTACATCGCCGCCCGGCCCGGGTCGTTCAGGATGGTCAGAATCGGCAGCGCCGACACCAGTTCGGGACGTGGAGTGGCGGTCACGCGCTCACCTCTGGCTGGGAACGTCGCAGGGTACTCAGGCGGCGCAGCAGCAGCGCCTCGTTGACCGGCTTGGTGAAGTAGTCGTCGGCACCGAGCTGAAACGCCAGCCGCTGGTGCTTTTCCCCGGCGCGGGTGGTCATGACCAGCAGGGGCAGGCCGGCGGTTTCCGGGCGGGCGCGGACCGCGGCGAGCAGTTCGTAGCCGTTGACGCGGGGCATTTCCAGGTCGGTGACCACCGCGCCGAAGTCGGCGTCCTGTTGCAGCAGGTCGAGCGCTTCCTGGCCGTCGCTCGCCGTGACCACCTGGTAGCCGCCGCGTTCGAGCATCCGCCCCACCAGTCGGCGCACACTCAGCGAGTCGTCGACCAGCAGCAGGCGCCGCTTGGCACTCGCCTGGGCCGGGGCGTGGGTCTGGCCCAGCCAGGCTTCGGGGCGGCGGCTCAGGCGCAGCACGCCGGCGGGGTCGAGAATCGCCAGCACCTGCCCACTGCCCGACACCGCCATGCCCGCGAGGTGGTCGAGCGGCGCCAGCAGGCCGCCGGGCGCGGTCACGGCGACTTCCTCGATCTCGCCGAAGTCGTGGACCCGCACCGCGATCAGGGTGGAAATGCTCGATGCCACCACCAGCCGCGCTTCGGGGTCGGCGGGGTCCGGCGTTTGCCCCCACAGGGGCCGGGCGTCCACCACCGGCACCGACTCGCCGCCGAAATCGAGCCATGACCCACCGGCGTCGCGGCGCAGTTCACTGACCGGCACGTCGCGCAGAGAGCGGATGCTGCCCACCGGCAGCGCGGCGCGGTGGCCTCCCCCCAGGTCGATGTGCAGCACGTCCATGATGCGCTGCGTGGTGGGCAGGCGCAGGGTAAAGGCCGTGCCCACGCCGCGCTCCGAGCTGATGAGCAGTTCGCCGCCGAGCTGACGGACCGCCGTGGCGACCACGTCCAGCCCCACCCCGCGCCCGGCCACGTGGCCGACCTCGCGGGCGGTGGAAAAGCCGGGCAGCAGCACCAGGCGGCCCAGTTGCTCCTGACTCAGGGCGTCGAGTTCCTGTGCCGAGCGCAGCCCGCGCTCCAGCGCCCGCTCACGAATCCGGGCGTAGTCCAGGCCCTGTCCGTCGTCGGCCACCGTGACTTCCAGAAAGTTGCCCTGTTCGGCGGCGCGAATCCAGACGGTGCCTTGCGGGGGCTTCCCGGCGGCGCGGCGGCCATCTTCACTTTCGCCCGACAGACCGTGGTGGGCGGCGTTGGTCAACAGGTGCAGCAGCGGGTCGCTGATGCGCTGCAGAATGCCGCTCTCGATCTGCACGTCTTCGCCCTCCACCTGCAGGGTCAGCTCGGCCTGCTGCTCCCGCACCCAGCGCCGCAGTCGGGCGGTGGCCTGCGAAAAGGCCACGCGGCTGGTCTGGTTCACGTCGAGGCGCAGGCGGCGCACCAGTTTGCCGAGCTGCTCGTTTTCCTCGGACAGCTCGGTCGCAGTGTCGCTCAGGCGGCGGCGAACCTCGGCGAAGTCGGCCGACAGCTCGGTGATGGAGCGCGAGAGGATGTTCAGGTCGTTGTAGGTGTCGAATTCCAGTTCGGCGAACTGCTGCGAGAAGTCCAGGCCCCCCATCGGAGAACTGCTGAGAGCAGCACCCTCGGTGCGCACCATGTCGGGGTTGAGGTAACGCTCCTCGAAGTCGCGCACGGTGCGCTGAAACCGCTCCTGGCTGGCGGTCATGCTGCCCTGCAACTCGTCGAGGCGGGTCAGAAGCCGCGTCATGCGGGCGCGGGCGGTCACGAGTTCGCCGAGCTGCTCCATCAGCCCTTCGAGGCGTGCGGCGGGCACACGGATGCTGGTCGCGGCGGCCTGGGGCTGGTTTCCTGACGCCTGATTTCCTGACGCCTGGCCCACCATGTCCTGAGCCGTCGCGCTCCGGTTCGGGGCAGCAAGCGGTGCGGGCGCCGGCTCGCCGCTGTGGGCCAAGCGCAGCCGCGCCGCAACGCTGGCAAGCTGTGCGGGCAGGGCCGCGCCCGGTGCGCCGCCGCCCACGGTCAGCAGGTCGCCGATGGTGTCGGTGGCCTCGGCGAGCAGGTGGCGCACGTCGCTGCTCAGGCCCACCGCTCCCTCGCGGGCGGCGCCGAGCAGGTCTTCGAGGCTGTGGGCAAAGTCGCCCAGTGGCGGCAGGCCCACCATGTACGCGCTGCCCTTGATGGTGTGGGCGGCGCGGAACATCACCTGCAGGTCGGCATCTTCACCGCGCCCGAGCTGCTCGCGCAGGCTGGCGAGGTGCTCGTGCACTTCGGGCGCGAAGTACTCCCAGACCTCGGCGTTCTCGCGCGCGAACACCTGAACCTGCCGGTCCACCGCGGGTTCGGCCCCGGAAAGCCCTGCGGCCTGTTCGGGGTCGTCCTCGCCCGGCGGCGTGGCGTGGTGCAGGCGCGAGGCCCGCATCTGAAAGGCGTCGGGACGCTGCTGCAGGAGGCGTTGCAGCGTGGTGGCCCCACCCGAGCGGGCAAAGAGCAGGCCCAGGTCGTGGTCGTTGCCCCCGGCCTGCAGGCGGCTCAGGCCCTGGCGCAGCGTCACGTTGACCTGTTCGAGCAGGCTCAGGAACTCCTGGTGCTGCTCGCCGCTGAGCTGCGGGCGGGTGCCGAGCAGCCGCTCCTGCAACGAAGCCAGGGTGGAAAGCTGCACGTAGCCGTACAGGGCGGCGCTGCCGCGCAGACGGTGGGCCAGGATGCTCAGGTCGTTCAGGCGCTCGGCTGTTGTGGATATGTGGGTGTTCGGTGCGTGGGTGCTCGGTGTGGGGGAAGCCTCCAGGGACGGCCCGCTCAGCAGCCGCAGTCCGGCGACCCCGTGTTCCAGGCCGCTCAGGACCTCGGCGGCCTCCTCTATGAAGCTCTCAAGCAGTTCCCTGTGGGGCATGTTCATTACGTTACCTTGTCGTTCGTTTCATGCTTCTTACGGCCGGGACTCAGGGACGCTGCACTGGAGGTGGCGAGATTCCGGAAAAGGACCGGAACCTCTTTCCTCAGCCCGGCAGACGGAAGCGGGCGAGGGAAGCGTTGAGCTGCTGGGCGAGGTCCTCGAGGCGCTGCGCGGCACTCCGGCCCTGTTCCACTGCACTCTCCGAACGCTGCGCGACTTCGGCAATCTGCTGCACCGCCGCGTTCACCTGTTCCACGCTGCTCACCTGCGCCTGGGTGGAGGCGGCGATCTGCTCGGCGAGCTGCGCCGAGCGCTCGGTGAGCTGGCCGATGTCCTGAAGGCGCTGCCCGGCGCTGCCCGCGATGCGGTAGCCCTGCTCCACTTCGCGCGTGCCTTCCTCGGCCCCCACGATCACGTCCTGCACCTCCGCCTGCACGCTCCGGATCAGCCCCGCAATGCGCGTCGTCGCCTGCGCGGACGTGGCGGCGAGCTGACGGATTTCATCGGCCACCGCCCCGAAGCGTCCGCCCACGTCGCCGGCCCCCGCCGCTTCTACCGAGGCGTTGAGCGCCAGCAGGTTGGTGCGCCGGGCGATCTGGGAGATGGTATCGACGATTTCCTGAATTTCGAGGGAGCGGTCCCCCAGGGTCTTGATGCGCCGCGACACCTGCTGCACTTCCCGCCGGATGTTCTGCATTCCCCCCAGCGTCTCCTGCAGCGCTTCCTGGCCCTGCTGCGACGCCAGCAGCGCTTCACGCGCCGTCTGCGCCGAGGTCTGCGCGTTGTGCGCCATCTCCCGAATCGTCGCCGTGATCAGCCTCACCTGCTCGGCCACCCGCTGCGCCTCGCTCGCCGTCAGCTGCGCGCCCTGCTGAATCGCTTCGGTGGTGCCCAGCATCTGCCGGGAGCCTCCGGACACGGAGGCGGAGGCGTCCTGAACCTGGCGCAGGGTGGCGGCGAGTTCCTCGGTCATGAGGTTGATGGAGTCGACGACGTTGCCGAGGACGTCCTCGGTGACCTTGCCGCGCTTGGTGAGGTCACCTTCGGCGATGTCCATGGTGACGTCGAGAAACTGGCCGATGTTGTTCTGGAGCTGCTGGGCTTCGTGGCGTTCCTGCTCCACCCGCGCCGCGTTCGCCCGCAATTCCGACGCCGCCGCGTTGAAGCTCGTCGCCAGGGTGCCGAACTCGTCGTTGCTGTTCACGGGGAGGTGGACGGCGAGGTTGCCACGCGCCAGCTGCTCGGACGCCGAGGTGAGCTGCCGCAGCGGGTGCAGGATGGAGCGCCGCAGGGAGCGGTTGACGAGTGCGACCAGAACGAGCAGCGCCGCCAGGCCCCCGAGCAGCAGGTTCAGGCGCCGGGTGGCGGCCCGCTGACTTTCACCGAAGTGCTCGGCCATGTGTTCGGTCATGGCCTGAAAAGCGCCGTACTGCGGCCTGAGCGCCGTTTCCTCGGCGCCGCGCAGGGAGGCCACATCGGTCAGGCGGGGTCTTTCCAGCTGCTGCGCGTAGGTGGTGAACAGGGCCTGGGTCTGCGACAGCGCCCGCTCAAGGAGGGGAGCGAGTTCGGCCTGGGCCTCGGGCAGGTCGGCCAGCCGCTCCTCGACATCGTGCCCCAGCTCTTCCAGGGCGCTGCGCCCCTGGGTCAGGTACTGCTCGGCCTCTTCACGCTGGGCGCTGCTCAGCACGCCGCCCTGCGTCGCCTGTACCCGCGAAAACAGTTGCGACAGGTTGTGGGCGTTGCCCTGCAGAGCGGCGTACCTGCCCGGCAGCACGTCCGAGGTCAGCGTCGCGAGGCTGTGCGCCTCGTAGGAGGACGTGGTGAGCAGGCCGCCGTCACGGGCAGGCTTGTGAAACAGCTCGGCGAGGTCGCCGTCCAGCAGCTCGGTGGTGCGGCGGCTGAGCTGGTTGCGGGTCAGGCTGCCGCTTTTGAGCGCAGCGCTCAGGGCGCGCACCTGGGTTTGCACGGCCTCCGCGAGTGTTCTGCTCTCGTCGCCGAAGTGTTCGTCGGTGTCCAGGCCCCGCGCGGCCTGCTCCAGGGCCTCCAGGCGCGACGCGCTCAGGGTCGTGGCCCCCGAGGCCCGCAGCGCCGCCAGCTCACTCTGCATCTTTTGCAACCGGGTGTAGTACTCGGTCATCTCGGCGGCGCGCACGGCCCGCTGCTGGTCCTGCCGGGCGCCCTGCGTCAGCAAAAGCCCCGTGCCGAGCAGCGGAAGCCCCAGCACCAGACTGCTGAGCAGCACTTTCTGTCCCACGCCCAGACGCCGCAGCAGTCCGGTGGGAGAGGGGCCGGTGGGAGCGGGGCCAGTGGAAGAGGGTTCGGTGGGGGAAGGAGAAGTGGGCTGTCCTCGCGGCGCGGAGGCCGCCGGGCGAACGGGGGTCACGGAATCGGGAGCGTAGGTCATGGGCAGACTCCTGGCAAGGTCGGCAAGAGGGAAGGTGACGGGAGGAACGGAGGGGGGAGGCTCATACGGCCTCCTCAGCCCGGCAGACGGAAGCGGGCGAGGGAAGCGTTGAGCTGCTGGGCGAGGTCCTCGAGGCGCTGCGCGGCACTCCGGCCCTGTTCCACTGCACTCTCCGAGCGCTGCGCGACCTCGGCGATCTGCTGCACTGCTGCGTTCACCTGTTCCACGCTGCTCACCTGCGCCTGGGTGGAGGCGGCGATCTGCTCGGCGAGCTGCGCCGAGCGCTCGGTGAGCTGGCCGATGTCCTGAAGGCGCTGTCCGGCGCTGCCCGCGATGCGGTAGCCCTGCTCCACTTCGCGCGTGCCTTCTTCGGCGCCCACGATGACGTCCTGCACCTCCGCCTGCACGCTCCGGATCAGTCCCGCAATGCGCGTCGTCGCCTGCGCCGAGGTGTTTGCCAGTTTGCGCACCGAGTCCGCGACGATGCTGAACCGGCTCCCGGCTTCCCCAGCGCCCGCCGCCTCGATAGAAGCGTTCACGGCGAGCAGGTGGGTCTGTTCGGCGATCTGGGAGATGGTGTCGACGATTTCCTGAATTTCGAGGGAGCGGTCCCCCAGGGTCTTGATGCGCCGCGACACCTGCTGCACTTCCCGCCGGATGTTCTGCATTCCCCCCAGCGTCTCCTGCAGCGCTTCCTGGCCCTGCTGCGACGCCAGCAGCGCTTCACGCGCCGTCTGCGCCGAGGTCTGCGCGTTGTGCGCCATCTCCCGAATCGTCGCCGTGATCAGCCTCACCTGCTCGGCCACCCGCTGCGCCTCGCTCGCCGTCAGCTGCGCGCCCTGCTGAATCGCTTCGGTGGTGCCCAGCATCTGCCGGGAGCCTCCGGACACGGAGGCGGAGGCGGCCTGAACCTGGCGCAGGGTGGCGGCGAGTTCCTCGGTCATGAGGTTGATGGAGTCGACGACGTTGCCGAGGACGTCTTCGGTCACGGTGCCGCGCTTGGTGAGGTCACCTTCGGCGATGTCCATGGTGACGTCGAGAAACTGGCCGATGTGGTCTTGCAGGCGCTGGGATTCGAGACGTTCCTGCTCCACGCGCTCGGCGTTGGTCCGCAGCTGCGCCGCCGCCGCGTTGAACGAGTGGGTCAGCACCCCGAGTTCGTCCGAGGTGGTCACGGGCAGGTGCACATTCAGGTTCCCGTCGGTGAGCGCCTGCGCGTTGTCGGTCAGCTGCCGCAGCTGGCGCACGATGCGGCGCAGGATGTAGACCAGCAACCAGGTCGCCAGAGCAGTGATGAGCAAAGTGATCAGGCCGTTGACGATCCCGTTGCGGACGTATTCGTCCTGGAAGTTTTTCCCTTCTTGCGACAGGGCCGCGCTCGTCTGGGCGTAGAGCCGGTCGATCTGCTGCAGGTTGCGGTCGATCAGGGCCTGTGAGGTGCTGCCCCCGGCGCCGGACGCCGCGGCGCGCAGGCTGCCCAGGACCAGCGACATCATGTTGCTCAGCTGCTGCATCTCGCTGCTCAGTGCCCGGGCCTGTTCGGGGCGCTCCCGCACGGCGTCGTTCAGCGCCTCCTGGGTCTGCCCCACCTCCGTGCTCATCTGGGTCACGAGCGCCGAAAGCCGGGTGCGGTCGGCGCTGGCGTTGGGAGCGCCGCGGCGCAGGCGGTCGTTGAGCAGCTCGGCCTGCACGAGGTTGCTGCGCAGCCCCATCAGGCCGTCACCCAGCGCGGCGCGCTGCAACAGGTACATGGTGTGCTGGCCCCCGCCGAGGTCGAGCGAACTCGCCTGCGTGATGTTTTTGAGCACATTTTGCACGGCGCTGTTCACAGTGCCGTAGCTGCTCACCCGGTCCCCGCTGGGGGGCAGGGCGAGGTAACGCTCCACCTGCGCCCTGAAGTTGGCGAACTGCAGCGTTTGGCGCAGTTCCCGCCGGATCTCGGGCAGGGGACTGATGGGGTTGGTCGAGGCCTCGGAGTCGAGCAGAGCGCCGAGCTGCGTCAGGGCCTGCTCGGCCCGTTGCCGGGCCGCGGCGGGGCTCGTCTGGGCGCTCGCTGCGAGCGTCAGGTCGTCGAGGGCGCGCTGCAAGTCGGTGGTCGCGTTGACGAACGGCATGATCTGCTCGGCCCCGGCGACCGGCTGCACGATGCGCATCAGGGTGGAGGCGGCGGCGGTCACGTTGACCACCAACGGCACGAAAAACAGAGCGCCGGCCAGCCCCAGTTTCTGGGCCACACTCAGGCGGTCGATCCAGCGGGGCGCGCGGGGAAGAGTAAAAGACGGGTTGGGCGCGTCCTGCTCGGCGGCTGACCGCACGGCACGTTCGGGAGTGGGGACATTCTGTAGCATTTCGGCTCCTGCAAAAGTCGGAGAAGGAGAAGGGGGCGGGAGGACCAGGGCAGCGCGTCAGCCCAGGCGGAAGCGGCTGAGGCTCTGCTCGAGCTGCGTCGCCAGGGAGCGCAGTTGCTCGGCGGCGCCGCGTCCCTGCTGCACCGACTGCTGGGCGTTCTGGGCGAGCGCGGCGATGTCCTGCACGCCCTGCCCGAGCTGCGCGATGTCCCGCGCCTGGGTGCCCGACACGTCCGACATCTGCCCGGCAAGTCGGGCCGAGCGCTGCGCGATGTGCCCGAGTTCCTGCAACCTCGCCCCGGCTTCCTCGGCCACGCGGTAGCCCCGCTCGACCTGCGCGGCGCTGCTGTGCACCCCTGCCTGCGCCCGCGCGATTTCGCTTTGCAGCCCGGTAATCAGGGCGGCCACGCGCCCGGCGGCCTCGTTGGTCTGCTCGGCGAGCTGGCGCACCTCGTCGGCCACGACCGCAAAGCGGCTGCCCGCTTCACCCGCGCCCGCCGCCTCGATGGAGGCGTGCAGCGACAGCAGGTTGGTCTGGCTGGCAATCTGGGTGATGGTGTCCACGATGCCCTGAATCTGCTCGGAGCGTTCGCTCAGCGCCTGCATCGTCTGCGCCACGTCCTGGGTGCCGCTGCGAATGGCGCTCATCCCTTGCAGGGTGCCCTGCACCGCCTGCTGCCCCTGTTCGGAGGTCTCGAGGGCCTGCCGGGCGGCCTCGGCGCTGGCCTGGGCGCTGCGGGTCAGGTCCTGAATCTGGCGGTCGATCTGCCGCGCACGCTCGGCCAGGTGCCCAGCCTGTTGCGCGGTGGTCAGCGACCCCTGCTCGATCTGGGCGGTGGTCGTCAGCAGTTGCTGCGAGCCTTGCCCCACCGCCTGCGAGGTCTGCTGCACCTGTTTCAGCGTGCCGGCGAGTTCCTCGGTCATCAGGTTGACGGAGTCCACCACGTTGCCCAGCACGTCCTGCGTCACCACGCCGCGCCGCGTGAGGTCGCCCCCGGCGATGTCCACGGTGACGTTCAGGAACGCCCCGATGTTGCTCTGGAGTTGCTGGGCTTCCAGGCGCTCTTTCTCGCTGCGCCGCTGCTGCTCGCGCAGTTCGGCGGTGGCGGCGTTGAACGAGTGTCCCAGCAGTGCGAACTCGTCGGCGGTGGTGACGGGCACACTCGCGCTCAGGTCGCCTTCGGACAGCTGGCGTGAGGCGCGGGTCAGGTCGCCCAGCGGCTGGGTGATGGCCCGCGACACGGCCCGCAGCAGCAGCGCGAGCAGCGCCGCCACCAGCGCGAGCAGCAGCAGCAGCGCCAGCAGCCGTCGCTGCGCCTGTGCCCGCTGCTGCTCGAAGATGCCGCGCAGGGCCGCCGTCGTGAGGTCGAAGGCCCGGTACTGCGCGGGCAGCGTGGGGTTGGCGACATTCAGCAGTTGCTGGAAGGTCGTGGTGACCTTGCGCGGTTCCAGGGTCCGCTGCTCGACGAAATCGAACAGTTTGCGGGTCTGCTCGTTGGCCTCGGCATACGGCTGGGCGAGCTGCGCCCGGAGGTCCGGGCGGGCGGCCAGCACCTCGTTGCCCCCGCGCTCGACAGCGTCCGTCAGTTCCCGCGCCCGCTGCACGGCGTTTTTGATGTCTGAGCGCTGCTCGCCGGTCAGCACGCCGCCCTGCCGGGTCAGGGCCTGGTCCAGAATCGGCAGGATGGTCGTGAACTGCCGCCCGACTTCCGGCAGGTGCTCGGCCATCGTTTCGGAAGTCAGCCGCACCAGCGCGGCTCCGCCGGGCACACGCACCGAGCCGAGCTGCCCCTCGGTGGCGAGCGTGGTAAAGAGCTGCGCGAGTTCGCCGCCGAGTACCCCGTTGATGAGCTGCGCGAGTTCGGCGGCGCTCACGCTCTCCGTGCGGATGGCCTGCACGATGGCGCCCAGCTTGGCGCTCAGGGCCTGGCTGAGCTGCTGACTGCGCGCCGCCTCGCTGGAGCGCAGAATGTCCTGAAGCTGCCGGTCGACCTGCTGAAGTTGCTGGAGCTGCTGCGCCGAGACCTGTTGCGGCGCCGACCCGCGAATCTCGCGCAGTTGCAACTGCAGACGCTCGAGCGTGCCGTAGTGGCCCGCAATCTGAAGCTGCTGGCTGGCCGCGCGGTACTGCTGAACGTCCTGCGCCCCGACCAGGACGCTCAGCCCGGCCAGCGGCAACCCGAGCAGCAGGCCCAGCGTCGTCAGTTTCTGGGCGATGGTCAGGCGCCTGAGCAGCGGCAGGTGCGGCGCGTCGCCGTCGCCGGGGGTCTGGGAAGCGTGCGGCCGGGTGGGCAGGGGAGCAGTCTTGAGATGGGTCATGGCAGGGGGTCCTCGAAAGGGGTGAAGCGGCCCGGCAGCGTCCACTGCGGGCCGCTCAGGTGTGCAGTGGCGCCGTCAGGGCGGAAGCCGGAGGAGAGCGGAGCGCGAACGAAAGCCGGTGCCGGGCGGCGTTCGCGTCAGACGGTTTCCGTGTCATACGGATTCCGATTGAATCTGGTAGTTTCAGATTCAATCCGACTTGCAAAGCTGCGCAGCAGAGCGGATGCGAGTAGGAAAAAATACGGATTCCGCGATATGGATGCACAGGCGGCGCTTTCCCGACTGTGCAGGAATTAAGCGGAATCCGTATCATACGGTTTCCAGGCGGCGCCTGAGGGTGCCGAGCAGCACCTCGGGATTGACGATGTGACCGCGCTGGCCTTCCTGAAAGCTGCCCAGCAAGGTTTCGGGCGACAGCAGGTCCTCTCCCGGGGTCTGGGGGTCTTCGATAAACCCGATCACCTCCTCTACCGGCAGTCCCAGGGCCTGACCCTGGCCGTGAAGCAGCAGCAGCAGCGGCGCGCGCCGGTCGTCGGCAGGGGGGGTGGGCAGGTCCAGCAGGGCGTGCAGGTCGGCCACCGGCACCACGCGGCCCGCAGCGGCGCTCAGGCCCAGCAGGGCGCCGCCGCTGCCGGGCAGCGGGGTCAGGGTGTCCAGCGGGCGCACCTGCCGGGCGACTTCGGCAGGCAGCGCCAGCACGCGCCCGGCGGCCCGGAACAGCAGCAGCGAGTCGCTCACGGCCCTCAGACGTGGCGCGAGAGCAGGGCGGCGACCTGCTCGGGGGTGTAGGGCTTGGTCAGGTAGTCGGCGGCGCCCTGACGCAGGCCCCACTTCACGTCGGTTTCGGCGCTTTTGCTCGACACGATGACGATTTTCAGGCCCGCCGCCGCAGGCAGCTTCTTGAGTGCCCGCAACGTCTCGTACCCGTTGCGCTGCGGCATCACCACGTCGAGCAGCGCCAGATCAGGACGCTCGCGCTCGACCACCGCTTCGGCTTCCAGCGCATCACTGATGCTCACCACCGTATGTCCGGTCGGCCTGAGCGCTTCGGTCATGAAACGGATGTCGGCGGGGGAGTCGTCGATGATCAGAATCTTTGCCATACTTCGGGTTCTCCTTGCAGCGCGGAAGCGTGACCCCAGGTGGTCCAGACCTACATGCCATGTCCGCTGTCTCAAGGAAAGCTAATGAGGACGCTCAGACAAAAGTCTTACACCTTCCGGCGCTGTTCTCAGGAAAATTTGCCGTCCTGCAAGGAATTTTTCCGTACGGGATTTCACATCTTCGGCCAGACGAGATGTGTGGTTCATGGGATTTGCTGAGAAGAGGGCGGGGCCAGAGAACCGCGTCCCTGGCCCCGCTCCTTGGCTTCTGATACGGATTCCGCTTAATTCCTGCACAGTCGGGAAAGCGCCGCCTGTGCATCCATATCGCGGAATCCGTATTTTTTCCTACTCGCATCCGCTCGGATTGAATCTGAAACGACCAGATTCAATCGGAATCCGTATGAGTGTGTTCAGCCCACGTCGCTCAGAAAAAGCCCATCTTGTTGGGGCTGTAGCTCACCAGCAGGTTCTTCGTCTGCTGGTAGTGGTCGAGCATCATGCGGTGGTTTTCGCGCCCGATGCCGCTCTGCTTGTAGCCGCCGAAGGCCGCGTGCGCGGGGTAGACGTGGTAGCAGTTGGTCCAGACTCGCCCCGCCTGAATGCCCCGGCCCATGCGGTAGGCGCGGCTGATGTCGCGGGTCCACAGGCCGGCGCCGAGGCCGTAGAGCGTGTCGTTCGCCAGTTCCAGGGCCTCGGCCTCGTCCTTGAAGGTGGCGGCGGCAAGCACCGGCCCGAAGATTTCTTCCTGGAAAATCCGCATCTTGTTGTGGCCCTTGAAGATGGTCGGCTTGACGTAGAAGCCTTCTTCCAGGCCGCCGCGCACCCCGCGCTCGCCGCCGGTCAGCACCTCGGCGCCCTCGGCGCGGCCTATGTCGAGGTACGACAGAATCTTGTCGAGTTGCTCGGTGCTCGCCTGCGCCCCGATCATGGTCGCCGGGTCGAGCGGGTGGCCCATCGTGATGGCCTCCACGCGTTTCACTGCCCGCTCCATGAAGCGGTCGTAGATGCTTTCCTGAATCAGCGCGCGGCTGGGGCAGGTGCAGACCTCACCCTGGTTGAGCGCGAACATCACCATGCCCTCGATCGCCTTGTCGAGAAAGGCGTCGTCTTCCATCATCACGTCGTCGAAGAAGATGTTGGGCGACTTGCCGCCGAGTTCCAGCGTGACCGGAATCAGGTTGTCCGCGGCGTAGCCCATAATCAGCCGCCCGGTGTTCGTCTCGCCGGTAAAGGCGATCTTGGCGATGCGCGGACTGCTCGCCAGCGGCTTGCCCGCCTCCAGTCCGAAGCCGTTCACCACGTTCACCACGCCGTCGGGCAGCAGGTCGGCGATGAGTTCCATCAGCACCAGGATGCTCGTGGGCGTCTGCTCGGCAGGCTTGAGCACCACCGCGTTGCCCGCCGCCAGGGCCGGGGCGAGCTTCCACACGCCCATCAGAATCGGGAAGTTCCAGGGGATAATCTGCCCCACCACGCCGAGCGGCTCATGAAAGTGGTAGGCGACGGTGCTGTCGTCGATCTGGCTGAGGCCGCCCTCCTGCGCCCGGATGCACCCGGCGAAATAGCGGAAGTGGTCGATGGCGAGCGGCAGGTCGGCGGCCAGCGTTTCGCGCACCGGCTTGCCGTTGTCCCACGTCTCGGCCACGGCCAGCATTTCGAGGTTCTGCTCCATGCGGTCGGCAATCCTGAGCAGGAGGTTGCTGCGCTCGGTCACGCTGGTCCGGCCCCAAGCGGGCGCGGCCCGGTGCGCGGCGTCCAGGGCGAGTTCGATGTCCTCGGCGGTCGAGCGGGCGGCCTGGGTAAACACCTTGCCGTCCACCGGCGAGGCGTTGTCGAAGTACTGCCCCTTCACAGGCGGCACCCACTGCCCGCCGATGAAATTGTCGTAGCGCTTCTTGAACGTGATGACGCTGCCCGGCGTGCCGGGGGTGGCGTACCCCTGGTGCTGCTGGGGCTTTTGTTCGGCGATGGTCATGGGAAAACCTCCTGCGGGGCGAGAAGACGGGAGCGGTAGGTCCTCACGGAAGCAGGCCAGGAACGCGCCGCCGCGTGAGGAGAGCCATCAGGTTGTTTGAACGGTGGCAGTTTAACAGGATTCGGGGCGCAGCAACCGAAAAAGACCCGGCGTGTGACCGGGTCCGGAAGGAGAGGGAGAGAAGGGCAAGGGAGGCGGGACTGGACTGCGTGTAAGGGTTACGTCCGCGCCACGCGTTTTGCGCGTTGGCGCAGGAGGGGCGGCACGGTGATGGCGAGCAGCACCGCCAGCAGAAGGAAGGCCGTGAGCGGCTGCCGGTAGAAGATGCCGAAGTCTCCGTTGCTCTGTTGCAGGGCGGTCCGGAAAAACGACTCTGCCGTCGGCCCCAGGACCACGCCGATGATGGAGGGGGTCACGGGAAAGTCGAAGCGGCGCATGCCGTAGCCGATGACGCCGAAAACGGCGAGCAGGAACAGGTCGAACACCGAGTTGTTCAGGCTGTACACGCCCACCGTACTGAACACCAGAATGGCGGCGTAGAGGTAAGGCCGGGGAATCAGAAGCAGCCGCGCCCACACCGGCGCGAGCGGCAGGTTGAGCAGCAGCAGCATCACGTTGCCGATGTACAGCGAGGCAACCAGGCCCCACACCAGTTCGGGACTGGTCACGAAGAGCAGCGGACCGGGTTGCAGCCCGTACTGCTGAAATGCCGCGAGCAAAATCGCTGCCGTGGCGCTGGTCGGCAGCCCCAGCGTCAGCAGCGGCACCAGCACGCCCGCCGCCGCCGAGTTGTTGGCGGCTTCCGGCCCGGCGACGCCCTCGATGGCGCCTTTGCCGAATTCTTCGGGGTGGTGGCTGAGCTTTTTTTCCAGCGAGTAGCTCAGGAACGTGGGAATCTCGGCCCCGCCCGCCGGCAGCGCCCCGAAAGGAAAGCCCAGGGCCGTGCCGCGCAGCCAGGGCTTCCAGCTGCGGCGCCAGTCCTCGGCCTTGAGGCTGGCGCCGCCTTCGAGCCGGATCACGTCCTGCGTCTTGCGGTAGCGCGAGGCGACATACAGCGTCTCCCCGACCGCGAACAGCCCGATGACGACAGTGACGAACTCGATGCCGTCGAGCAACTCGGGAAAACCCATCGTGTAGCGTGCCTGTCCACTCTGCAAATCGGTGCCGATCAGCCCGATGGCGAGACCGAACATCAGGCTCAGCAGCCCGCGCAGCGGCGAACCGCTGAAGGTCGCGCTGATGGTGACGAAGGCCAGCAGAATCATGGCGAACTTGGCGCCCGGCGGAATCTGCACCGCGACCTCGGCAATGGCCGGGGCGAAAAAGGTCAGCAGAACCGTGCCCAGGGTCCCGGCGATGAAGCTGCCGATGGCGGCTGTGGCGAGTGCCGCCGCTGCCCGCCCGCGCCGCGCCATCTTGTTGCCTTCCAGCGCCGTGATGATGCTGCTCGATTCACCGGGCGTATTGAGCAGGATGGACGTGGTGGAGCCGCCGAACATGCCGCCGTAATAGATGCCCGCAAACATGATGAAGGCGCTGACCGGCTCCAGCGAGGCAGTGACCGGAAGCAGCAGGGCCACCGTCAGCGCCGGGCCGATTCCCGGCAACACCCCGACCAGCGTGCCGAGGGTCACTCCGGCCAGCGCGTACAGGAGGTTGAGGGGACTCAGCGCCGTGCCGAACCCCCCGAGCAAGGCTTGCCACGCGTCCATCTACAGCACCCCTTTCAGCAGGCCAGCGGGCAGGCTCAGTCCCAGCCCACGTGTGAAGAGCACATAGGCGAGCAGCGCCACCAGCAGCGAGACGGCCAGCATGCGCCCGTAACGCCGCTCTCCGAAGGCGTAGGTCACGCTGAAATACATCAGCGCCGTGCCGAAGACGAAGCCCAGCGGCTCAAGCAGCAGCGTGCCCAGCAGCAGCCCGGCCAGGACCACCGCCGGAGCGCCGAGATTGACCGCAGCCTCGGGGTCGGTGTCTTCCTCGGCGCCGGGTTCGGCCCGCTCGCCGCGCAGGGCGCCCACGGTCAGCCAGCCGCCGAGCAGCAGCGTGACGACACTGACCAGCAAAGGAAAAAGACGTGGCCCGACCACGGCATTGATGCCGAAGGGAATACGGAAGGCGCCGAGCAGCAGCGCCAGACCCGTCAGTACGGTGCCCAGGGCCACCAGCAGGTCCGGCACACTGACGCCGCGCACCGGGGGCGCAGGTGAAGTCGAGGAAGGGGGGGGATTCGTCATTGGAAAGTCTCCGGCAGCGCCTGGGGGCGTGAACACAGGGGGAGCGTGGTTTGCGGTAAAAGCTGTGGATTGACTGTGCTGCGGTGGGTCAATTGCGCTGACAAAGCGCTGCGGGACCGGTATGGCGCCAGCGAAAGCCGCGTCCAGTCCACAAGAAGGCAAGGCGTGGGCGAGTGGCCGCACACCTTGTCCTGAGCACTCGGCCTTACTTCACCAGGCCGATATCTTTGAGGACGCCTTTGACACGGGCCGCCTCGGTCTTGAGGAACACGTCGTAGCGGCTGCCGCTCATGTACAGGTCCGTCCAGCCGCGTGACTTGAGCAGGTCCTTCCAGGCTTTGCTGGCGTGCATCTTGTCCATCGCACTGACCAGCGCGGCTTTTTCGGCAGCGCTCAGGCCGGGAGGTGCCACCACGCCGCGCCAGTTGGCCAGCTCCACGTTCAGGCCCTGCTCCTTGAAGGTCGGAGCGCTGATACCCGCCTGACGCTTGCCGGAACTGATGCCCAGCACACGCAGCTTGCCCGCCTTGACCTGGGCCTCGAACTCGCCGTAGCCCGCGACGCCCCCCGCCACCTGGTTGCCCAGCACCGCCGCGAGGGTTTCCCCGCCGCCACTGAAGGGAACATAGTTGATCTTGCGGGGGTTGATGCCGGCGGCCTTGGCGAGCAGGCCGACCAGCATGTGGTCGGTGCCGCCCGCGCTTCCGCCGGCGATGGCGAGGCCGTTGTTGGCTTTCCAGGCCGCCGCGAAGTCGTTCATGGACTTGTAGGGGCTGCTGGCGGGAACGACCAGCACCTCGTATTCCCCGGTGAGGCGGGCAATCGGGGTGACGCGGCTGAGGTCCACTTTGGACCCGTTGGTCAGCACCGCGCCGACCATGACCAGCCCCATCGTCATCAACTGGTTGCCGTCGCCCTTGGCGTTGTAAAGCTGCGCCAGGCCGATGGTGCCGCCCGCGCCGGGAACGTTGAACACCTGCACGGGCCGCGCGATGCGCTCACCCTGCAACACCGTCTGCATGGCGCGGCTGGTCTGGTCCCAGCCTCCCCCCGGGCTGGCGGGCGCCATGATGCGCAGGTTCATGGACTGCGCCCCGGCGACGGGAAGAAGGGCGATGAGCGAAAGGGCGAGAGCCTTGGAGCTGTGCTTCATAGGATTCTCCTGGGGCGCAACGAGGGCGCAGACGGAATTGTGGGTGTCAGCTTTATACAGCAGGGCCTGACCCCAGGGTGCGTCGCCTGTGGTCTAGAGCAGTTGAGGGGCCTGTGAAGCTGCGCTCTACTGGCCGGAAGGAACGCTGGACACTCGCCGGTACGTCCACCGCTCGCCGTCCTGGGTTTCATGCAGCTCGCCGCGCTCCGTCAGGTACTCCACGAGCGCCGCCGTCTGGTCGAGCAGCAGCAGCGCCTGGGCCGGGCGCAGCCGGGGATGGAGGGCGCAGGTCAGCTCGTAGATGGTCTGCGGCTCGCTGACGGCGCCGAGCACCCCACGCAGCTTGTCATCGTAGCGGCGGCGCAGAAAGTCCACGCGTCCGCGCCAGTCGGGCATCGGCTCGTCGTGGCTGCCGAGCGCGAGGTCGACGCCCTCCAGCGTTTCGATGCGGTCCAGCGACGCGAGGTATGGCCCCAGCCCGCTGCCCGGCAGCATCCACCCCGGCATCAGCGGCGGCGAGTTGCGCGGCAGCAGGTGGTCGGCGCTCAGCAGCACCTCGCCGAGCCGCAGGCAAATCTGTGCGCCGTCGTGCCCCGGCGTGTGCAGCACCGTAAAAAGCCCGTCGAGCGTGTCGCCGTCTTGCAGCGCCGTCTCCACCTTCACCCCGGACGGACTCATCAGGCTGCCCGCCCGCCGCCGCAGCCGCGCCGCGTACTCGCCCTCGGGCACACCGAGCCGCGCGAGCATGGCGTCCGCCCCCAGCTTGAACGCCTCGGCGCGGCGCCCCGGCTCCTCGATGACCGCCGCTGCCAGCGCATGTGCTGCCACCGGAGCCGCCGTCAGCCCGCGTACGAAGGGCAGCCCGCCCACATGGTCCGGGTGCGGGTGGGTGATGACGATGCGCGAAAGGGTGGCCCACTGCCACGCCTCCCCGAAGTTTTCGCGCACCTGCCTCAGCCCGTCCAGCAAGCCCTGCTGGCTGACCCCGGAGCTGCTGCCGGTGTCGATCAGCGCCGTGTAGGTCGGCTGCTCCGGCGCTCCGACCAGCACCAGAAAGACATTGACCCGGAGGTGCTCGAACGCCTGAATCCCGACGGTGTAGAGTCTGGCGCCGCTGGCGGTGACGTGGCGGGTGACGGTGGGAACGGCGGAAACGGCGGGCACGGCCCCACTCTAGTCCCGGCGCCGGGACGCGGGCACGGGCGCGGCAGACAGGCGAACGCGCCCGCGATGTGGCACCCTGAGACACGGCGTTTTTCACACCCATTCCTGCCCCATCCCCCGGTTTGGGGGACGAAATCCGTATCATGCGGATTCCGATTGAATCCAGCAGATTTCTGGATTCAATCCGACTGAAAGGAGTAGGAAAAGATACGGATTTCGCGATATGGATGCACAGGCGGTGTAGTTCCGACTGTGCAGGAATTTAGCGGAATCCGTATCAGGCGCTACGCGAGCACCTTACCCCTGGCCTTTTCAATCTGTTCAGGGCATAATGTGGGGAAGATGGCAAGGGCTAAAGCGAAAGACCAGACGGGCGGGAACTACGCCGCCTTCGACACCTTGATGAGCACGGCGGGCGTGGACAGCCAGATTGCCGCGCTCGCCGCGAGCGAGGCCGACGCGAGTACGCTCGACGCGGCGCTGACGCAGTCCCTGCAAGAAGCGCAGGGGCGGTGGGGCCTGGGGCTGCACCACCTGCGTCACGAGGCGCGGCTGACCGACGACGGCGACATCGAAATCCTGACCGATGGCCGCCCCAGTGCCCGCGTGAGCGAGGGCTTCGGCACGCTGGCGCAGGCCTACGCGCCCATGCAGGCGCTCGACGAACGCGGCCTGAGCCAGTGGGCGGCGCTCGGCGAAGGCTACCGCGCCCCCGGCGACCTGCCGCTGAACCAGCTCAAGGTCC
The DNA here is from genome assembly GCF_011067105.1 of Deinococcus wulumuqiensis R12. Classification (NCBI taxonomy): domain Bacteria; kingdom Thermotogati; phylum Deinococcota; class Deinococci; order Deinococcales; family Deinococcaceae; genus Deinococcus; species Deinococcus wulumuqiensis. The sequence continues at coordinate 221,846 of NZ_CP049358.1, read as the reverse complement.
TCATCGAGCACGCCCGCGACTTCGAAACCGACTGGTCGGCGGGGCGCGGCGAAACCTTCCACCGCGTCTGGCGCAAGGGCGACACCCTGTTTGTCGAGGTGGCCCGGCCCGCTTCCGCCGAGGCCGCGCTCTCCGACGCCGCCTGGGACGTGATCGCCAGCATCAAGGACCGGGCCTTTCAGCGTGAGTTGATGCGCCGCAGCGAGAAGGACGGGATGCTCGGCGCCCTGCTCGGTGCCCGGCACGCCGGAGCCAAAGCCAACCTCGCGCAGCTTCCCGAGGCGCACTTCACGGTGCAGGCGTTCGTGCAGACCCTGAGCGGGGCCGCCGCCCGCAACGCCGAGGAATACCGCTCGGCCCTGAAAACCGCCGCCGCCGCGCTGGAGGAATACCAGGGCGCGACCACCCGCCAGCTGTCCGAGGTGCTGCGGCACGGCCTGCGCGAAAGCTGAAGCGGAACGGTGGGGGGCGGGGTCCGGAAGCGTCTTCCGGGCGCCGCCTGCCTGTCTCTTGACCCGTGACAAGAAGTGCGGCAGACTACACCGACCATGCCGCCTGAACTCACGCCCACCCGCCGCTCCATTCTGCAAGTCACCCTGCGTCTGGGCGCGGGCGCCACGGCGGGACAGGTGGCGCACGAGGTGGGCATCACCAAGCAGGCGATCAGCCAGCAGGTGAACATCCTGCGCAAGCTGGGCTACCTGCACCCCGCCGAAACCCGGTACGGTCCCCTTCAGGCCACCGACAAGGCGCGGGCGGCGCTGGGCGAGGGGCTGCCCATCTACGGCCAGATTGCCGCCGGGGTGCCGGCCCTGGCCGAGCAGTCGCCGGAAGATTTTACCCCCAGCATCGAGGCGCTGCTGGGCCTGAAAGCGGGCGACTTCCTGCTCAAGGTGCGCGGCGAGAGCATGACCGGCATCGGCGTGATGGACGGCGATTACGTGGTCGTGCGCCCCACCCCCGAGGTCCATGACGGCGAGGTGGCGGTGGTGCTCGTGCCCGGTGAGAACGCCGCGACCCTCAAGCGGCTGTACCACTTCGGGCAGGACATCATCCTGATGAGCGAGAACCCCGCCATGCCGCGCATGTCCTTTCCCGCCGAACAGGTGCAGGTGCAGGGCCGGATGGTGGGCCGCGTCGGGGTGGGGGCGCCGCGTGTCAGCCACCGCGTGACCGAGTAGGGGCGGGCCACACGTAGAGAAGGGGGAGAGGGGAGGCTTCGGCTCCTGCTGCGCCGGGGTTCCAGGTCGGGGCCGCTTGCCGGAACGGGCAGGGGTCAGGTCAACACTCCTGATACAGATTCCGCTTAATTCCTGCACAGTCGGGAAAGCGCCGCCTGTGCATCCATATCGCAGAATCCGTATTTTTTCCTACTCGCATCCGCTCTGCTGCGCAGCTTTGCAAGTCGGATTGAATCTGAAACTACCAGATTCAATCGGAATCCGTATGATCCCTCTAGCGGTCGAATTGCCCAGTCTGAGCGATGAACCCCGAGTGGAGCGTCTTGCAAAGCTGCGAAGCAGAGACGGACTAAAAATCAGTGCCTTTCTGAAGTTCCCCCGACACCTATACTTGCCCACAGATTTGCCCCCAAGGAGCGCTGAAGATGCTAGAGGCCAAACTGAAACCCCACCGTGAATACCTGCTCGCCCAGTCGGCGGGGCAAAAACTCTTTCTGACGCTGACCGTCAAGCCCACCGCCGAGGCGCGGCAGGCCCGCCCCGACCTGAGCGTGGTGTTCGTGGTGGACACGTCCGGTTCCATGCGCGAGGTCGTGACCGAACCCACCGAGCGCACCGGGCGCACCACCCAGGTGGACGGCCAGATGTACGAGGTCGTCCGGGGCGGCAAGAACAAGATGCAGATCGTGATCGAGGCGCTGCGCGGCATCGTGACCTCCAACCTCGTGAGGCCGGGCGACCGCCTCGCGCTGGTGAAGTTCGACGACACCGCCGAGGTGCTGGTGCCGTTCATCGCCGCCAGCAACCAGGCGCAGCTCGCCGCCGCCGTGGAAAAGCTCGACTGGTACTCGGGCGGCACCCACATGGGCGCGGGAATGCGGGCCGGGGCCTCGCTGCTCACGAGCGAGAGCGGCAGCCGCCGCATGGTGCTGCTCAGCGACGGGCAGACCTTCGACGCGCCGCTGGTCGAGGAGCAGGTGGGCGCCCTGGCCGGGATGCAGGTGCCGGTGACGGTGGTCGGCGTGGGCGACGAGGTCAACGCCGACCTGCTGACCTCCATCGCCGACCGCACGCAGGGCCAGCCGCTCGACATCGTCCCCGACACGCAAAACCCGCAGCCCCCCGCCATTCGCGCTTCCGAGCTGCCCGCCGCGCTGCTGGGCGACCTGCAAAAAGCCGCCGCCGAGGTGGTTACGGGCGTTTCTCTCTCGGTGCGCACCGTCAAGGACGTGGTGCTGGAGCGCGTCACCCGCGTGCAGCCCACCCAGACCGAGGTGGCGCTGCGGACCGACGGGCCACTGCCGCTGGGCAACGTGGACGCGAGCAGCGGGGCGACCTTCGTGCTGGAATTCACCCTGCCGGGGCGCCCGGCGACGAAAATGCGTCTCGCGCAGCTGGGCCTGACCTACGAGGTGCCCGGCGCGAACTACCGGGGCGAGATTCCCCCGCTGGACGTGGTGGTGGAATTCACCGGCGAGGAAGCCCTGGCCGCCCGCATCGACCCCGAGGTGATGGGCTGGGTGCAGCAGCGCAACATCGAAGGGCTGGTCGCGCAGGCCACCCGCGAGGCCGGCCAGAACCCCGAACAGGCCGCCAAGACGCTGGAACAGGCCCGCGCCATGACCCAGCGCCTCGGCAACGGCGCCATGACCCAGGCCCTGGACCGCGCCATCGGCGAACTCGGCAGCTCCAAGACCATCAGCCTCGGGACCGCCAAGACCCTCAAGATCGGCGCCAAGACCCAGACCCTGAGCAGCGACGCCGCCCTGCCGTCCGACGAGGACATTCGGCGCATGACCGGAGCCTGAGGGCCGGGTGACCGCGCCTGCCAGCTGCCCCTTTTGTGGCTCGCCCGCCGCGCCCGGCGACAGCGTGTGCCGGGTCTGCGGAGCGGCCCTGGGCCAGGGCGGGGCCACCGCGCTGCTGACCCTGCCGCCCGGCACCAGTTTGCAGGGCGGGCAGTACGTGCTCGACCGGGTGCTCGGGCAGGGCGGCTTCGGCATCACCTACGATGCCCGCGACACCCGGCTGGGCATGCGGGTGGCCGTCAAGGAGCTGTTCGTGGACGGCTCGACCCGGCGCGGCCTGAACGTCGTGCCCCCGCTCAGCCAGGGGGCCGAGGTGTTCGCGGCCACCCGGCGCGGCTTTCTGGAAGAGGCGCAGGTGCTCGCCCGCTTTGGCGACCCCAGCATCGTGCGGGTGCTGAACTATTTCGAGGAACACGGCACCGCCTACCTCGTCATGGAGTTTCTGGAAGGCGAGACGCTGGGCGAGGCGATTGTCAAGCGGGGGCCGCTGCCGCCGCTCGTCGCCGCGCAGGTGGCCGACTCGGTGGCGCACGCGCTGGAAGTCGTTCACGCCGCCGGGCTGCTGCACCGCGACATCAAGCCCGACAACATTTTTCTGCACCGCACGGGCCGCATCGTCCTGATCGATTTCGGCTCGGTGCGGGCCTTCGACAGTGGCAAGACGGTGTCGCACACCCGGCTGGTCACGCCCGGGTACGCGCCGCTGGAGCAGTACAGCAGCGCGGCCAAGTTCGGGCCGTACACCGACCTGTACGCGCTGGGGGCCACGCTGTTTCACGCGCTGACCGGGCAGATGCCGCCCGCCGCCACCGACCTCTCGCTCGGCACGCCGCTGCCGCCGCTGCCTGCCGCGACCCCGTCCAACCTGCGCGAAGCCGTGCTGAGCTGCATGGCCCCGCGCATCGAGCAGCGCCCCCAGAGTGCCCAGGCCCTGCGGCGCATCCTGCGCGGCGAGGGCGGCGCGAAGGTGGCCCCCGCGCCTGCGCCGCCGCCCAGGGTTCAGCCTCAGCCCGTGCGCCCGGTTCCCGTGCCGCCTGCTCCCGTACCGTCCCCCCAGTCGGGCGGCAAAGCGTCGGGCGGCAAGGCGGACCGCGAGATGCAAAAGCGGCTGCGTGAACTGGCGAAGCAGGCCCAGCGCGAAGCGAAGCGGCAGACCCGGCGCCCGCCGCCCCCGGCTCCGGTGCCCCTGCCCCCTCCCTTGCCGCTGCCCCCTTCGCCTGTTCCCCAGCGGGACGGCACGCTGGGGCGGCGGATGGTCGTGCTCGCTGCCACGCTGCTCGGCGCTCTGGCGGGCGGGGCGCTGGTGTTCCAGACCCCGGAGTGGCAGGTGCTTCCCTCGCCCGAAGTCAGTGTGCTGGCAGGCGCCGGGGCCGGAGCGGTGGCCGGGCTGGTGCTCGGGCTGCTGCTGTGGTGGGCGCTGCCGGTGGTGCTGCCGGTCTTCGCGGCGGGGGTCGTCTACGGCGTATCTCAAAACCTTGGCTATAGGCCACCCACTGTGATTGCCGCGAGCGTCGCCGCTATCGTGGCTTCGCTCATCCTGATGCGGCTGATTCGGCGCATCTGAACGCACGTTTCGTCTTTTCCTCGCTCCCCCCCCACTCAGCCCCAGGAGGCCCCCCATGAGCATCACCTGCGAAGTTTGCGGCACCGTCAACCCCACCGGCACCCAGTTCTGTGAAGGCTGCGGCGTGGAACTCAAAGCGAGCACCGCCGCCGAAACCGCGACCCCGGCCGCCGCGACCCCGGCCGCCATGAGCACGGACGCCATGAGCACGGACGCCATGAGTACGGGCACCGTCAGCCAGCCCGACCTCGGGTCGCCCACCCTGCCCCCGGCGCCCAGCATCCCCGACGCCCCGGTGATGCCCACGCCCACGCTGGACTCGCAGGCGAGCGTGCCGAGCGGCCTGGAAGCGCCCCTGACCGACAGCGGGATGGGCACTCAGGACGGCATGACGACAGGAACGGGCACGACCGACGAAACCGTTCCGGCAGCGCCCACCGCGACCCCGGTGATGGACGAGTCGGTGCCCGCCGACACTGGCGCCAACGAGGTGGAGTCCGCGCCCAGCGGCACCGAAACTGAAGCCGCCCCCACCGTCAACCCCGACCTGACGAGCACCGCCGACGCCCCGCTGACCGACGCCGCCGTGAGCGCCAACGCGCCCGCGATGGCCAACCCCGAGGGGGCGGCGATGGAAACGGCGAGCACCGAGACTCCCGCTGCGGCCGCCGCTCCTGCCGAGTCGGGCACCCTGCGCACGGGTGAGGCCAAACTGGGCATCAAGAAGTTCGGCAACGCGACGGGCGACTTTATTCCGCTTCAGGGCGAGCGGCTGATGGTGGGCCGTTTCGACGCTTCCAGCGGCCCGGTGGACATCGACCTGTCGTCCCTACCGGGGGCCGAGCACATCTCGCGCCACCACGCCGAGCTGTACCGCGAGGGCGGGCAGTGGTTCGTGCGTGACCTCGGCTCCACCAACGGCGTGTTCGTGCGTAAGGGCAGCCAGAGCGCCTTCTCGCCCCGCCTGCAGGAACCGACCGCCCTGACGGACGGCGACGAACTCGCCTTCGGCAACCTGATGCTGACCTTCCACCAGGACTGATGTGAACGAAAACAACCCGCGCATTGACATCCATTTCGGCGAGGGCGCGAGCGAGACGGCCCCCGAGTCTGCCCCGGCCCCGGAAAGCGCCCCGCCCGCCGAGCTGCCGCAAACGCTGGTGGTGAGCGCTGACCCGGACGCCGTGACCGACAGCCCGGTGTCGGGGGCCGCCACGACAGAGCCGGACGCGGCCTTCACCCCCGAGGACAAGGCCATCAACCGCTTCGAGAGCGAGAGTCCGGCGCCCGACCCCGAGGAGTGGGAGGCGCAGGTGCCGGCCACGGACGCCGCCGAAGCCCCCGCAGAGGAAGCGGCAGACGTGGCCCTGCCGACTGAACCTGTCGCCGCTGCGCCTGTGGAAGACGCGGTGCCGAGTGGGGCGCCCGCTCCGCAGGCCGGCGTCACCGACGACCTGGAAGAACAGGTCTACGAACCCAGCGTGCCGGTGCAGGGGCCGCAGCCGGGGGACGTGCTGGGCGACTGGACGCTGCAGAGCGACCTCGGGCGCGGCTGGTTCACGGCGCAGGCGGCGGGCGAGACGCAGGCCCACACGGTCTACGTTCGCCCCGACCCGCAGTGGGCGGCCCTGCGCCCCCACGTGCTGCTGCCCCACACCCGGCCCAGCGGCGCCGTGCAGGTGGTGGACCCGGTGGCCGGTGAAGCGCTGCCCGCCACGTTGCCGCCCGCGCAGGCGCTGGGGTACGTCGCCGACCTCGCCCGCCTGCTGTTCGCAGTGGAAAAGCAGGGCTACGCGCTCACCGACCTCGACCCGCAGCACCTTTTGGACGGGGAGGATGGCCTGAAACTGCGTCTGCCCCCCCGCGTGGTGCGGCTGGGAGAAGCGGACCCCGGCGCCCTGCGCGACGGGCTGACGGCACCCGAGGTGCTCGCCGGGCAACCGGCCGACGGGTCGGCGGGCGTCTACCTGCTCGGCGCGGTGCTCTACCGCTGGCTGACCGGACAGACGCCGCCCCCCGGTGGCCCCTCGCTGCTCGAACTCGGCAGCCTGAAGGAACCGGGCGTGCCGCAACTGCTCGCGGGCATGCTGGCGCCCGCGCCGGTGCGGACCCGCCCCCAGGAACTGCTCACGGCCCTCGCTCGCCTCAACGCCGCGCCGCTGCCCGCCTACCGGGTGGCCGCCCGCACCACGGTGGGCCTCAACCCCGACCGCCCCGCCAACGAGGACGCCTACGGCTTCCGGCAGTACCAGCTCGAATCCGACGCCGAGGAAACGCTCGTGTTGCGGGCCTGTGTCTCCGACGGCATGGGCGGCATGGCGGCGGGCGAGGTGGCGAGCCGGGCGGCGGTGCAGGCCTTCCTGAACTCGACCCAGCCCGACCTGCCCGGACAGGTCTGGGACGCGAACGCGGCGGTGCTGGCGGCCATGGACGGCAGAGACGGCGGCTGCACCATCAGCGGCGTCGAGATTCGCGGCCATGAGCTGCAGCTCGGGCACGTGGGCGACACCCGCGCTTACCTGAGAGACGGTGGCGAGGTGCGGCAGCTCAGCCAGGACCACTCCTTTGTCGCGGCGATGGTCGCCAGCGGCCAGATGACCCCCGAGGAAGCCCAGGTCAGCCCCGAACGCAACAAGGTGCTGCGCTCGCTGGGCAGCCTGCGCCAGCCGCAGCCCGACTACGTGCAGACGCTCGCCGCGCCGCTGGCGTTGCCGGTGGGCAGCCGCGTGCTGCTCGTCAGCGACGGGGTGTGGGGCGAAGTGCAGCCCGCCACCCTGACCGAACTGCTGCTCAGCGAAGCCGACCCGCAGGCGCTGGTGGACCGCCTGATTCAACTTTCGCTGGACGCGGGGGCGCCCGACAACGCCACCGCGCTGGTCATCGAGAGAACGGCGTGAGGGAGCGCCCCTTATGACCTGTCCCACCTGCGGCTCGGCGGTTCCGGCGGGCGCCGTCACCTGTCCCATCTGCGGCTCGCCGCTGGGCGGCCACAGCCAGACGCTGCCGCCCGGCACCACCCTCGCGGGCGGCAAGTACCGGCTGGACAAGGTGCTGGGGCAGGGCGGCTTCGGCATCACTTATCTCGCGTCCCAGACGCAGCTCGGCGCCCGAATCGCCATCAAGGAGCTGTTTCCGAGCGGGTCCACCCGGCAGAGCGGCAAGTACGTGCTGCCGCCTGCGGGCACCGACCCGGCGGGCTGGGCGCAGACCAAGCAGGACTTCACGGCGGAGGGCCGCACGGTCGCCCGCTTCAACCACCCCGACATCGTGCGGGTCATGGACCTGTTCGAGGAAAACGGCACGGCCTACCTCGTCATGGAGTTTCTGGAGGGGCAGACCCTCGGCAGCGCCATCGAAAAGCGCGGGCCGCTGCCTCCCGACGAGGTGGTCAACATCGCCCGGCGCATCCTCGGCGCCCTGAGCGTGGTGCACGGCGCGGGGATGCTGCACCGAGACATCAAGCCCGACAACGTCTATCTGGACAAGGCGGGGCGCACGGTCCTGATCGACTTCGGCTCGGCCCGCGACTTCGCGGCGGGGCAGACGATGAGCCACACCCGGCTGGTCACGCCCGGCTACGCGCCGCTGGAGCAGTACAGCAGCTCGGCCAAGTTCGGGCCGTACACCGACATCTACGCGCTGGGCGCCACCCTTTACCACGCCCTGACCGGCCACGCGCCGACCCCGGCCACCGACCGGACGATGGGCACGCCGCTCGCGCCGCTGCCGCCCGGCACGCCCCCGGCGCTGCGCGAAGCCATCGAACGCAGTCTGGCCGTCAAGATCGACGAGCGCCCGCAAAGCACCCAGGAGGTCATGGCGCTGCTCAGTCAGGTGTCGGTGGCGCCGCAGGCCGCGCCCGCGCCTCCGGTTTCCCGGCCCACGCCGCAGACCCCCACACCTCCCAGGGCGCCGCAGCCGGTCCCGCAGCGGCAACCTCAGCCACCTTCTCCCTTTCCGCAGCGCCAGCCACAGCCGCAGGCCCAGCGGCGCCGGGGGCCGGGGTGCGGGTGCCTGTTTCCGCTGCTGCTGCTCGGCGGCCTCGCGCTCTACGGCATGAACGCCCTGGGGCCGATTCTGTCGGAGATCACCCCGGAACAGACCCGGACAGAAACGACCACCACGACCGAGCAGACCCGCACCGAGACGCCGACCCCCGCGCCCAGCGAGGACTCCGGCAACGACTCCTCTTCGGAAGGCTGGGAAGGCGGCGCCCCGATTGACCTGGGCCTGCCGGGAACCAGCGGCGAATCGGAGACTGGTGAATCGGAGGCTGGCCAATCGGAGGCTGGCGCAACCGAGACCGAATCTGGGGACGGGAGTGGAGAAGCGGCGCAGGGTACGGCCACCCCCGAAACTGTCCCGACTCCGACCCCGGCCCCGACTCCAACTCCGGCCCCCGACACCGTCAGCACCCCCCCGGCCAGCGGCGAAGTCGTCGTCACGGCGCCGAATGTCGACCTGCGCTCGGCGGCGGACGCAGCTTCGGCCAGCCTGGGCACGCTGGCGGCAGGCAGTACGGTGCAGCTCCTCCAGACCCAGGACGGCTGGTACGAGGTCCAGACGGCGAGCGGGCAGCGCGGCTGGGTCAGTGCTCAGGTGGCCCTGCCCGTCGTGGGCGCCGAGGCCCTGCAAGCGTTGCAGGCGGCGGCCACCCAGGGCGGCGACGTGCAGCTCGCCCCCGGTGTCTACCGCCTTGAGGGGCCGCTGGTGCTGGCGCAAACTGTCCGCCTGACCGGAGCCGGGCGTGACCGCACCTGGATCACCTCGGCGGCGGGCGGCGCGGTGCTGACCACCCGGGGCGACGTGACCCTGAGGGGCGTCACGGTGCAGTGGGCCGGGCAGACCCCGGGGCAGGTGCTGCTCGCCGAGGGCGGCGCCGTCACCCTGCGGGAATCCCGACTGACCGGCGGCGTCCGTGACGAGGCGGGCGTGGGGCTGGGCAGCGGCCTGTCGCTGACCCAGGGCGCGCAGGGCGACGTGCAGGACAGCGAACTGTCCGGCAACGCCTACGGCGCCTCGGTCAGCGATACGGCGCGGCTCAAGGTGGCCGGAAGCAACCTGAGCGACAATGCCCTCGGCGGGGCCGTCTTTCAGGACAGTTCGGGCGGCGAGGTGCGCGGCAGTTCGCTGGACCGCAACGGCGAACACGGCCTGACGGTGCGCCACACGGCGGCCCCGGTGGTCGTGGACTCGCTGCTGCGGGACAACGGCGGGCGCGGCCTGAGCGTGGAAGGACAGGCCCGCCCCACCGTCAAGCGCACGACCGCCAGCGGCAACAAGGGGCAGGGCGTCGGCGTGCAGGACGAGGCGCAGCCACAACTGAGCGGCAACAAATTCAGCGACAACGGCCAGGGCGTCGCTTACTTCGGCAGCGCCGGGGGCCGCGCCAGCGAGAACGAGCTGAGCGGCAACGGGGTGGGCATAGCGGTGGAAGGCCGCGCCGCACCCGACCTGCGCACCAACGTGATTCGGGGCAGCCGCGACGCGGGCCTGACCTACTCCGGGCAGGCGGGCGGCACGGCGAGCGGCAACACGGTCACCGGCAGCGCCAAACCCGGCATCTCGCTGTGGGGAGAAGCGCGCCCCACCCTGACGGGCAACGTCGTGCAGGGCGGCGCCCAGAGCGGCCTCGTCTTTGCCGAGCAGTCGGGCGGCACCGTAACCGACAACGAGGTGCTCGGCAACGCCCTGAACGGTCTGGTCGTCAGTGACCGGGCGGCGCCCGAAGTTCGCGACAACACCTTTCAGGACAACGGCGAGGCGGCCCTCGTCTACAAAGGTGAAGCGGGAGGCCGGGTCAGCGGCAACACCTGCCAGGGCAACGGCAGCGACGCCATCGAGTTGCAGCTGACCAACGTGCTGGCCGGGCCGGACCTGACGGCGGCGACCTGCTCGGTCAAGACGCAGGTCAACTGGTAATACCGCTTTGAAAAATAGTTTGGGTATCCAAACTGTTTTTCCGAGCGGAGCGAGTAAAAGACAGTACGGAAATGAACGGCGCGGAAGAGATGGCGGCGCTTTTCCGACATCTCTGAAGAAGAGTTCATTTCCGTATAAGTCCTGTTCGTCCGGTCAACAGCGTTACAGGGCAGGCCCTCATCCTCAGCGGTGGGGGCCTGCCTGCTGCCTGTGATTCGAGCCTCCTGGGGCGCCCCGTCTCGGCCCGGCGAAGCACCGAACGTATCGCAGCCTATAAAAGCGGTTGGACATCCGGCAGCCGCTCTCCTACAGTGGGGGCCGTTTCACGCCCAGTTCGCTCGCTGTCTGTCCTGGCCCCCGCCCACGCGGTCGCCGTCGCCTTTTCCCAGGAGAATGCCCCGATGTTCGATTACTTCAGGATGCTCGACCTCGTCACCCCCGACGAGCGCGATATTCACGCCGCCACCCGCAAATTCGTGGACGCCGAAATCACGCCGCACATCGGGGAGTGGTGGGAACACGAATCGGCCCCCACCCGCGAGCTGATGCGCAAGATGGGGTCGCTGGGGCTGCTCGGCCCGACCACGCCCGAGCAGTACGGCGGCGCGGGCACGTCCCACACGGCCTACGGCCTGATCTGTTACGAACTCGAACGCGCCGACAGCGGCCTGCGCAGCGCGGCGAGCGTGCAGGGCAGTCTGGTCATGCATCCCATCAACGCCTACGGCAGCGAGGAACAGAAAAAGCAGTGGCTTCCGGGGCTGGCCTCGGGCGAACTGATCGGCTGCTTCGGCCTGACCGAACCCGACGGCGGCTCCGACCCCGGTGCCATGCGCACCCGCGCCCGCAAAGACGGCGGCGACTACGTGCTGAGCGGCAGCAAGATGTGGATTACCAACAGCCCGCTGGCCGACGTGGCGGTGGTGTGGGCCAAGGACGATGAGGACGTGATTCGCGGCTTTATCGTTCCGCGTGACGCCAAGGGGTTTTCCACCCCCAAGATCGGCCACAAGATGAGCCTGCGGGCGTCCACCACCGGGGAAATCGTGCTGGACGACTGCCGCATTCCGGCGCAGAACCTGCTGCCGGGCAGCCGGGGCCTCAAGTCGCCGCTCGGCTGCCTCACCTCGGCCCGTTCGGGCATCGCCTGGGGCGCGATGGGGGCGCTCGAAAGCGTGCTGAGCGCCAGCCTGGACTACGCGGGCAGCCGCACCACCTTCGGTCGGCCCATCGCCGCCCGGCAACTCGTGCAGGAAAAACTGACCTGGATGGCGACGCAGCACTCGCTCGGCAGCCTGCTCGCCTGGCGCCTGGGGAACCTCAAGGACGCCGGCCAGATGAACTACGCGCAGGTCAGCGTCGCCAAACGCAACAACGTGCGCGTGGCCCTCGAAGGTGCCCGCATGGCCCGCGAAATTCACGGCGGCAACGGCATCACCACCGAGTACCCGGTGATTCGCCACATGCTCAACCTCGAAACGGTGGACACCTACGAGGGCACCCACGACATCCACACCCTCATCGTGGGACGCGACCTGACCGGGCAAAACGCGCTGGAGTGACCGGGCAGGCCGGACACAGGCGGATATATTCACGGCATGTCTACGTGCGCGTTCGCTCCCGCTCGCCGGGCGGCCAACGCCATCGTGCGGGCGGTCCGGTCATGGTGGTGCAGCGCTCTGGGACAGGTGTGGCGAGGGGCGGCGCTCCCGCCTGTCCCCCCCCGTTTCCCTCTTTTTCTCAGGAGCCTGCCATGACCCGACTGCCTCCCCTCAGCGACCTTTCCCTTTCCGGCCCGTCTCTGGCCGCGCTCGACGCCCGTGACCCACTCGCGCACAAGCGGGCCGAGTTCGACCTGCCCGCCGACGTGGTCTATCTCGACGGCAACAGCCTCGGCGCCTTGCCCCGGCATGTTCCGGCGCGGCTGGCGCAGGTGGCGACCCAGGAGTGGGGCCAGCACCTGATCGGCTCGTGGACCCGGGGCGCGCAGGCCGCCCAGGACTGGATGGCCCTGCCCGACCGGGTGGCCGCCAAACTCGCGCCACTGATCGGCGCCCAGCCTCAGGAGGTGGCGGTGGGCGACTCCACCAGCGTCAACACCTTCAAGGCGCTCGCGGCGGCGCTGCGGCTTTCCGGGCGCCGGGTGATTCTCAGCGACGCCGACAACTTTCCCACCGACCTGTACGTGGCGCAGGGCCTTGCCCGGCTGCTGGGCGACGTGGAGGTGCGGACCGCGCCCGCCCACGCCATCACCGACCACCTCACGGACGACGTGGGCGCCCTCCTGCTGACCGAGGTGGACTACCGCACCGGACGCAGGCTCGACATGCGTGCGGTCACCGCCGCCGCCCACGCCCACGGCATCGTGACGGTGTGGGACCTCGCGCACTCGGCGGGGGCCTTTGCGGTGGACCTCGGCGGGGCGGGCGCGGACTTCGCCATCGGCTGCGGGTACAAGTTTCTCAACGGGGGACCCGGCGCCCCGGCTTTTCTGTACGTGGCCGGGCGGCACCTGGACCGGGCCGAGGTGGTGCTGAGCGGCTGGATGGGCCACGCCGACCCCTTCGAGATGGCCCGGCAGTACGCCCCGGCCCCCGGCGCCCGGCGCTTCGTCGTGGGCACGCCGCAGGTGCTGAGCCTGAGCGCCCTCGACGCCGCGCTCGACGTGTTCGGGGACGTGGACCTCGCCGCCCTGCGCGAGAAGTCGCTGTCGCTGACCGACACCTTTATCCGGCTGATGGAGCCGCTGACGCGCCAGCACCCGCTGGAACTCGTCACCCCCCTTGCCCATGCCGAGCGCGGCAGTCAGGTCAGCTACCGCCACCCCGACGCCCGGCGGGTCATGGCGCGGCTGACCGGGCGCGGCGTCATCGGAGATTTCCGCACGCCGGACATCCTGCGCTTCGGGTTCACGCCGCTGTACCTCTCGCACGAGGATGTGGGCCGGGCGGTGGCCGGCATAGAGGCCGTTTTGAACGAGCAGACTGGGGAGCGGGCGTGAGCGGCGGGTCCGGTTGCCCCTTCGGGCCGGGTGAGGGTGTCCCGGCCGAACACTCGGCGGAGCAGGCGCACCGCGACTTCAGCCGCTCGCTGAGTTACGGCGATTACCTGCACCTCGACGAGCTGCGTTCGGCGCACCAGCCGGTCACGGAGGCCCACGACGAACATCTGTTCATCGCCATTCACCACGTCTCCGAGGTCTGGCTGTCGCTCATCGTGCGCGAGTTGCAGGCGGCGATGGCCCTGCTGGAAGGCGGCATCACCGACGCGCCGCTGAAGATGCTCACCCGCGTCGTCCGCGCCCAGGAGCAGCTCACCGCCGCCTGGGACGTGCTGAGGACGATGACGCCCGCCGATTACCTCCAGTTTCGCAGCGCCTTCGGGCAGGCGTCGGGGTTTCAGTCGCAGAACTACCGGATGGTCGAGTTTCTGCTCGGCAACCGTAACCCCACGCTGCTCGGGCCGCACGCCCACCGTCCCGACCTGCACGGGCCACTTCTGGCGGCCCTGCACGCCCCCAGCGTCTACGACCTCGCCCTGCGCCTGCTCGCCGCGCGGGGGCTGAACGTGCCCGCAGAGGTGCTGGGGCGCGACGTGTCCCGTCCTTACGTGGCCGACCCCGCCGTGCTGGACGCCTGGCTGACGGTCTACCGCGACCCCGAGCGGCACTGGGACCTGTACGAGCTGGCCGAGAAACTGGTGGATGTGGAGGACAATTTCCGGCGCTGGCGCTTCAACCACCTGACCACCGTGGAGCGCACCATCGGCTTCCGGCGCGGTTCGGGCGGCACCAGCGGCGTGGGCTACCTGCGCGAGGCACTGGACACCGTGCTGTTTCCCGAACTGTGGGACGTGAGAACCCACCTATGAGCGGCCCGCACCTGTTCGGCCCAGACCCGTTTGACCCAGACCCGTTTGACCCAGCCCTGTTCGACCCTGCCGTCAACGCCGAGTACATGCCCAGCCAGCGGGTGCCTGACGCCCGGGCCTATTTCACGGCCTGGGCGGAGCGGAGCGCTCAGGTCCGGCGTGAGCACCCGCCCCGGCTGCTGCGCTACGGCCCCGGCGAGCACGAGACGATGGACCTGTTCGGGCCTTCCGGGGCTGCGGCGGGCACCCTGCTGTTCATTCACGGCGGGTACTGGCTGGCGTTTTACAAGGACGACTTTTCGTATGTCGCGCCTGCGCTGCTCGCGCGGGGGTGGCGGGTGGCCGTCATGAGCTACGACCTCGCCCCGGCGGTTGCGCTGCGCCACATCGTGCGGCAGGCGCGGGTGGCGGCGTCGGCGCTGGCGCAGGCCTGTCCGGGACCGCTGGTGGTGGCGGGGCACTCGGCGGGCGGGCACCTGACGGCCATGATTCACAGCACCGACTGGGCCGCCGAGGGCCTCCGCGCGCCCCGGCTGACCGCCAGCATCGGCATCAGCGGCCTGTACGACCTCGCGCCGCTGCGCCGCACCGAGTTGCAGCCCGACCTGCGCCTGACCGAGCAGGAGGCCTTCGCCCTCAGCCCGCTGCACGCTTCTCCCACCACCCACGCGCCGTTTCTGGCGGCGGTGGGCGACCTGGAAAGCGCGTCGTTTCTGGCACAGTCGCGCCGCCTGGCCGAACACTGGCCCCGCACCCGGCTCTGGCAACAACCCGGACGCCACCATTTCGACGCGCCGGACGACCTCCCGGCCCTTCTGGAGGACGTGCTGGCGGGGGAGGGGGAGTAATACGGATTCCGATTGAATCTGGTCGTTTCAGATTCAATCCGACTTGCAAAGCTGCGCAGCAGAGCGGATGCGAGTAGGAAAAAATACGGATTCCGCGATATGGATGCACAGGCGGCGCCTTCCCAACTGTATAGGCCCGACTGTGCAGGAATTAAGCGGAATCCGTATAAGAACGGGGCGCTGCCGGGGCCGGGCGCAGGCGTAGACTGCCCGGCATCCGAACCGAGCTGTCACCGAGCTGTCTCTGAGGGGTCCCCATATGACTGAGCCTTCTTCCGCGCCTTGTTCCGCTGGCCTTCCGCTCTCCGGCGTCCGGGTGGCCGACTTTACCCGGGTGCTGACCGGACCGTACTGCACCATGCTGCTGGGCGACCTCGGCGCCGACGTCATCAAGGTGGAGCCGCCCCAGGGCGACGACACCCGCGCCTGGGGGCCGCCGTACCAGGGGCGGGGCGAGGCCCGCGAAAGCACCTACTTCCTGAGTGTCAACCGCAACAAGCGCAGCGTGCTGCTCGACCTGCGCCGCGAGGCGGACCTGGAAGCGGCGTGGGCTTTGCTCGGCACGGCGGACATCGTGGTGGAAAATTTCCGGCCCGGCGCCTTCGACCGCCTGGGCTTCGGATGGGAGGCACTCCGCGCCCGCTTTCCCCGGCTGATTCTGGCGAGCATCTCGGGCTTCGGGCTGGACGGCCCTTACCGGGACCGTGCCGGATACGACGTGATTGCCCAGGGCCTGGGCGGCCTCATGAGTTACAACGGCGAGCCGGGCCGCCCCCCGCAGCGGGTCGGGGTCGCGGTGGCCGACGTGTTCGCCGGGGCGCTCGTGACCCAGGCGATTCTGGCGGCGCTCTATCAGCGCGAGCGCACCGGGCAGGGTGCCCGGGTGGACGTGAACCTGCTCGAAGGGGTCATTTCCCTCGGCACCAGCCAGGTCAGCCGCTACCTGACGGGCGGGCAGATTCCGGGGCCGCAGGGCAACGACCACCCCAGCATCGTTCCCTACGGCACCTTCGATTGCGCGGATGGCCGAATCAACCTCGCGGTGGGCAACGACAGCCTGTGGGCGCGGTTTTGCGCCGCGCTGGGCTTTACGGCGCTGGCCGCCAATCCGCTCTACGCCACCAACGAGGGCCGCGTCCGCTGCCGCGAGGCCCTGAATGCCGAGCTGTTTCCTGCCCTGCTGGGGCTGACCCGCGCCGAACTGAGCGAGCGGCTGAACGCGGCGGGCGTGCCCTGCGGCCCGGTCAACGACATGCACGAGGTCTTTGAAGACCCCCACGTCCAGGCGCGGGGGGTGGCGGTCCGGGTACCTCACGCCTCCCTCGGGGAAACCACCGTCACCTCACCCCCCTGGCGGTTCGGCGGCGAGAGTCTCCCGGTGCGGCGAGGCCCGCCCACGCCCGGGCAGCACACGGCGGAGGTGCTGGCGGAGCTGGGCATCGAGCCGGGGAACTGATACGAACGCCGCTGGCAAGGCCCACTTGTCACCCCGACCATCCGGGCCGACTTGCAAAGCTCCGAAGCCGCCCTCTTAAGCTGGGCTTTACAAACGATAGGAGGCTGCCTTACACTTGCCAGGAATTCACAACGCTTCTCCCTGCGAGTCAGGCCGGGATCGCCCCCTTCGCTGCCCCGGCCCGGAGGTTTCCTATGCCCGATGCCCGCCCGCTTCACCCCCAGTCCACCGTCCGCGCCCAGCAGATGCTGCCGCGTGGTCACCGCGCCGAGAAATGGAAGGACGTACCCGACGAGCAGTGGTACGACTGGAAATGGCAACTCAAAAACCGCATCAACTCTGTGGCGGAGTTGCAGGAAGTCCTGAACCTCACCGAGTCCGAGTTCCGGGGCGCGTCCGCCGAGGGCATCTTCCGGCTGGACATCACGCCCTACTTCGCCAGCCTGATGGACAGGGACGACCCCACCTGCCCCGTGCGGCGTCAGGTCATCCCGACAGAAGAGGAGTTGCAGCCCTTCACCTCCATGATGGAGGACTCCCTGGCGGAGGATAAGCACTCGCCGGTGCCGGGGCTGGTTCACCGCTACCCCGACCGCGTGCTGATGCTGGTGACCACCCAGTGCGCGAGCTACTGCCGCTACTGCACCCGCTCGCGCATCGTGGGCGACCCTGCCGAGACCTTCAACCCCGCCGAGTACGAGGCGCAACTCAATTACCTGCGAAACACCCCGCAGGTGCGCGACGTGCTGCTCTCCGGCGGCGACCCGCTCACGCTCGCGCCCAAGGTGCTGGGCCGCCTGCTGAGCGAACTGCGCAAGATTGAGCACATCGAAATCATCCGCATCGGCACGCGCGTGCCCGTGTTCATGCCCATGCGTGTGACCCAGGAACTGTGCGACACCCTCGCCGAGCATCATCCCCTCTGGATGAACATCCACGTCAACCACCCCAAGGAAATCACCCCCGAAGTGGCCGACGCCTGCGACCGCCTGACCCGCGCGGGTGTGCCGCTGGGCAACCAGAGCGTGCTGCTCCGGGGCGTGAACGACCACCCCGTCATCATGCAAAAGCTGGTGCGCGAACTCGTCAAAATCCGCGTGCGGCCCTACTACATCTACCAGTGCGATCTCGTGCACGGGGCGGGCCACCTGCGCACCACCGTCTCCAAGGGCCTGGAAATCATGGAAAGCCTGCGCGGGCACACCTCCGGCTATTCCGTGCCGACCTACGTCGTGGACGCCCCCGGCGGCGGCGGCAAGATTCCCGTCGCGCCCAACTACGTGCTCTCGCACAGCCCCGAAAAACTGATTCTGCGCAACTTCGAGGGCTATATCGCCGCCTACTCCGAACCCGCCGATTACACCGGCCCCGACATGGCGATTCCCGAGGACTGGATTCGCAAGGAACCCGGTCAGAGCGGCATCTACGGCCTGATGGAAGGCGAACGCATCTCCATCGAGCCGAAGGAATTCAGCGAGAGCCGCCAGCGCGAAGGCGCGATTCAGCACCGCCTGAACA
The DNA here is from genome assembly GCF_011067105.1 of Deinococcus wulumuqiensis R12. Taxonomy (NCBI): domain Bacteria; kingdom Thermotogati; phylum Deinococcota; class Deinococci; order Deinococcales; family Deinococcaceae; genus Deinococcus; species Deinococcus wulumuqiensis. The sequence continues at coordinate 203,679 of NZ_CP049358.1, read as the reverse complement.
GCCGCGAGGACAAGTGGGCCGCGCACGGCATCGGCGCGGGGAACAGGGGCGACATAACCAGCGGCGTCAGCGACACCGCGCCCGACGGGATGGTGCAGGTGGCGCAGCCTGTGAGCGGGGACTGAGGAGAAACGGCGGAGATGCGTTCCAGGGACGTGAAGCTTGACCGCACCCGCGTGCGCGTGTGGGAGATGGGCCGGACCGGAAACCCGCCTGTCGTCCTGCTGCACGGTGGGGGCGTAGACCACGCGCGGCTTTCCTGGGAACCGACCCTGCACCAGCTGGCCGCGCTGGGTTTTCACGTCATCGCCCCCGATTTCCCCGGTTACGGTGAGAGTCCCTTCCCGCAGGAGTCGGTCACGCTGGATGTTCTGGCGGCCACCGTCACCGAACTGCTGGAGGCTCTCCGCCTTGAAAAAGTCATCCTGGGCGGGATTTCACTGGGGGGTGGCGCAGCGCTCGCCGTGGCCCTGAGCCACCCGGAGAAAGTGGAGCGGCTGGCGCTGGTGGGGGCTTACGGCCTGTCCTCCTTCATCCCCGGCGGGCGTCTGGCGACAGCCTGGGTGCACTTGCCGCAACCGCAGTGGCTGAATCTGGCCCTCAGCTCTTCGCCGCTCCTGCTCGACCTGACGCTCCGGGGCATCCTCAAAAATCCTGCCGCCCGCACGCCCGAACTGCGGGGCATGGTGGCCCAGGCCATGCGCCGCAGCACCCCGGCCTGGAACGATTTTCAACGCTCCGAGATGGTTCCCGGCTCAAAGGGGCTGAAAACGGTGTTCGCTCCACACCTGCGCCGCCTGACCATGCCGATTGTCGTCGTGCATGGCCTCGAAGACTTCACCATTCCGTACCGCGACGTTGCGCAGGCTTTCGCCGACATGCCCAACGCGGAACTGCACCCCATTCCCCACGCCGGACACTGGACGCAGCGGGACGCCGCTGCCGAATTTCATTCCATCCTCGCTCGTTTCCTGTTCAAGGAGGTTTTCCTATGACCACCGCCACCAAACCCCGTCAACCCGTCCTCAAGACTCCCCTCCCCGGCCCCAAATCCGCCGACATCATCGCCCGCGACAAGCAGCACCTCTCCACGTCCTACATGCGCCCCTACCCCTTCGTGCCCGACCATGGCGAAGGCGTGTGGCTGACCGATGTGGATGGCAACACCATGCTGGACTTCTTCGCGGGCATCGCTGTGAGCACCACCGGGCACGCCCACCCGCATGTCGTTCAGGCGGTGCAAAAGCAAATCGAGAAGTTTACCCACGTCTGCCTGACCGACTACCCGCAGGAAATCACCACCAGTCTGGCCGAGCGTCTGGTCAAGCATGTGGAGAAGCCCGGCGAGAAATGGCGCGTGTTCTTCTCCAACTCCGGCGCGGAAGCGGTGGAAGCCGCCGTCAAGCTCGCCCGCAACCACACGGGCCGCCAGCACATCATCTCCACGATGGGCAGCTTTCACGGGCGCACGTATGGCGCGATTACGCTGACGGGCAGCAAAACCAAGTACAAGCGCGGCTTCGGCCCGCTGCTGCCCGCCGTGAGCCACGTTCCCTATCCCAACCCCTTCCGCCCGCCGCTGGGCAGCACCCCCGAAACCTGCGGTCAGGCGGTGCTGGAGCACATCGAAAGCCTGTTCGTGGGCATTCTGCCCGCCGACGAGGTGGCGGCAATTATCGTGGAACCCATGCAGGGTGAGGGCGGGTACATCGTGCCGCCCGCCGACTTTCTGCCCGGCCTGCGCAAGCTGTGCGACAAGCACGGCATCCTGCTCATTTTCGACGAGGTGCAAGCCGGAATGGGCCGCACGGGGAAAATGTTCTCCTTCCAGCACTTTGACGTGCAGCCCGACATCATCACCAGTGCCAAAGGCATCGCGTCGGGGATGCCGCTGGGTGCGCTGCTGGCGAAAGAAAGCGTGATGACGTGGCCCGTCGGCTCGCACGGCAGTACCTACGGCGGCAACCCGGTGGCGGCGGCGGCCTCGCACGCCACGCTGGATTTGCTGGAAGGCAAAGTCAAGCACGACGGCTGCGGCGAAAGCCTGATGCACAACGCCGCCGAGGTGGGCGAGTACATCATGGCCGAACTGAAAAAGATGGGGCAGGACTTCCCCTTCATCGGGGACGTGCGCGGCAAGGGGCTGTTTATCGGCATTGAATTCGTGAAACCCGACGGCAGCCCTGACGGTGCGCTGCGTGACCGCGCCAGCATGGACATGTTCGAAAAGGGTCTGCTGAACCTCGACTGCGGCGAGGCCGTCATCCGCATCAGCCCGCCCCTGATTCTGACGAAAGAGGAAGCGGCGACAGGGCTGGAGATGATGCGCCGGACGTTCGAAGCCATGAAGTGAGGGAAATGGATGATGGGTGATAGATGATGGAGAAAAACACCGTCCCTGTCACCCATTGTTCGATTTCCTGCCTTCCATCATCCATCAGGCCGTCAGGCCGAACCCATCACCCATCAACACCGAGCAAAGCGAGGCACCCATGACCCCATCCACCCTCCTCCACGGCCTGCTCCCCTTCGAGCACGAACCCTATTTCAACTTCGCTGACCCCGCCGTCGCTGCCGCGCAGAAGGCCGCCTACGCCAAAGCCCGCGCCGACTATGCGGGCAAGACGTTTCCGCTCCTGATGGACGGCAAGAAAGTGCAGGGCGACGGGACGTTTACCGTCACCAACCCCGCGACGGGCGAAAAGCTGTGGTCGTTTCAGAACGCCACCGCTGCCCAGCTGAACGAAGCTGTGGCCGCCGCGAACAAGGCGTTCGAGGGCTGGCGTTTTTCCGACCCACTGCAACGCGCCGCCATTTTCCTGCGGGCCGCGCAACTCGTCCGCGCGCGCCGCATGGAACTCAACGCCGTGATGAGCCTGGAAAACGGCAAGAACTGGGCCGAAGCCGACGGCGAAATTGCCGAGTGCGTGGACCATTTCGAGGTCTTTGCCCGCGAGACGCTGAAGTGGGCGGAGGGCAAACCCGTCTATCCCATGTCCGACGAGCACGTCACCACCGTGTACGAACCGCTGGGCGTGGTGGCGGTCATCAGCCCCTGGAACTATCCGTCGGCCATTCCGCTGGGCATGAGCCTGGGCGCACTGGCGGCGGGCAACACGGTGGTCTGGAAGCCCGCCAGCGAAACGCCGCTGTCGTCCTGGCTGCTGATTCGGCTGCTGTTCGAGGCCGGACTGCCGCGAGACACCATCCAGTTCCTGACCGGCGCGGACGACGTGCTGGGCGACCCGCTGGTAGACCATAAGGACGTTCGCATGGTGGCCTTCACGGGCAGCCGCGAAATCGGGTGCCGCATCTACGAACGGGCGGCGAAGGTGCAGCCGGGCCAGAAGTTCCTCAAGCGCGTGATTGCCGAAATGGGCGGCAAAGACCCCACGGTGGTGTGCGCCGACGCCGACCTGGACGCCGCCGCTGCGGGCATCGTCGCCGCCACCTACGGCTACAGCGGTCAGAAATGCAGCGCGTGCAGCCGCGTCGTGGCCGAGGAAAGCATCTATGACGCGCTGCTCGAAAAGGTCAAGACCTTGACCGAGGCGCTGAAGCTGGGCCTCCCCGAAGACAACGCCGCCGTCGGCCCCGTGATTCACGCGGGCAGCGCGGATCGCATTCGCCAGTACATCGAAAACGGCAAAAAGACCGCCCGGCTGGTCACGGGTGGCACCGAAGCGCAGGTGCAAGGCAGCGGCGAGGCGCAAGCCAACTACATTCCGCCGACCATCTTTGCCGATGTGGACGCGAAAGACCCGCTCTTTCAGGAAGAAATCTTCGGCCCCGTGCTGGCGTTCGCCAAGGCCAAAGACTGGCGGCACGCGATTGACCTCGCCAACGACTCGGACTACGGCCTGACCGCCGCTTTCTACTCCCGCGACCCGCACAAACTGGCCGAAGCCCGCCGCCTGATGCATGTGGGCAACCTCTACCTCAACCGCAAATGCACCGGGGCGCTGTCCGGCACCCACGCCTTCGGCGGCTACGGCATGAGCGGCACGAATGCCAAAGTCGGCGGCCCCGACTACCTGTTCTGGTTCCTTCAGACCAAGACCGTGGCGCAGAAGTACTGATATGGGTTCGGGTGTGTAGGGAGCAGATGGACTCCGTATGATACGGATTCCGATTGAATCTGGTCGTTTCAGATTCAATCCGACTTGCAAAGCTGCGCAGCAGAGCGGATGCGAGTAGGAAAAAATACGGATTCCGCGATATGGATGCACAGGCGGCGCTTTCCCGACTGTGCAGGAATTAAGCGGAATCCGTATGACTCATGAGTTGCATTGAGTGAATAGTCCCAATAAGCACGTCTGGGACGTGCTTTTCTGTCTTGCGTGACCAAAAAGAAAAACTCGCTCCCAGACGTACAGGAATTCTACCGCGCCCTGGAGGCCGAATTGACCCCGACGAAATGGCGCACGTTCGAGGGCACCTTGAGCATGTTTCTCGAAGGGGGAAGTCGCAAGCAACTCCGTCAGGTCAAGACCTGCTCACCCAGCACTGTCAGCCGACTGCTCAATACAATGAACACCCAACCACTGGAAAAAGCGCGTCTGCGCTTCCAAGTGAAGGCTCTCCGTGCTGCTTATGACCGTCTGCGTGGTCAAAAACCCTGGTTGGTGATTCGGGTGGACCTGACCAGCATCGAGAAAACGGGAAAGAGCCTCCCGTACACGCGAACCTACAACGGTGTGTTCGGTCTCCATCTCGTCGTCATCCACGTCAGCATCGGAAAGCTCAGCTTTCCGATGGGCCACGCCATCTATGACCCAGCACAGGAAGAAACACCGATCCAGTTGGCCCTGAAGCTCATCCGGCGCTTTCACCCCTATCTCTGGGGAGATCTCCCTCAGTTCCTGGTGATGGATTCGGGCTTCTACAGCGCAGATGCACTGGATTTGCTGCGTTGGTGGGGGTTTGAGCACATCAGTATCGGTGGCCGGTCTAACCTCCTCTTGGCTGATGGTCGTCAACTCAAGGAGGCAGGGCGCGGCGAATGTGTTGAACTGGCCGGTTTACCGGGGGTGCCCCTCTATGTGTCCTGGGTGGACTTGCCGCGCAACGACAAGATGAAGCGTTTCTACGTGCTTGACACGCAACCGGGAACGGCGCGAACACTGACCAGACGCCACAAAAGACGGTGGCTCATCGAGTCTTTCTTCAAATCGGCCAAGCATGACTTTGGACTAAAGGAAACCCGTCTCCGAACGGAGACGGGCATCGACAATTGGATCTTTCTCGTGTGGCTTAGCATTTCTCTGGCCCTCTACCAGCAATTCAGGGCAGGGATGACAGGGGGGCAGCGCCCAGCCTGGTGCCTGACCCTGAGGGAAGCAGGGGAGGAAGTCCGCCTCGTCCTCATGCCGCACGTCGTCCGCCGCACGCTCCTTGCGGCCCTTTACCGCCTGGATGCTGCTGAAATGGCGTTGCTGTCAGCAAAAACTGGGCAGGCTGCATAAATGCAACTCATGAGTATGAGGTCCTGCAGGAACAGACTGAGCGCCCGGACCTCTGCCAGTGAACGTGCTCAAGCTCTCATTGAGATGTTCTAAACATAACTTGCCGACTTGAGGTCAGGCTCTAAAATTAGCGTTGATGAAAGCTCTTATTCCGGCGGCTGGCCTGGGCACCCGTCTGCGCCCACTGACTTTTACCCGCCCCAAGCCAGTCCTCAGGGTGGCGGGGCAACCCATCATCCGGCACGCGATTCGGACTCTGGCGGCTGCTGGAATCACCGAGATCGGCATCGTGGTCTCCGACATCACCCGTGATGAAATCCAGCACGCCGTGCGTGAAATGCAGGACGTGCAGCTGACACTGATCAACCAGCACGAGCAGCTGGGTCTGGGGCACGCGGTCCTCACCGCCCGGGAGTGGGTGGGGCAGGACGATTTCTGCGTTTACCTGGGAGACAACCTGTTCGAATTCGGCGCCCGGCCCTTTGTCGAAAGCTTCCGGCACAAGCGTCCGGCGGCGCTGATCGCCCTGGTCGAGGTGCCTGATCCGACGGCCTTTGGGGTGGCTGAGCTGGAAGGCGAGGTCATTACCCGTCTGGTGGAAAAGCCCAAGGACCCGCCCAGCAACCTCGCCGTCGCGGGCCTGTACTGCTTTACGCCCCAGATCTTCGAGGTGCTCGACGGCATGCCCCCCTCGGCGCGGGGCGAGTACGAGATCACCGACGGGATTCAGGGCCTGATCGACCGTGGGGGAACGGTCCTGGGGCAACGGGTGAAGGGCTGGTGGAAAGACACGGGGCGCCCGGCGGACCTGCTGGATGCCAACCGGTTGCTGCTCGAGCAGATCGAGACGGACATTCAGGGCGATACGGAGGGTTCCCGAATCACGGGGCGCGTGATCGTCCCCGCCTCGTCGAGGGTGGTGCGCAGCAAAATCGTAGGCCCCGTGATTCTCGGTGAGGACGTGCTGATCGAGGACGCTTACATCGGTCCGTTTACCAGCATCGGCCGCGGCACCGTCATCCGCAACGCCGAAATCGAACACAGTTCGGTGGATTCGGGGGTCGTCATCGAAAACGTCCAGACCCGCATGCAGGACTGCCTGATCGGAGTCAAAGCCCAGGTGCGCGGGGGCCGCACGCTCCCCAAGACCCATAAACTCACTATCAGTGACGCCAGCCTGGTGGAACTCGCGTGATTAATCAGTCGCACGAACGAAACTGACTCATCTATGAGAGCTTGTTGTTGATAGCTCAAGTGTTTCATGGATTAGACTTAGCTGATGCAATGTAGCCGTCCTGCCCAGGGGAGCCGTTTAGGTGAGTAACTTCATTCCAGTCATTCTGGCAGGGGGGAGCGGTGAACGCTTCTGGCCACTGTCACGTCGGCACCGGCCTAAACAGTTTCTGACCCTGGATGAGTCGGGGCGTAGTCTGTTACAGGCCACCAGTGACCGCCTCGCAAGGCTCAGTGGAGGCGGAGACCGGGTGGTCGTTGTGACTGGCAACGATTACCGCTCTCAGGTGCTGGAGCAGTTGCCCGAGATGCCGATCGAGAACCTGCTGGTCGAGCCCATGGCGCGGGATACTGCCGCCGCTATCCTGTATGCCGCGCTCTGGGTTGCCCGCGACAATCCCCAGGCTGTAATGGGGGTTTTTCCGGCAGACCACCGGATCACAGACGCTGTGGCCTTCGAGCGTGTGATCGGGCGGGCGATCGAGGTGGCGCAGGCATCTGAACGACTGGTGACGGTGGGCATCACTCCCACTTTTCCATCTACCGGCTACGGCTATATTCAGCAGGGTGAAGTCTTGCACCCGGGTGAGTTGCCCGCGTTCTCTGTCACGCGCTTTACTGAAAAGCCGGATGCAGCGACTGCGCAGGCATTTTTGAACACTGGGCGCTACACCTGGAACGGCGGCATGTTCATCTGGTGCGTGCGGAGCATCCTGGACGCGTTCGAGCAGCACCAGCCGCAGCTTTATGCACAGTTGCGTCAGGCCATGTCGGTCGAGGCCAGCTCTGCGCGGCGTGCGTGCATTGGTGAGATTTTTCCCCAGCTGGAAAAAATCAGTATCGACTATGCCATTCTGGAAAAGTCCGACCGGGTGGTCGTCATTCCTGCCGAGTTCGGCTGGGACGATCTGGGTGACTGGAACGCCCTGGAAAGGTTGCTCAAGGGGGAGGTAGACAATGTGGCTGTGGGCCGCCATGTCGGACTCGATACCGGCGGTGCCATCCTGTACACCACCAACGGCGATGACCTGATCGCCACCAGCGGCCTCGACGATGTGGTGGTGGTGCGGGCCGAGGATGTGACGCTGGTGGTGCGCAAGGACCGCACCCAGGACATCAAGAAAGTCGTTCAGCAACTCAAAGCCCACCCCGAACTGGAGCGTTTCGCGTGACCGCCTCTCAAAAAGTCAACCCTTCACCTTCGAACAGTGACCTGCCCATTGAGAATGCTGAGCAGGAAATCGAACTCAGCGCCCTATGGGAGGGTATTCGGCGTCGCCTGCCCTGGATTCTGCTGACAACGGCCCTTGTGACCCCAGCGGTCTATTTCTGGTCCAAGTCGCAGCCAGACGTGTACGAGAGCTCGTCGAGTCTGGTCACGGCCGGGACCAGTGGCATTCCGGGTGCCGGCGAGTCGTTGGTCCGGGCGTCTACGCTGCCAGAAGGCACCCTGCAAGAAGCCCTACAAGGCCCCGTGGTTATGCGAGACATCATCCGCCGCGTGGCAAAGACCACGGCGCTGCCTCAGGCGGTCCGCCAGGAAATCAGCGCGGATCTGCAAAAGGAACTGCAGGAACGTGAGCTGCGGACCATCGAACTCTCGTCGCGACTGGACCTGTCGGCCAATGGGATCTATACGGTGACGGCCAAGGGTCCCAGTGCCGCTGCGGCAACTGTCCTGGCCGACGCTGCGGCGCAGTCGCTGCTCAACTGGGACCGTGGCCGTGCCCTGAGCAGTCTGAAGCGTGCCGAACGCAGCCTGCGTGCCCAGCTGGCCGAGGTGGACCGCCAGCTCGCTACCGAGGATCTCGACGAGGTGGACCGCCAGACCCTGATTGCGGCGCGGGCAAATACCCAGCGCAACCTGGCACAGACTTCGATTCAGACCGAGGGCGTGGCAGGCTCCTTGGAACTGGTCGCTCCTGCCGTCGAGCCACTGCGGCCTGTTGCGCCGCGTCCGACCCGCAACGCCGTTCTGGCGGGCTTGTTGACTCTCTTGCTGGGCACCGGACTGGCGGCTTTGCGGACCGTCACTGACCGTACCGTGCGGGGTGAGGATGACCTCTTGCAACTGGGCTTCCCAGTGCTGGGCAATATCCCGCGTCTACGTCAGCGCGACATCGTCATGAGTGGTATCGTGCGGGCTGCGCGGGCTGCCGGACTGTACGAGGCTGTGGGTTTTCTGCGGGTCAATCTGCTTTCGCAACTTTCGGAGCGGCAGGGACAGCGCGTCATGGTCACTTCGACGGCGCCCGGCGAGGGCAAGAGCAGCCTGACGGCCACCCTGGCCGACGGCCTGGCCAGCAGCGGTCAGCGGGTGCTGATCATTGACGCTGACCTCCGGCGCGGCGCCCAGCAGGAAGTCTGGGACAAGTACGAGCGTGAACATCGCTGGGTACAGCTCTGCGGTGAGGGTGGTGTTCGGACCTTTCAGGAAGCCTTGCGGCAGCCTGAACACGTGCAGGTGATGGAAGCGGAAGCCAACGTTCACGTCCTGCCTGCCGGTCCGGGTCTGCACGACAGCCTCGCCCTGCTCAACCGCGCCGACCTGGGCACCCTGCTCTCGCGCTGGAGCGCGGGCTACGACCTGGTGCTGATCGACAGCCCCCCGCTGCTGGCGATTGCCGATGGCCTGGTGCTCGGCAAGCATGTCGATGGCGTCCTCCTGATCGCCGAAGAAGGGCGGACCAGTGTGCAGATGGTGCGTCAGGCCATCCGCCGCGCTCAGGGCTCAGGCTTGCCCATGCTGGGCTTTATTCTCAATAAGGTGTCGGCGTCCAGTAGAGACTCTTACAGCTACGGCTACGGCTACAGCCCGCGCAAACAGGGCGCTCAGTAACGGCATGGGCCTGCGCTCGTCCTCTTCGCCCGGTCTGGGAGTCTCCGTTGACCGCAGTACCCGTGCCCTGCGCCTGTCCGAACTGCCACAGTCGCTGTCGCTGGTGCTGGGTGACTTGCTGAGTGCCGCCCTGGCGTTGCAGCTCACTTCGCTCTTTCTGGGGGCCACCGGCAGACCGGCCCTGAACTGGAGCGACAGCCTGATCTGGGTGGGTTTCTGGATTCTGTGGCGGGCCTACCAGGGACTCTACCCCGGCTACGGCCGTTCGCCCCAGACCGAGCTGCGACTGCATACGGTCGGAACCGTGCAGCTGCTGGGCGCTCAGTTGGCGGCGGCTTTTGCGGTGCACCAGCTGGCGCCCAGTGCGCTTGGTCTGGTGCTCCAGTGGGGTTTGATTCTGGTCCTCGCGCTGCTGATCCGCTATGGCCTGCGCTCCCTGCTGATCCGGGGTGGGCAGTACGGGCGCTCTATCAGTGTCATCGGGGCTGGGCAAACTGCCGCCTTGACCATCGCCCACCTCAGGAGCAAGCCGGCGTATAGGCTTAATCCGGTGGTCGCCTACGACGATAACCCCGCGCTGCATGGAACCCTGCTCGAAGGTGTGCCTATCGTCGGCACTCTGGACGACGCCCTGAACGCGCCGCGCACTGCCTAGGCCCTGATCTCCATTCCCGGCGCCCGTGCCGAGGTGCTACAGCGGGTGATCAATAGCATTTACGCTGTTTACCCCTTCACTTGGGTAGTGCCTGACCTGAACTGCTGGCGGAAACACTCGGTCTGGAACTGCTGGAAACGCCCGTCGGCTTCAAATACATCACCGACGCCTTTCTGGAAGGGCAGCAAGACGAGAGTAAGGCCGTACTGATGGGAGGCGAGGAATCCGGCGGGCTGTCCTCACGGGGGCACATTCCCGAACGCGACGGCCTGCTCAACAGCCTGCTGATGATCGAGGCGGTTGTGGCGAGTGGGCAGAGTCTCGATGAGCTGTTTGCTGACATTGAGCGGGAAGTGGGTTTTCGACATGTCTATGACCGCGCCGATTTGCACCTAAGTCCTGCGTTTGATAAGGCGGCCCTGATGACAGCCGCGCAGACATATGGCGAGATGGCCGGTTACGTGGTGTCTGGAGTCAAGGCCACTGACGGAGTCAAGCTGGCCCTCGAAGGCGACGCCTCGGTGATGTTCCGGGCGTCGGGAACCGAACCGGTCGTGCGCGTCTACGTGGAGGCGCAGTCTCCCGAAGCGGTGGCGGCCATCCTTGGTGAGGCCGTGCGGCGCGTACGCAGTTTCGACTCCGTCTCCTGAGATTGTAGGGCTTCCTGAAGCTGCGGGGCGCTTAAGGCAGGCGGCTGCTGAGCGCCTCAAAGTCGCCGTTCAGGGTGTAGCAGCCCAGTCCGGCAGGCAGCAGGACCGATTCGTAAGGTTTCAGTGTCCAGGAAGCGCCATGCACGTGGAGCGTGGCCTTGCCACGAATGACGGTCAGGGCATGGAAGCTTTGGGCGGCGGTGTCACGCTCCAGCGGCGTGTGGTCCGAGGCCAAGCGTTCCAGCACGAAGTAGGCGCAGCGCAGCAGTTCCTGCACACCGGGTGCAGGCGAGAGGGGCTGCGGCTCGGCGGTCACGGGCCGTGACACCTCGGCGCTCTGCGACGGGTGCAAGGCGCGGCCCGCAGAGGCCGGGCGGTCCCAGTCGTAGATACGGTAGGTGAGGCCGCTGCTCTGCTGCACCTCATAGAGCAAGATGCCCGGCCCCAGGGCGTGCACGGTACCTGCCGGAATCATCAGCGAGTCGCCGGCGCTGACCTCCCGGTACACAGCGCGGTTGATCACCTGCCCTGCCAGGATGTCGCGGCGCAGGTCCTCGGCTGGGGTGCCTGGCACAATGCCGGCAATCAGGCGGGCGCCGGGCGCGGCGTCAAGGATGTGCCACGCCTCGGTTTTGCCGAGCATACCTGGACCTTCCAGTCGCGCAGCCTGCTCGTCGTCGGGGTGCACTTACAAGCTCAGCCAGTCGGCACAGTCAAGCAGCTTGATCAGCAGCGGAAAACGGTCGTCCCTGGCCGCCCTGCCCAGCACATCGGCCGGGAAATCGGCGGCGAGCTGCGCGACCGTGCGGCCCTGAAATGGCCCGGCCATGATCATGTTGTCTTCGCCGATGGCCCACAGCTCACCAACTGGCTCCGACGTTTCGGCCAGGCGCTGTCCGCCCCAGACGCGCTCGACTGGCTTGACCTGAAGGTGTAAGGGTTCCCAGTTCATGCCCTGAGTCTAGAGAGCGGCTTGCCTTTCCGTGTTCCGCCGTCTGCTGGCAGCATCGGTTCGGTCCAGGCGGCTGCTCCGTTCGCCGCTCTGCGGGGCCTATCCTACAATGCCCCCCATGTCCACAATTTCAGACCGTGACGTGGTGATCGTCGCTGCCGTCCGCACGCCCATCGGCGCCATTCGGGGGTCGCTGTCCAGCGTCCGCCCCGACGACCTCGCCGCCCTGGTGATCCGGGAAGCGGTGGCCCGCAGTGGGGTGCCTGCCGGGGAAATCGAGGAAGTGATCTTCGGCTGCGCCAACCAGGCCGGGGAGGACAACCGCAACGTCGCCCGCATGGCCGCGCTGCTCGCCGGGCTGCCCGATACGGCAGCGGGCGTGACCGTCAACCGGCTGTGCGCCTCGGGGCTGGCGGCGGTGAACATGGCCGCCCGTGCCATCCGGAACGGCGACGGCGACGTGTACGTGGTGGGGGGCGCCGAGAGCATGACCCGCGCCCCGCTGGTGATGCCCAAGGGGGCGCAGGCCTTCGCCAACGGCAACGTGACCGCCTACGACACCACGCTCGGCTGGCGCTTTCCCAATCCGGCCATGCAGGAAATGTTCCCGCTGGAAGCGATGGGGGAGACGGCGGAAAACATCGTGGAGCGCAGCCGCGAAGGGGCCTACAAGGGCGGCGAAATCACCCGTGAAGACCAGGACGCCTTCGCGCTCGAATCTCAGAAGCGGGCGCTGGCGGCCATCAACACCGGGAAATTCAGGGACGAAATCGTGCCGGTGGAAATCAAGGGGCGCAAAGGAGTGACGGTGTTCGACACCGACGAGCATCCCCGCATCCGGAAAAATGGCGAGGGGTACGAACTCGCCACCGACGAGGCGACGCTGGCCGGACTCAGGCCCGCCTTCCGTAAGGGCGGCACGGTCACGGCGGGCAACGCCTCGGGCCTCAACGACGGCGCGGCGGCGCTGGTGCTGATGAGCGCGGGACGGGCGCAGGCCCTCGGCATCAGGCCACTGGCCCGCTGGGTGGGCGGCGCGGCGGCGGGGGTCGAGCCGCGTGTGATGGGTCTGGGTCCCATTCCCGCCACCCGCAAGCTGTTAGAGCGCACTGGCATCAATAAGGACGAGATTGACCTGATCGAACTCAACGAGGCATTCGCGGCGCAGGCGCTCGCGTGCATCCGCGAACTCGAACTCGACCAGAGCAAGGTGAACGTGAACGGCGGCGCGATTGCGCTCGGCCACCCTCTCGGCATGAGCGGCGCCCGGCTGATCGTCGCCCTGACCCACGAACTCGGGCGGCGGCAGGGACGCTACGGGCTGGCGACCCTGTGTGTGGGTGTCGGGCAGGGCGAGGCGGCGCTGATCGAGCGGGTGGAAGCGTGAAGGCCGTTCCCGTCATCACCGTGCAGGAAGCCGCGCAGAAGGTTCACAGCGGCCAGACCCTCTTGGTCGGCGGCTTCGGCATGACCGGGAACCCGGTTCACCTCGTTCACGCCCTCGCTGAAACGGACGTGCGGGACCTCACCTACGTCGCCAACAACGTGGGCGAAGCGGGGCTGAGCGGCGGGCGGCTGCTCAGAAACGGACAGCTCAAAAAGGCCATCGGCTCCTATTTCACCTCCAACCGCGAAGCGGTACAGGCTTACCAGGAGGGCAAGCTCGACGTGCAGCTCATTCCCCAGGGCACGCTGGCCGAGGCGCTGCGGGCCGGGGGCGCGGGACTGGGCGGCTTTTACACGCCCACCGCTGCGGGCACCGTGATCGCCGGAGACGCCGAAGCCCGCGTGCTGGGCGGCCAGCTCATGGTGTTCGTGCCTGCGCTGCGCGGCGACGTGGCGTTCGTCCGGGCGTGGCGGGCGGACCGGGCAGGCAACCTTCAGTACCGCCTGACCGAGCAGAACTTCAACCGGGCGATGGCGACGGCGGCCGACCTCGTGATTGCCGAAGTCGAAGAAATCGTGGAAGTGGGCGACATCGCGCCCGAACACGTTCACACCCCGGGGCTGTTCGTGGATTATCTGGTGCAGGCGACCCTGACCCCCGAGGACCTGGGCAGCAGCGCCGACGTGAAGGCCAGCGCCAAAAAGGTGGACGACGCCCGCCTGAACATCGCTCGCCGCGCCTTGCAGGAACTGCGCCCCGGCGACGTGGTCAATCTCGGCATCGGCATTCCCACGCTGGTGGCCGACCTGATCACGCCCGAGATGAACATCAACCTGCACACCGAAAACGGCATGCTCGGCGTCGGCCCGGCCCCCGAAGGTGGCGGCGCGATGGAGTACCCGGTCAACGCAGGCAAGATTCCGGTGACCGCCCTGCCGGGGGCGAGTTATTTCGACTCCGCCGATTCTTTCGGGATGATTCGCGGGCGGCATGTGGACGTGGCCGTGATGGGCGGCTTGCAGGTGGACGAGGCGGGCAACCTGGCGAACTGGGCGGTGCCGGGCAAACCGCTGCTGGGGGTGGGCGGCGCGATGGACCTGGCGAGCGGGGCGGGGCGCCTGATCGTGACGATGAACCACACCGACCCCGACGGCACGCCGAAAATCGTCCGGGAATGCACGTTGCCGCTGACGGCGCGGGGCGTGGTGGATATGGTCATGACCGAGCAGGCGGTGTTCGAGTTCGTGGACGGGCGGCTGACCCTCACCGAACTGATGCCCGGCAGCACCCTGGAAGACGTGCGGGCAAGTACGGGAGCCAGCTTTGCCGAGCGCCTCTGACCTCTCGCGGCCCCGTGTGGTGGTGGTCGGCAGCGCCAACCTCGATTTCGTGACGCGGCTGCCGCATCTGCCTGCGCCCGGCGAAACCGTGCTGGGCGAGGCCTACAGCACCGCGCCCGGCGGCAAGGGGGCCAATCAGGCGGTGGCCTGCGCCCGCGCCGGGGGTCAGGTCGCCTTTTTCGGTGCCCTGGGCACGGACCCCTTTGCCGAGCCGCTGCTCGCCTCGCTGCGTGAAAGTGGGGTGCAGGACTGGACCCTGCGCGTGCCTGCTCCTACGGGCGCGGCGTTTATCAGCGTGTCGGAAACGGGCGAAAACTGCATCGTGGTGGCGTCCGGCGCCAATGCCACGCTGAGGCCCGAACGGGTGCCCCCACTGGCTGGAGTGGGCTGGCTGGTCCTGCAACTGGAGATTCCGCTGGATACTGTGCTGGCCGCTGCTCAGGCGGCGAAGTCGGCGGGCGCCCGGGTGGTGCTCAATGCGGCGCCCGCCCGCCCCCTGCCCGCCGAACTGCTGCGGCAGGTGGACGTGCTGGTCGTCAACGAGGGCGAGTTGCGAACCCTGGCGGGCGGGGGAGAGCTGCGCGGGTGCCTGCGCCATGTTCAGGCCCTGGGACCGCAGACGGTGGTGGTGACCCTGGGGGAACGCGGCTGCCTGGCGTTGAGTGGCGAGACGTGGACCGAGCTGCCCGCCCATCCCGTTCAGGTGCGCGACACGACCGGCGCGGGGGACACCTTTGTCGGTGTGCTGGTCGCCGCGCTGAGCCGGGGTGAAGCTCTGGCCTCGGCGCTGCGCTGGGCGGTGGTGGGCAGTGCCCTCGCCTGTGGCCGTGAGGGCGCCCAGCCCGCAATGCCGTGGCGCGCGGAACTGGAAGAAGCTCTGAGCCGCTGGACGGGGGCTTGATCTGGGGGCGAGGGGGTGGTAGATTTTTCGCCGCACCCTTGAGGGGCGAGCCACCTTCGGCGACGTAGCTCAGCTGGTTAGAGCGCACGACTCATAATCGTGAGGTCGAGAGTTCAAGTCTCTCTGTCGCCACCATCCCACACAGCAAAAACCCCCGGTCCAGTGGCCGGGGGTCGTGTTTTGTAGCGGGGTTGTGTAGCTTTTGCCTACCTTATACGGATTCCGCTTAATTCCTGCACAGTCGGGAAAGCGCCGCCTGTGCATCCATATCGCGTAACCCGTATTTTTTCCTACTCGCATCCGCTCTGCTGCGCAGCTTTGCAAGTCGGATTGAATCTGAAACTACCAGATTCAATCGGAATCCGTATTATGCAGCCTGGGCGCCGCCGCTTCGGGCCAGGTGCAGAACATCGGCCTTGCACCACCGGGCTACTGATGAAAAAGAGCGAAAGGTCGGGGCGGAATAAACTTGTCGTGGCCTGATTTTTGCTTCAGGAGCAACAATCAAGCCCCAAGGAGATGATTTCATGCAACGCCGAATGCAACCCTCCCGCACCCAACGAACGGGCCGTGTCCTTCTCAGGGGTCTGGCCCTGGCAGGGCTGGTCACCGCTCTGGCCGCCTGCGCTCCTGCCCTTCAATCGTCCGCCCAGCCGGGCAGCTCCGCCGTTTCGACCCTGCGCCCCGCCGTCAGTGGCGAGCAGCGCTTCCTGACGCTTCCCGGTTTCGGGCGCGTGGGGTACTACGCCGATCCGCGCGGCAGCGGGCGTCCGCTGATTCTGACCCACGCCGTCAACGCTGCGGCCAGCGCCTACGAGGTCCGGCCCCTGTGGAACGCCTACGCCGGTCAGCGTCCGGTCTATGCTCTGGAATGGCCCGGTTTCGGCCAGAGCGACCGTCCCGACGTCACCTATGCCCCCGAGCTGATGACGCAGGCTCTGCTGGCCCTGGTGGCCGAACTGAACACCGAGGTGGACGTGGTGGCCCTGTCGCTCGGCAGCGAGTTTGCCGCCCGCGCCGCCCTGCAGGAGCCGCGCATTCGCAGTCTCGCCCTCATCAGCCCCAGCGGTCTGGGTCAGCCGAGGGGCGGGTCGCAGCAGGCCACCGCCGACGACGGCGGACTGAGCCGCTACCAGCGCCTGCGCCGGGTAGACGACCTGCTCTACGGCACCCTGCGCACGCGCCCCAGCGTCCACTATTTCCTCAGCCGCAGTTTCCGGGGGCCGGTCCCCGGCGAAGTCATCGACTACAGCGTGGACACCAGCCGTCAGCCGGGAGCCAAGTACGCGCCGCTCTATTTCGTGAGTGGGCGCCTCTTTGACAGCGACGGCTACCAGAACCTCTACCGCCCGCTCAAGACCCCGACGCTGGTGCTTTACGACCAGGACGGGTTCGTTTCATTCGACCGCCTGCCGCTGTTCACCCAGCAGCCCGGCATGCAGGCGGTGCGAATCGCCGGAACCGACGGACTGCCGCACTGGGAAAAGCTCCCTGAAGTCAAGGCTGCCCTCGACACCTTCTGGCAAAAGCCTTAAGGCGGATTCCGATTGAATCTGGTAGTTTCAGATTCAATCTGACTTGCAAAGCTGCGCAGCAGAGCGGATGCGAGTAGGAAAAAATACGGGTTACGCGATATGGATGCACAGGCGGTGCCTTCCCAACTGTATAGGCCCGACTGTGCAGGAATGAAGCGGAATCCGTATTACTTCAGGGCCGCCTCCACCGCTGCCTTAGCGTCGAGCATCTTCAGGGTGCCGACCTGCCGGGTACTTGCCAGCAGGCGGGCGCGGACTTCGGCGGCGCTGAGGTCCGGGTTCGCCCCCCACATCAGTGACGCGACGCCGCTGACCAGGGGCGCCGCCTCGCTGGTTCCGGCGCGCAGCACGTAGCTGCCCTGGTCGGTGGCACTCAGGGTCAGCAGGTCGTCGGGACCGGACACCAGGCAGCCCGGCCCGCTGGTGCTCACGCCGTCGCGGGTGCCCGCGTTGCCCCCCGGCGCGACGATGTCGAGCTGGCGTGACCCGCTCGCCGCGCCGGGGCGGGCGCTGTAGCAGGCGAGGTGGTCCTCGCGGCCCAGGGCGCCCACCGCGATCACGGCGGGGTGGCTGGCAGGAAAATAGATGCCGTCGCCACTGGTGTTGCCCGCCGCCGCGACCAGCACCGCCCGCTGCGCCGCCTGCGTGATGGCGCGGTCGAGCACCGGGTCGCTCAGCTTGCCTGGGGCGCCCAGACTCATGTTGATGACCCGCGCCCCCTGCGCCGCCGCGTAGTTCAGGCCGCCCACCAGCGAAACGGTGGAGGCGCCGTCATCCCCCAGCACCTTGACGGGCAACAGGTTGCCGCGCCACAGCACGCCGCTCAGTCCCTCCTGGTTGTCGGTGTTCGCCCCGATCAGGCCCGCGCTGCCGGTGCCGTGCCCGCGCCCCTGCGAACTGCTGGCCGACACTTCCGGCGCCCCCACCGTGAAGCCCCCCCGGTTGTCGAAGGTGCAGCCGGTCAGCAGCCGCCCGGCCAGCTCGGGGTGCTGCCGGTCCGCCCCGGTGTCGAGCACCGCTGTCAGCACCCCGTTTCTGGAGCGCCCCGCCGCGTCCAGCGTCTGCCACGCCTGCGCCGCGCCGATGCGGGTCAGGTAGGTCTGGTGGTAGGCCCGGTCGCCTACCCGCACGCCCCGGTTGCCGGGAAAGCCGGGGTCGCTCGGCGCCAGCGAGAAGTAGCGGTAGTTGGGCTGGGTCTGCAAGCCCGCCTGCGTCAGGCGACGGGCAAAGGCGGCGTCGGCCTCTCCCACCGGGGTCCGGGCCAGCAGCAATCCGTCCGCCACCGCCAGCGTGGACACGCCGCCCAGCGCCGAGGTCGCCTGGGCGCTCAGGCGACGGCCCGTGAGCACCAGCACCTCGCCGGGCACGTGGGGCGTCGCCCAGTTGCCGGGGGGTGCCGCCTCGCCCGTCACAGCCACCGCCGAGAAGCTCAGCGCACCCGCCGGGCGACACTCGCTCGCCTGGGGTAAAGGTCCCGATGTGCCCGGCGTAGAGGCCGGAGCAGACGAGGACGGGTTCGCGCCGCACCCAGTCAGCAGCAGGCCAGTCAGCAGCGAGAGGGGCAACAGACACGCGTTCTTCATTTTTCCCTCATACACTGCCGCGCTGAGGGGGACATGAGTCCCTCCGCTGCCGACAACATGCCGAACTGCCGTAAAAGGCGTCCTGGCACTGAAATTTCGGTATCCGCGTTTGGGGAAATCCGGAGAAAGCCCGCTTTGGCGGCAACTTTTGCCCAGCTGGCCTTAATGTATGCGTCCTAGAGGGCATCTATCCCCCGTTCCCCCCTTCACAGCCGCCATGAGATATGTCATGCTGCTCACCATGACGAAAAAGTCTGCTAAGGCCCCTGCCAAAAAGGCTGCTCCCGCTGCCAAAGCCGCTCCTGCCGCCAAGCGTGGCGCCGCCGACAGCGGCAAGGTCGCCAAGACCCAGCTGGTCGAAATGGTCGCCGACCAGACCGGCCTGACCAAGAAGCAGAGCGAAGAAGCCATCAGCTCCATGCTGGAGTCCGTGGTCAGCGCCCTGCAGAGCGGCAAGAGCGTCGGTCTGCCCGGCCTGGGCACCCTCTCGGTCAAGGAAACCGCCGCCCGCACCGGCGTGCGCCCCGGCACCAGCGAGAAGATCCAGATTCCCGCCGGCAAGAAGGTCGCCTTCAAGGTCGCCAGCACCCTCAAGGGCAACCTCTAAGCGTTTTCCGCTTTCTGCTCCCCCCGTTTGCTCGGGGGGAGTTTTTTTTGCCTGCGGCTATAAAGCGACGGAGCGTCCACCCACGTAGACCTGTCGCACCTTCAGTTCCTCGTCCAGCACCACCACGTCGGCCCGCAGGCCCACGCGCAGCTCGCCCCGGTCGCTCAGGCCCAGCGAACGGGCAGGCGCGAGGCTGAGCATCCGGCTCGCCTCCGCCAGCGGGATGCCCGCCGCCACCGCATTTTTCAGGGCCATGTCCATCGTCAGGACGCTTCCGGCGAGGCTGCCGCTGGCGAGGGTGGCGCGGCCCCCACTCACGGTGACGGGCTGCCCGCCGAGTTCGCTTTCCCCGTCGCCCTGTCCGGCGGCCCGCATCGCGTCGGTAATCAGCATGACGCGTTCCGGCGCGGCGGCGCGGGCGAGCAGGAAGCTCAGGCGGTGCAGGTGGAAGCCGTCGAGAATGACCTCGGCAAAGGCGTGGGGGTCGGTCAGCAGCGCCCCGACGACGCCCGGTTCGCGCCCCTGAATCCCGCCCATCGCGTTGAACAGGTGCGTGCCCGCCGTGCGCCCGCCCGCCACGTGAACGGTCCGCAGGAGCGCCGCCGTGGTTTCGGCGTCCGCCGCCGTGTGCCCGATGCCCACCCGCACGCCCGCACCGGCAAAGGCCAGGGCCGCGTCTGTGGCCCCCTCGATTTCCGGGGCCAGCGTCACCGCCCGAATCACGTTCAGCGCCAGCAGTTCCTGCACCCGCTCCGGCGTCGGCGTGAGCGTGCAGGGCGGCTGTGCCCCCAACCTCTGCGGGCTGATGAACGGCCCTTCCAGATGCGCTCCGGGGATGTCTGCCCCCCCCGGCACGCCGCCCGCGTCCATCACCTCGCGCACGCCGCGCAGCGCCGCGAGCACCCGCTCCCAGGGGTTGGTCATGGTGGTCGGCAGCAGCGTGGTCGTGCCGTGCCGGGCGTGCAGCCGCGCCAGGGTTCGCACCCCTTCCGCCCCGTCCATCGTGTCGCCGCCGCCTCCGCCGTGAACGTGTGTGTCCACGAAACCCGGCACAATCAGCGGGCCGCCCGTCTCCGGCCCTTCCTCCAGCGCGGTGATGTCAGCGCCGAAGTGCAGCGTGCCGGAAACGAGCGAGCCGCCCGGCAACAGCAGGCGGCCACGCAGGGAGGCGGGGGAGACGGGGGAAGTCATGCCCCCAGTGTAGTTACTCCCGAATCTCGGCCCCCGTCTTGCTCCGCAGCTCCTCCAGGGTCACGCCCGGCGCGAGTTCGACCAGTTGCAAGCCGCCCGGCGTCACGTCCAGCACGCCCAGGTCGGTGATGATGCGGTTCACCACCCCTTTGCCCGTCAGCGGCAGGGTGCAGTCCTGCAAAATTTTGTGGCTGTCGCCCTTCGCCACATGCTCCATCAGCACCACCACGCGCTGCACCCCGGCCACCAGGTCCATCGCCCCGCCCATCCCCTTGACCATCTTGCCGGGAATCATCCAGTTGGCGAGGTCGCCCTTCTCGCTTACCTGCATCGCTCCCAGAATGGCGAGATTGACATGCCCGCCACGAATCATGGCGAAGGAGTCAGCACTCGAAAAAAAGCTCGCCCCCGGCAGCGCCGTGACCGTCTGCTTGCCCGCGTTGATGAGGTCGGGGTCTACCTCGTCCTCACGCGGAAAGGGGCCGATGCCCAGCAGTCCGTTTTCGGACTGCAGCCACACACTCATACCTTCCGGGATGTGGTTGGCGACCAGGGTGGGTAGCCCGATGCCGAGGTTGACGTAATAGCCGTCCCGAAGTTCCTGTGCGGCGCGCTGCGCCATTTCATCGCGTGTCCAGGGCATCAGTGCCTCACCGTCCTTTGCTCGATGCGTTTTTCAGGCGTGGCATTGACCACCACACGCTGCACGAAAATACCGGGGGTATCAATTTCGTCGGGGTCGAGTTCACCGATTTCGACCAGTTCTTCGACCTCGGCCACCGTCACCTTGCCGCAGGTCGCCGCCATCGGGTTGAAGTTGCGGGCGGTCTTGCGGTAGATGAGGTTGCCCGCTCTGTCCGCTTTCCACGCTTTGACGAGCGCGACATCGGCCACGATGCCGCGCTCGAGGATGTAGGTTTCGCCGTCGAAGTCCTTGTGTTCCTTGCCTTCAGCCACCAGCGTGCCGACGCCCGTTTTGGTGTAGAAGCCAGGAATGCCCGCGCCGCCCGCCCGCATGCGCTCAGCCAGCGTGCCCTGCGGGGTGAATTCGAGTTCGAGTTCACCGCTGAGGTACTGACGCTCGAATTCCTTGTTTTCGCCGACGTAACTCGAAATCATCTTGCGAATCTGGCGGGTTTCGAGCAGCAGGCCCAATCCCCAGCCGTCTACCCCGGCGTTGTTGGAGACAGCGGTGAGCCCCTTAACGCCGCTGTCTCGCAGCGCCAGGATGAGCTGCTCGGGAATGCCGCACAGCCCGAAGCCCCCCACCGCGACGGTTTGCCCGTCGGCCACGATGTCTTTCAGTGCCTCGGCAGCACTCGCGTATTCCTTGTTCATGGTGAAGGCAGTGTAACGCAAGAGACTAACGGGCGTTTGTTCGCTAAGTGGGCGAGCGAGGGCAGATGGCAGAGAGCGGATGAATGAAAAGAAGGCCACAGGGAACTTTCCAAGTGGCCTCCCCCATGAGCTGCAATGCTCAGAATTGGAGCGACTTGACCTCCATGAACTCTTCCAGGCCCAGCCGCCCGAACTCGCGCCCGTTGCCTGACTGCTTATAGCCGCCGAAAGGGGCCACCGGGTTGAAGGCTCCGCCGTTGATGGACACCTGTCCGGTGCGGATGCGCTTGGCGACACGCACGGCCCGCTCGGGGTCGCTGGCCCACACGCCGCCCGCCAGCCCGTACTCGGTGTCGTTGGCAATGCGGATGGCGTCTTCCTCGTCGTCGTAGGGCTGAATGACCAGCACTGGCCCGAAGATTTCCTCGCGGGCGATGGTCATGTCCGGCGTGACCTCGGAAAAGACGGTGGGGCGCACGAAAAAGCCCTGTTCCAGTCCTTCGGGCGCGTCGGGGCCACCGGCAATCAGCTTGGCTCCCTCTTCCATGCCCTTCTTGATGTATCCGCGCACCCGCTCGCGTTGCACGTCGGACACCAGCGGCCCCAGCGTGGTGCCTGCTTCCAGCGGGTGACCGACTTTGACCTGCGACACCACGCCCTGCACCACCGCTTCGACCTCGGGGAGGCGCGAGCGCGGCACCAGCATCCGCGTGAGGGCCGAGCAGGTCTGGCCCGAGTTGAGATAACAGCCCTGCACGCCGTTCACGATGGCCTGCACCAGCGCGTCCCTGGTGAGGTCGGCATCGTCCAGGATGATGTAGGGGCTTTTGCCGCCCAGTTCCAGCGCCACACGCTTGACGGTGCGGGCCGCCAGCTCGCTGACCCGCCGCCCCGCCGCCGTGGACCCCGTGAACGACACCATATCCACCAGCGGATGCGAGGCCAGCACCTCGCCCACCACTGGCCCGGTCCCCGTGACCAGATTGAAGACGCCCGCCGGAACGCCCGCCTCCTCCATGATTTCCGCCAGCACGTAGGCATTGAGCGGCGCGACCTCGCTGGGCTTGAGCACCACCGTGCAGCCCGCCGCCAGCGCCGGGGCGACCTTGGCGGCAATCTGGTGCAGCGGATAATTCCAGGGGGTAATGGCCGCCACCACGCCCACGGGTTCGCGCAGCAGCACCGAACTGGCGAGGCGTTCCTCGAAGGGGTAGCGGCGAATTTCCTCGGCCATGGAGGCAAACGTGGCGGCGGGCAGGCCCACCTGAATCAGGTTGGCGTGCAGGTAAGGCATCCCGACTTCCTGCGTAATCAGGGTGGCAATCTCGGCCTGCCGCTGGCTCAGGCCCCGGCTGATGCGCTCCAGCAGCGCGGCCCGCTCCTCTGGCGAAGTTTGCGACCAGCCCTCGAAGGCGGCGTGCGCGGCCTGAATGGCTTTTTCGGCGTCGGCGGGCGTTCCGGCAGGCACCTGCCCGATGACCTGCCCGGTGCTGGAATCCACCACGTCCAGCATGTCGTGGTCAGAGGCGTCTACCCACTGACCGCCGATATAGAACCTGTCGTGGCGCAGGGTGGGCTGGGGAGTGGGCTGCTCGGGGGTGGGCTGGGGTGTTGCGGTCATAGGGTGGCTCCTTGGGGGCGCACCAATCGCCAGGAAAGGCGCGGCGGTCGGTGGTCAAAGGGTCGATGAGAGTTGGTCTAGAGCGTTTGACGAAAGAATGATTGCCTTTTCTGACCCTCGCCCCTTGTGGGAGAGGGCCTCGCGGAGCGAGGGGTGAGGGGGCGTCCAGGCCAACTTTATTTATGTCAAATGCTCAAGCCGTTACTGCGCGGCCTGACCAGCCTGAAGCGACTGGCCCGCCGAGGGCACTGCGCCGCCGTCCATGTGGCGAAGAATGCGTTCGGCGGTGCGCGAGGCGAGGGCCATGCACGACACCATCGGGTTCACGCCCGAGCAGGTCGGGAAGGCGCTGGTGTCGCCTATCCACACGCCGGGGGTGTCGTGCAGTTGCCCGTCGGGGTCGGCCACGCTGGTCTGGGGGTCGCGGCCCATGCGTGCCGAACCCATCTGGTGGGCGCTGAAAACGGTCTGTCCGCCCGCGCCCAGCGGGGCCTGTCGGGTGGCCGCGATGAAGGCTTCTAGGTCATCCCCACGTTTCCAGGGAGCCAGCCCCGGCACCAGCGCGATGATTTCCTCGGCCCCCGCCGCCTCGTGCAGCCGGATGGCGGTGGCGACGCCCTGGTGAAAGTTCTCCACGTCCAGCGGGTCGGTCACGGCGTAGGTGTGGACCGCCTGCCCCTGCTCGTCTACCGTCACCTGCCCGTGGCCTCTGTCCTGCACGATGCTCACGAACACGGCCATGCGGTGAAACTTGTCCATCAGCTCGCGGTGTGCGGCCCCGCTGTGCCAGGGCAGCCCGGAAGCAATCAGGCCGGGGCCGTACTGCACGCCTTCGACGATGTAGCCGTGTCCGCCCTCGCGGCTGGCAAACTCCTTGAGAATCCCCGCCTGGGCTGGCCCCCACCACGCCTTCTGGTCTTCGGCATAGATTCCGGCGGCCAGTCCCGCCGGGTGCAGCCGCAGATACTTCCCCGCCGCTGGCCCGCCGAGGCCCGAACGCAGCAGGAGCGCGGGCGTTTCCAGCGCCCCACACGCCACCACCACCTGCGGGGCACGAACGGTGATGGGCCGCGCCTCGCCGTCCACCGTGCAAACGGCGCTGACCCCGGCAGCCCGCCCGCCCTCGACCAGAACGCGCTGCGCCTCGGTGCCCACCAGAATCCTGGCCCCGGCGTCGTGGGCGTCTTGCAGGAAGGTCCGCATGGTGCCCTGCTTGGCCCCGGTCTGGTCACCGAAGCCCGAGTGCCCGGCTTTCTCGGCGTCGTAGCGCTCGGGGTCGAGGTTCAGGGCCGCGCGGACATAGTGGTAGCCCAGCTTCTCTGCGCCTTCTTCCAGCCGCTGGTGGGGGCCGTTGTGGTCGCTGCACGCTTCGCCCACCTTCATGCGTTCCAGCACCGAGTCGATGTGGGCGTCGTAGCTGGGGTCGGCCACGTCGCTCAGGCCGTGTTCGCCTGCCCAGGCGCGGCGAATGTCGTCGCGGGGCCGCACCGAGTTCGACCAGTTGACGGTGGTGCCCCCGCCCAGGTTGCGCCCCGCCACCAGCGTCACGTTGCCGTCGGCGGTGGGGTGGTAGCCGCCCCGGTAGTACAGCGTCTGGTAGGCGGCGAGTTCCTGCCCTTTGAAGTGTGCCTCGTGCGAGTAGCCGCCCGCTTCCAGCACCACCACGCGCTTGCCCGTCTGCGCCAGCCGCGCCGCGATGACGCCGCCGCCTGCGCCAGAGCCGACCACCACGGCGTCGGCTTCCAGCGTTTCGCCCGCCTGGGGGACGTAGGGCGTGATGCCGCCCGGTGTGGTGGGCGCGGGGCTGCCGAACCCAGCGTACTTCAGCCCTTCCCACAGCGGGTTTTTTCCCTGGGCATCAGTCAGCGAGTAGCCGAACATCAGCGTCAGTTGGCGCAGCGCCCCGATGCCCGCCGCCGCTTCGGGCGAGAGGCCGGAAATGGTTCGCAGCAGGCTTTCACGCACCGCCTGCCCCTGCGGCGCGAAACTGAGCAGCGCGAGGGCGTCCAGCAGCGACAGCAGCCCGGCGCGGGTCTGGGGCGGAAGCTGGGTGGCGAGGTACTGTTCCAGCGCGAGGTGAACGCTCAGGTCGGAGGCGGCGAGCTGCCAGAAGGCGTCCTTGCCACGTTCCGGCAATGCGGGCAGAACGGTATCGGCCACGGCTTTGAGGGTGGCCCGCTGGGTGGGGGTCATGTCGGACGGAGAGGCGGCCTGCGTCATGCGGACTCCTTGTGGCGGCGGCAGACCGCCTATAGGGGCGCGTCCGGCGCAACCGAAGAAAAATTGTGGAATGGCGATAATTTAGGAGCCGCTGCTGAACGGGGGCAAGGTAACTGGTTACCACCTTCACCGGAGCAGACTTCGCATAAATTCCTCGGCCACCGCGTCACGGGGCAAAAAAGCGACCATCCAGAGTTCGGGCAGGCCGACCACCTGAAAGCGCAGCACCTCGACCAGACAGGGGCGGGTGCCCAGCAGTTTCAGCGGCAGGCGCATGGTGGGCACCGTATCGGCAGACGGCTCCACGCTGTGCCACAGGCGCGCAAAATCGGGCAGCAGGCGCAGGCGCCCCAGCAACGCCAGGTGCGCCGGGGTCTGCCCCAGGTGCAGGCTGTCGCGCTTGAACTGCGCCAGCATGGCCCGCGCCCAGGCTTCCCAGTCGCTCAGGTGAGCGCGAATCACCGGGTGAAACACGCTTTCCAGCAGCGACACGGCTTCGCCCTGCGGTGCAAGTGGAGCCTGAAGCGCCTCAAAAAAAGCGTGCCCGCCCCGGTTGACGTAGCCCACCAACCAGCGGCTGTCGTGCAGCACCGCCGGAAAGGGGCAGGCGTCCAGCAGTTGCCGGGCCAGCGCGTAAGTATCGTCCGTCTGTCCCAGCCCGCTTGAAGGGTCGTGCAGCGGGACTTCCAGTTCAGGCCAGCCCGCCGCGTCCAGAAAGGCCCGCCGCTGCGGTGCGTCCAGTTGCAGGGCGTTGGCAAGGCTCAGGGCGACCTTGCGCGAGGGGCTGCTCCGGCTCCCCTTTTCCAGTTGACTGATGTAAGGCCGGGTCAGCCGCGCCTGCCGTGCCAGTTCGCCCTGGCTCAGCCCTGCCGCCCGCCGCATCGTCTGAAGCAGGGCGGGAAAGGCGCTCTGTGCCGACTCTCCATCATTCATGGCTGTTCTCCTGATTGTTCCGGGGTCTGTGATCGTTCTGGAGTCTGGCCGAACCCCAGCATACGGGCGACCCGGCAACGTCGTCGGCATCCTCGGCAGACCTCCCCGGCGTCCGTGAAGCCTGCCTCAACTTTCATTTCGTGATGTTCTGCACACTCTTTCCTCTACACTCCCCCCATGCAAATGCAGAGTTTCGGCGCGGCGGGGACCGTCACGGGCAGCATGCACCTGCTCACGCTCGGTGGGCGGCAACTGCTGGTGGACTGCGGGCTATTTCAGGGGGGCGACGAGCTGGAGCGGCGCAACCATGAGGACTTTCCCTTCGACCCGGCGGGGCTCGACGCGGTCCTCCTGACCCACGCGCACCTCGACCACGTGGGGCGGCTGCCGCTGCTGGTGCGGCTGGGCTACCGGGGGCCGGTGTACTGCACGCCGCCCACCGCCGCTCTCGCCGAGACGGTGCTGCTCGACTCGGCCCGCCTGCAGGTGGAGGGCCACCGCCAGGACCTGCGCCGCGCCCGCCGTCAGGGCCGCGAGGACGAGGTGCCGCCGCCCCTGTACGACGAGGAGGACGTGCACCGCACCCTCGCGCTGCTGCGCCCGCACCTGAACTTCGGGGAAACGCTCAAGGTGGCGGGCGTTCGCGTCACCCCCGAGCGGGCCGGGCACATCCTGGGCAGCGCCTACCTGATTCTGGAAGCGCCCGGGGGCCGGTTGCTGATGTCGGGCGACCTCGGCAACCGGGAAAGCGGGCTGCAACTCGACTTCACGCCGCCGCCTGCCGTGGACGCCGTCGTGCTGGAAACGACCTACGCCAACCGCACCCACCGCGACTGGGCGGGCACCCGCGCCGAGTTCGCCCAGGCCCTGCGCGACAGCGTGCGGCAAAACGGCAAGATTCTGATTCCCAGTTTCGCCATCGAGCGGGCGCAGACCATTCTGTACACCCTCAAGGAACTGATGGATTCGGGCGAGGTGCCGCGCATTCCCGTGTTTCTCGATTCACCGATGGCGGCGCGGGCCACCCACGAGTATTTCGAGTACGGCGACGAACTCATTCCCCCGGTGCGTGACGCCCTGCGCGACGGCGAAGACCCTTTTCGCCCCAGCACGCTGCACACCGTGCCCACCAGCGCCGAGTCGCAGCGCCTCAACCGCTACGACGGCCCCGCGATCATCATGGCGGGCAACGGGATGATGACCGGCGGGCGCATCCAGCACCACCTCAAGCACCACCTCTGGAAGCCCTCGACCAACCTCATCATCGTGTCTTACCAGTCTCCGAGCAGCCTCGGCGGACGCATCGTGGCGGGTGCGGATACCGTGCGCCTGATGGGCGAGGACGTGGCGGTCCGTGCCCAGGTCCACACCATCGGCGGCTTTTCCGCCCACGCCGACCAGGACGACCTGCTGGCCTTCCTGAGCACGGCGGGCACCCCCCACGTCTGGCTGGTGCACGGCGAAGTCGGCGTGATGGACGCCTTCCTGCCGGTGCTGGCCGGGCGCGGACTGAAAGGCGACATCGTGCCCGACCGCTCCCCGGTGGACCTGCTCGGCGCGGGCTTCAAAGACGGGCGCCCGCCGGGACTGGTGGTGCCGCCGACGGGCGCAGCGGGGCAGGGCGAGGGCGGCGAGTAGGCCCTCCTTTACTCGCGGGCATGTTCCAGGGCGCTGCGAAGCAGGGTGGTGACGTGCTCGTCGGCCAGGCGGTAATAGACCACCCGGCCCGCCTTGCGAAAGGCGACCAGTCGCCCAGTGCGCAGCAGACGCAACTGGTGACTCACGGCGCTTTCGCTCAGGCCCACGACCGCCGCGAGGTCGCACACGCACAGCTCGGTGGCGCTCAGGGCGCTCAGCAACTTGAGCCGGGTGGGGTCGCCCAGCAGCTTGAGAAAGCTGGTCGCCGCCGCCACGTGCGCCTCGTCCGGCAGGGCCGCCCGCGCCTGGGCCACCGCTTCCGGGTGAACACAGCTGACCTCGCAGAGGTCGCCCGGCACGGCTGCATCCTGACCCACTGCCTTACTCACTGCGGGGCCTCCAGCGCAGCAGGCGCAGGGCGTTGGCGGTCACGAGGGCTGTGGCGCCGGTGTCGGCCAGCACCGCCATCCACAGGTTGGTGTACCCCAGCAGCGTGGTGACGAGAAACAGCGCCTTGAGGCCCAGCGCGAAGGCGACGTTCTGCCGGACATTTGCCAGCGTGTCGCGCGAGAGCTGCACCAGCTCGGCCACCCCCTGCACCTGCCCGCGCAGCAGCGCGGCGTCGGCGGTTTCGAGCGCCACGTCGGTGCCGCTGCCCATGGCGATGCCCACGTCGGCACGGGCGAGGGCCGGGGCGTCGTTGATGCCGTCTCCGACCATCGCCACGCCGCCCTGCACACGCAGTTCTTCGATGACGTGCAGCTTGTCCTCCGGAAGCAGTTCGGCCTGCACGTCCAGGCCCAGGTCGGCGGCGACAGCCTGCCCCGTGCGGGCGTTGTCGCCCGTCAGCATCAGCGGGCGAACACCCAGGCGGCGCAGACCCGCCAGCGCGTCCCGGGCGTCCTCGCGGGGTTCGTCGCGCAGGGCGATCAGCCCCCGGGGGTGTCCGCCGTCGAGCACCACGACCACGGTGCGCCCCTCCGCCTCCAGCGTGGAGATGAGCCGCTGCTGCTCGGTGCTCAGCGGTCCCTGGGCAGCGGCGAACACGGGAGAAGTCACCTGCACGGCGCGGCCTCCAACCTGAGCCGCGACCCCCTGACCCGGCAGGGCGCGGACCTCGCTGGCCACCGGAACGCTCAGCCCGCGCGTCTGCGCCTCAGCCGTGATCGCCTGGGCGAGCGGGTGGCTGCTGCCTGTTTCTACGGCGGCGGCCAGGCGCAGCAGCTCCTGCGGGTCGTCGTGCGGGTCGGCTGGCACAAGGTCGGTGACCTGGGGCCGCCCCTGCGTGAGGGTGCCGGTCTTGTCGAACGCGATGGTCCGCACGCTGCCGATGGCTTCCAGCGCCGCGCCGCCCTTGATGAGCAGGCCCCGGCGCGTGCCCGCGCTGATGCCGGAGGTGATGGCGGCAGGCACACTCAGCACCAGCGCACAGGGGCAGCCGATGAGCAGCAGGGCGATGCCCTTGTACAGCCAGGGAAACCAGGGCTGCCCCAGCAGCAGGGGCGGCAGCGCGGCGGTCAGGGCCGCAGCCGCGACCACGCCGGGCGTGTAGGCGCGTGAAAACCGGTCTATAAAGCGGGCGGTGGGCGCCTTACTGCCCTCGGCCTCCTCGACCAGGTGGATGATGCGGGCGATGGTGTTGTCGGCGGCGGCCCGGTCCACGCGCACGGTCAGCAGGCCGTCGGTGTTGATGCTGCCCGCGTAGACGTGGTCGCCGGGGCCTTTGCCCACCGGCACGCTCTCGCCGGTCACCGGGCTGTCGTCCAGACTCGAATGCCCCGCCGTGATGGTGCCGTCGGCAGGCACGCGGGCGCCGGGGCCGACCTGCACCGTCTGCCCGACCTGCAAGTCGGCGGCAGGCACCTCGCGCACGGCGTCCGGCTCGACCAGCAGCGCGGTTTTGGGGGTCAGGGCGGCCAGCGACTCGATTCCGGCCCGCGCCCGGCCCGCCGCCACGCCTTCGAGCAGCTCGCCCACCGCGAACAGAAAGACGACCACCGCGCCCTCGGCGGCTTCCCCGATGGCGACGGCCCCCACTGCCGCCAGGGTCACGAGCAGGTTGATGCTGAAAGGGTCCCCCAGACGCAGGCTCGCCCACGCCTTTTTCGCCAGCGGCCACACGCCAATCAATGCCGCCGCCGTAAACCCCCACGGCGCCCACTGGGGCACGGTCAACCCCAGGACCCACGCCAGCGCCAGCAGAACGCCGGTGCCGACCACCAGTTGGCCCTGCCCGGTGCGGTACCAGGGCTTCCCCCGGTCGGCGGGGCCGTGAACATGGTCCGCGTGCTGGCGTGTCTGGTGGGAGTGTTCGGTGTGGGAGCTGTCTGACGCGGCGACCGGGGCGCCCGGCTGGGGCAGCAGGGTCGGGCCGTAGCCCAGGCTGCGCAGGTTCTTTTCCAGCGCGGCGCGGGAAGTCTGCGCCTCGTCGAGGGCCAGGGACAGGGTTTGCCGGGCGAAACTGGTCCTGACCTCGCCTGTCCCGGGCAGGGTGCCCACCATCTTTTCGACCCGCGCCACGCAACTGGCGCAGTCCATGCCCTCCACGAAATAACTGAGTCGGGTGCCAGGAGCTTGCATACCTCAGTATATCTGAACAGTTCTTCAGATATCGAGGAATAAGAGTGGGCCGTCGGGTCGGTCCCGGAGGTGCCCAGAGTGGCTGTAGTTCTCTGTGCTCTATCCTCATCCCTGCCTCAAATTCAATCCTCCTGAAACAACCGGAACCGGACGCAACTGGACGAGACAGAAAAGGACCATGCCCGTGCTGGAACATGGTTTTCTCTTTTGGCCTTCCGGCCGTTCCAGCTGGTGGTGAAATCTGGGGAACGATTTCATCGGGAGCAATGAGGGCACGGGGGACATTGAAGTCTGGGTTGGTGCTGTCGAAGATGTTCCTGGGGCGCAGCCGCTTGACCACATAACCATCACCGGCGAGGCGGGAAGATGCGGATGCGGGTCGCCACTGGGCGCGCAATACGGATTCCGATTGAATCCAGCAGATTTCTGGATTCAATCCGACTGAAAGGAGTAGGAAAAGATACGGATTTCGCGATATGGATGCACAGGCGGTGTAGTTCCGACTGTGCAGGAATTTAGCGGAATCCGTATAACAGCCGCGCCCATGCCCACTTCTGCCCAATCGCTTACCTGGGTCAGAATCTCAGTGAATGTCGGCGGGTTCCGGTGCGTGACTGGCGACTTCGGCGGTACTGGAAGGGTGGGTTCTGCTCGTCCCGATGATGTTGAACAGGATGTTCAGGGCAATGGCGCTGAGGCTGGCCGCCGTGATGCCGCTGCTTCGCCACCGGCGTGGCGGCGAATATCATGGACAGCATGATGGCCAACGGTGACGGCGAGCTGGACCACAGCGGCATGGCGAAGTTCTACGCCGAACTGGCGGGACTGGAGTAAAGGACGTGGACTTGCGGACGCTGCTGGAAGGAACCTACCGCGCGGCCCTGGCAGCCGTCAGCCCCGAGGTGCTGCTGAAGGGGCACTGGAAAGGTGACAGGCCGGATTTCATCCTGGCCTTCGGAAAGGCGGCGCTGCCGATGGCCCGCGCGGCCCTGAAAGCGTACCCCGGCGTGCCGACCCTGATCGTCCCGCCCGCCGGAACCGCCGACCTGAGTGCCCCGCCGGACGCCAGCGTGATGCCCGGTTCGCACCCCGTTCCGGACGAACGCAGCGTGGCGGCGGCAGCGGCGGCCCTGAGGCGCCTCGCTGCGCTGAAGGAAGGTCAGCAAGCCCTGGTGCTGGTCTCCGGCGGCGGCAGCGCTCTGCTGGCCGCGCCGCACGGCGTGACGTTGGCGCAGAAACAGGAACTCACCAGGGAGCTGCTGCGGGCCGGGGCGGACATCTCGGAAATCAACACGGTCAGGCGCCACCTTTCCCGCACCAAGGGCGGCCAGTTGGCGCAGGCCACGCGGGCCAGGGTGCGGGCGCTGCTGCTCTCGGACGTGGTGGGGGACGACATGAGCGTGATTGCCAGCGGCCCCACCGTGCCGGACGTCACGACCTTCGCGGACGCGCTGGCGGTGCTGGAACGCTATGGCCTCGCCGCGCCCGAAGCCCGCGCCCACTTCGCCTCCGGGACGCTGGACACGCCGGACGCATTGCCGAACGTCACCAATACCGTCGTGGGCAGCAACCGCCTGCTGCTGGAGGCCGCACAGAAGCACCTGGCGAATCAGGGCGTGGGATCGCTGATTCTGGGCGACACCTTCGAAGGCGAGGCGCGGGAACTGGCGCGGTTTAACGCCTCGGTGGTGCGGAGTGTGCAGGCGTACGGTTCGCCCGCCCGCGCGCCCGTGGTGCTGCTGTCCGGCGGCGAGGCGACTGTCACGCTGCGCGGGGAAGGGGTGGGTGGACGCAACCAGGAGTTCGCGCTGGCCCTGGCCCTGTCTCTGGGAAGGCACGGCATTTACGCCCTGTCCGCCGGGTCGGACGGGGTGGACGGCAGCAGCGAGGCGGCGGGGGCTTTTGTGACCCCGGACACCCTGGAACGGGCGCGGGGGCTGGGCCTGGACGCGCGGGCCTTGCTGAACCGCAACGACTCCGGCCGTTTTTTTGCGCGGCTGGGCGACGCGCTGGTGACGGGGCCGAGCGGGCACAACCTGAACGATTTCCGGGCGCTGGCGATTGGCTGGTGAATGTCCCCGAAGAAGCGACGGACCACCCCGATAGGCTTCTATAGAGCATTTGACAAAAAGACGCAACGTCTTTTTGGCGAGCGGACTGGGACAGCTCGAAGAGAGCGAGTGCAAAACACGGAGCAGGGCGGAGAATGGAGTGATGCGGGGTGCCGTTCCGCGCATCACGTAATTCGGAGAACTGCTCTAGAATGAATTCAATTGTCGTACGATAAAAAACAAGACTGGAAGTTGATCGCCCGGCCCTCCCCGAACTTCCCCGCTCAAGGAGTACCCCTATGACTGAACTGAAGTTGCCCGCCGGAATGACCATTACTACGCCCGTTAGGTCCGAGTACGCCGAGATTCTGACGCCTGAAGCCCTCGCGTTCGTGGCCGAGCTGCACCGCCGTTTCGAAGCCCGCCGCCGCGAACTGATGGAAAGCGGCATGGGGTCGAGTTGAAGGACGGGCGCGTGCTCGACCAGAAGCTGTTCGACGCACTGTTCGAGGACGAGTCCGCCAAACTCGGCCCCGATTACGCCGACGCCGCCAGACTGTTCAAGCGCACCGCCACCGAAAGCCCCCTGATGGATTTCCTGACCCTGCCCGGTTACGAGCAGCTAGGCTGAGCATGGAAAAAACCCATGACGACTGACCCACCCAGACAGAAGACCGGCCGCGCCCGCAGCGGCGACACGGGCAGTGTGCGAACGCTGGAACGCGGCCTGAGCGTCCTGACGGCCCTCGCCGAGTTCGGTGAGGCCACCCTGACCCAGGTCGCCAAGAAGGTGGGCTTATCGGCCAGCACCACCTACCGCCTGCTGGAAACGTTGCGTCAGCAGGGCTACGTGGAGTGGGAGGAACGCAGCGGCCTCTTCAGCGTGGGCCTGCGGGCTTACCAGGTGGGCGCGGCCTTCAGCGTGCGCAACACCCTGCTCGGCGCCGCACAAAGCGAGATGCAGGCCCTGGTGGACGACCTGAACGAGACCGCCAACCTCGCGGTGCGCCGCGCCGGGGAAGCCGTGTACGTGCATCAGGTAGAAGCTCGCCAGATGATGCGGATGTTCACTCACATCGGCGCGGTCGCCCCGCTGCACTGCTCGGGCGTGGGCAAGGTCCTGACCGCCTGGCTGCCGGGCATCGAAGTGCGCCACCTGGTCGGGCCGGGGCCGTATCCCGCCTACACGCCGAATTCCATCACCACCCTCCCGGCCCTGACGCGCGAACTGGACGCCGTGCGCGCCCAGGGGTACGCGCTGGACGACGAGGAACGCGAACTGGGCGTGCGCTGCCTCGCCACACCCATCCGGGACGCCCGGGGGGACATCGTGGCGTCCTTGAGCATCTCGGCTCCTACCTCACGCTTTCCCAAGAAGAACATTCCAGAGACCCTGGAACGTGTCCGGGCCGCCTCGAACCAGATTTCCGCCCGGCTGGGCTGGCGGCCCTGACTCCCTCGCCTTTTCAACATGACCCGAATGCGGCGGCCGTGAACGCTGCCGCCCTGGGGGAACTTTTTCATGACACCCTCCCCCCTGAACCCGCCCCCGGCCACGCTTTCCCTGCTGCGTGAACTGCACGGCGCGCTGCGCCCGGCCTGGGCGGCCCTGCCCGGCCAGACCAGCGCTGGCCCCGTGCCGGAGTACCGGGCCGCCCCCGTACCGGAAAACCTGCGCGGGGACGCGGACGCGGTCGTCATCGACTTCGACGACACCTTCGCGCCCACGCACCGCAATCTGCAGGCCGCCTACGACGCTCTCACGGAGATTAGAGCATTTGACAAAAAGACGCAACGTCTTTTTGGCGAGCGGAGCGAGTGCAAAACACGGAGCAGGGCGGAGAATGGAGTGATGCGGGGTGCCGTTCCGCGCATCACGTAATTCGGAGAACTGCTCTAGGACATCCGAAAACCAAAAGGCGCTGCTGATCCGCCCACGTGCTCTGTACGCGCTGGAGCCGCACCTGGACTTCGGTGGACCCGCCGTCGCCTCGCTGTGCGACCTGGGGGTGGCCCTGTCCGCACTGAAAGACAATCCGCCGCATATCTATGTTCCCAAGCTGGAAACCGTGCGGGAGGCGCAGTTCTGGGAGGAGGCGCTGACCCTCGCCGAGCGTCACCTGGGCCTGACGCACGGCAGCGTCCGGGTGTGCCTCCAGATCGAGACCTTCAGCGGGCTGATGAACGCCGACGCGCTGCTGCACGCCCTGCACGCCCGGGCGTACGGGCTGAATGCCGGGCGCTGGGATTACGTGTTCAGCCTGATCAAACACCTGGGAAGCACGAGGAGTGTTCCTGTTCCCCCCCGGCGTGAACTCGGCATGGATGTGGACGCCATGCTGGCCCCCCCGGCATCTACTGGGGCAATGAGCGCGAAAACCCCGGGTACGAATTCGAGGGAGACGATCACCTGATCGCCCGCAAGCTGCTGCCGGACGAGGCCCCTTTCGATTTCATGGTCAGCACCATGAGTTTTGCGCCGGGGGCGACCCTGCCCAACACCGAGATCCACTCCATGGAGCACGGCCTGCTGATGCTGGAAGGCGAGGGCCTGTACAAGCTTCAGGACGCCTATTACCCCGTGACCGCCGGAGACGTGATCTGGATGGGCGCCCACTGCCCGCAGTGCTGCGGCGCTCTCGGCAGAACGTGGAGCAAATACCTGCTGTACAAGGACATGAACCGTCACCCGCTGGGTGGCTGACCGTCTGTGCCCCTCAGAATGGACTTCCGGCTGAGTTGGCGGAAGTCCATTTTCCTGTTCTGGATTTCCAGCCCCTGAAAACTGATTGCGTCTGTTGACGACGAGTTGACTTATACGGATTCCGATTGAATCTGGTAGTTTCAGATTCAATCCGACTTGCAAAGCTGCGCAGCAGAGCGGATGCGAGTAGGAAAAAATACGGATTCCGCGATATGGATGCACAGGCGGCGCTTTCCCGACTGTGCAGGAATGAAGCGGAATCCGTATTATGTGTACGCTCTGAAGTGCAGCACAACCTCAACCCAGTGGCCCCGTATACTGCACCAAACACAACCAGGCTGTCGTTCTGCATGGATAACCGGCGGCCCGCCCAGCTCCTCAGTTCCCGGCGTGAACCATGCATTTCTTCCCGAAAGGGCAGAAGTGTGTGAACGCCGGAAAACTGTTTTGGCAACACTGGGAGGGAACGATGGACAGGCTGAAGGTGAACATCAACGGCGTGCGACGCGAGGTGACCGGGACAAAGCCGCACACCACCCTGCTGAACTGGCTGCGCGAACAGGGGCTTACGGGGTGCAAGGAAGGGTGCGCCGAGGGCGAATGCGGGTACTCCACGCCGGGGTTCGTGGTGAGCATGGACGCCGCCCACGCCCTGGGCACCCCGGCGGAGAGTGACCCGTTCGCCCGGCGGCGCGGGGGGAAGTCTGCCCCGGCCCAGCCCCTTTCCCTCCTGGAAGAAGCGACTTCAAAATGATCCAGAACCTCATCACCCGAACGCTGTACCGCGCCACCTTCATGCACACACCTGCCAGTCCCTTTGACGATCCGGCTGGCCTTCAGGTGCAGGAGGACGGTGGAATCCTTGTCGAGAACGGCGTCATCGCCGCCACTGGAACGTATGCCGAACTGCGGGGCGCTTTCCCCACCGCCGAGGTGAGCGACCTGCGCGGCGGGCTGCTGCTGCCCGGCTTTATCGACACGCACGTTCATTACCCGCAGGGCCGCGTGATCGGCGGGCTGGGCATGCCGCTGCTGGAGTGGCTGGAGAAAAACGCCCTGCCGGAAGAAGCGCGGCTGGCCGACACGACTTACGCGCGGGCAGTGGCGCAGGAGTTCACGCGTTCACTCTTGCACAACGGCACCACCACCGCGCTGGTGTTCGGCAGCCATTTCGCGTCTGCCGTGGACCTCCTCTTCGGCGAGGCCGAACGCTCGGGTCTGCGGGCGGTGGCCGGGCTGGTCGTGAGTGACCGCTTGCTGCGTCCCGAACTGCACACCACGCCGGAACGTGCCTACGCCGAAAGCAAAGCCCTGATCGAGAAGTGGCACGGCACCGGGCGGCAACTCTACGCCGTGACGCCGCGCTTTTCTCTCTCCGCCTCGGAAGGAATCCTGGACGCCTGCGCCGCCCTGATGCGCGAGTTTCAGGGACTGCGCTTCACCAGTCACATCAACGAGAACGTCGCGGAGATCGGGGCGGTGCGCGATCTGTTTCCGGAGGCCCGCGATTACCTGGACACCTATGAACGCGCCGGACTGGTCACGCGCCGCAGCGTCCTGGCGCACAACGTCCACCCGAATGACCGGGAGCTGAGCGTCATGGCCGCGCACCACTGCACGGCGGCGCACTGCCCTTGCAGCAACTCGGCACTGGGGAGCGGCCTCTTTCCCCTGAAACGCCACCTTCAGGCGGGCGTTCATGTGTCTCTCGGCACGGACGTGGGCGGCGGCACCGGCTTCTCGATGCTGAAAGAGGGGTTGCAGGCGTACTTCATGCAGCAGCTTCAGGGCGAGAACGGCGTGCCGCTTACGCCCGCACATCTGCTGTACCTCGCCACTCGCGCTGGGGCCAAGGCGCTGGACTTGCAGCACATCACCGGGGACTTCGCGTCCGGCAAGGTGTTCGACGCCGTGCTGGTTTCTCCCTCCCCGCGCACCCCCCTGCGTGCCGTATTTGACGCCGCCGACTCGCCTGACCGTCTGCTGGCCGCCACGTTCGCCACCGGAGTGCAGGGTGACCTGGCCTGTGTCTGGGCGGGTGGGAAAACCGTGTACCGACGCGAACTGGGGTTGGCGGCCCTTTCCTCGTAAACTCAAGAGATTTATTCACGGCGCGGTCACCTGAACCGGCTGGCCTCCCGCAGTTTCCAAAACAGACATCCGGCCGGGCTTTTTCCCTCGATCTGAGGGTGTAATACGGATTCCGATTGAATCCAGCAGATTTCTGGATTCAATCCGACTGAAAGGAGTAGGAAAAGATACGGATTTCGCGATATGGATGCACAGGCGGTGTAGTTCCGACTGTGCAGGAATTTAGCGGAATCCGTATAAGAAAGAAAGCCCTTACTGGACGTCTATGCTGCCTGCATGCCAAAGGAAGCAGCGTTGGGACACTTTGGAGGCCATCTCCTGTTGTTTCCTCTCTGTCTTGGGGGTGGCTGGCTTTCAGTCTGCTCAGGTCGAATCCCTTTCAATTATCATATGGCTTTGAAAAATAGTTTGGTTATCTAAACCATTTTTTCCGAACGGGCTTGCAAAGCTGCGCAGCAGAGTGGGTCAAAGACAGGGCGGAACTGAACGGCGCCGAAGAGCTGGCAGCGCTTTTCCGACATCTCTGAAGAAGAGTTCGGTTCCATATCAGCCATTTCCTGAATCACCGCTAAGCCCCTGAGCGTGAACGGCTTCCGGGGCGACGACGGACTGTCTGTTTCTCACGCCGTTCTGGGCGCCACGCAGCTCCGGGCCAACAGCAATAACGGCGCCGTGCAAGAATTCCGTGCTAGCACCAGTGACAAATAATTTGTCTGAACTTTGACAGATGGTCTTTCCGGTGACATGAAAGCAGCCCGCCTCACTTCCAATGTCTGTTTGGAGGCGCACACTCAGGGCATGGCTCCCCTTCTTTCCGTCCTCGACCTGACCCCTGTCAGCTCCGGGCAGCAGCCCGGCGAAGCCCTGCGGCACACGCTGGACCTCGCCGAAGCGACTGACCGGGCGGGCTACGAACGTTTCTGGATTGCCGAGCACCACAACAGCGGCGCCTTCGCGAGCGCGGCCACCGAGATTCTGATTGCGCTCGCGGCAGCCCGCACCCGGCGGATTCGCGTCGGCTCGGGCGGGGTGATGCTGCCCAACCACTCGCCTCTGAAGGTGGCCGAGAACTTCATGAGTCTTGAAGCCCTGTTTCCGGGCCGCATCGACCTGGGGCTGGGCCGCGCGCCCGGCACCGACGGCGTGACGGCGCTGGCCCTGCGGCGCTCGCGCGAGGCGCTGGCCGCCGACGA
This sequence comes from Deinococcus wulumuqiensis R12, assembly GCF_011067105.1. Classification (NCBI taxonomy): domain Bacteria; kingdom Thermotogati; phylum Deinococcota; class Deinococci; order Deinococcales; family Deinococcaceae; genus Deinococcus; species Deinococcus wulumuqiensis. The sequence continues at coordinate 164,972 of NZ_CP049358.1, read as the reverse complement.
TTTCCCGGCGCAGATCGCCCTGCTGCGGGCCTTTGCCGGGGAAACGCCCTGGCCTGCCGGGTCCGTGTTCAGCGGCGTGCTGGCCGAGCCGCGCGGCGTGAAGCTGCCACCGCTGTGGATTCTGGGGTCGAGCCTCTACGGGGCGCAGCTCGCCGGGGAACTGGGGGTGGGCTACGCCTTCGCCTACCACTTCAGCCAGGAGGACCCCGCCGAGGCCGTGCAGACCTACCGCCGCCACTTCCGTCCCGGCCCGCTCGCTGAGCCTCACGCCATTCTGGGGGTCAATGCGCTGGCGGCCCCCACCGCTGAAGAAGCGCAGGAACTGTCGCTGACGGCGGCGGCGCTGTCGCTGGGCATCCTCAGCGGGCAACGCGGGCTGCTGCGTTCGCCGGAAGACGCCCGGGCCTGGCTGCGCGAGATGGACACCGACCCCGCCCGACTGCTGAAAAAGGCCCGCATCGGCACGCCCGCGCAGGTCTGGGCCGACTTGCAGGCCCTCGCCGAGCAGACCGGCGCTCAGGAACTGATGGTGACCACCTACACCCATGATCCCCTCAAGCGGGAGCAGTCCTACCGCCTGCTCGCCGGAGCGGCGGGCCTGGAGGAAGCCGGAGCAGGGGAGACCGCGCCCGGCGCCTTGAAGGAGGCGGCATTGAAGTAGTCTGGGAAGCAACCTTTCAATTGAGAGCCGCCCGATGAGGGTCGGCCTTCAGGAGTTCCCATGTCCAACGTCTTTTACCGCTCCAGCAAGCCCTACCCCGTCGCCGTGCGTGGGGAGGGCGTTTTTCTGTACGACGCGGAGGGCCGCCGCTTTCTCGACGGCTCCTCGGGGGCGCTGGTCGCCAATGTCGGGCATGGCCGCCGCGAAGTGGCCGGGCGCATGGCGGAGCAGGCGGCGCGGCTGCCGTTCGTTCACGGCTCGCAGTTTTCCAGTGACGTGCTGGAAGACTACGCCGGGCGGCTCGCGCACTTCGCCGGGCTGCCGGACTTCCGCTTCTGGGCGGTGTCGGGCGGGTCGGAAGCCACCGAGAGCGCGCTCAAGCTCGCGCGGCAGTACCACGTCGAGCGCGGCGAGCCGGGACGATTCAAGGTGGTCACCCGCGTCCCGAGCTATCACGGCGCCTCGCTGGGCAGTCTGGCGGCGAGCGGCATGGGAGCGCGGCGCGAACTGTACACGCCCCTGATGCGCCCCGAAGCCTGGCCCAAGTTGCCCAGACCCGACCCCGCGCGGAACGGAGCCGAGGACGCCGGGGCACTGCGCGACCTGCTCGAACGCAAGGGGCCGGAGACCGTCGCCGCCTTCATGGCCGAGCCGGTGGTGGGCGCCTCCGACGCGGCGCTCGCTCCTGCGCCGGGCTACTACGAGCGGGTGCGCGAGATTTGCGACGAGTACAGCGTGCTGTTTATCGCCGACGAGGTGATGAGCGGCATGGGCCGCTGCGGGGCGCCGCTGGCCGTGTCGCTGTGGAGTGACGTGCAGCCCGACATCGCCGTGCTGGGCAAGGGGCTGGCCGCCGGGTACGCGCCGCTGGCCGGACTGCTCGCCGCGCCCCGGGTCCACGACGCGGTGATGAACGGGTCGGGCGCCTTCATGCACGGCTTTACCTACGCCGGGCACCCGGTCAGCGTGGCGGCGGGCCTGAGCGTGCTCGACATCGTGGAGCGCGAGCACCTGCCAGACCTGGCCCGTGAGCGCGGTTCCCAACTGCTGGCCGGGCTGGAGGCGTTGCAGGCGCGGTTTCCCCAGCTGCTGCGGGTGCGCGGGACCGGGCTGCTGCTCGGCGCAGTGCTGGGCGACCCGGCGACCGGGCAGGCCTTCGGGACACCGGGCGTCGCAGCCCGCATCGGCGCGGCGGCGATGCGGCGCGGCCTGATCGTCTACCCCGGCAGCGGCGCCGAAGGGGAGGGCCGGGGCGACCACCTGCTGCTCGGTCCCCCCCTGAGCATCACCGGCAGCGAGGTGGACGAACTGCTGACCCTGCTGGCCGGGGCACTGGAGGACGTGCTGGGGTAGACCCGTGGCCGTGTAGGGGCACGCTCAGCGCCCGAAGCGCACGCTCACGCCGCCCAGCGGCCCGTAGTCGGCATGAAACACGTCGCCGGGGCCAGCCTCCACCGGGCGGGTGAACGACCCCGCCAGAATGACCTGCCCCGCTTCCAGACGGCGTCCGTGCGCGGCGTATTTGTTCGCCAGCCACGCCACGCCGTTCGCCGGGTGGTTCAGGACGCCCGCCGCCAGCCCCGTTTCCTCGATGACGCCGTTTTTGTACAGCAGCGCCCCCAGCCAGCGCAGGTCGAAGTCGAAAGGGCGCACCGGGCGCCCCCCCGTCACGATGCCCGCGTTGGCGGCATTGTCGGAAATGGTGTCGAACACCTTGCGGGTGCCCCCCGTCCCGGGGTCGATCTGCTGAATCCGCGCGTCGATGATTTCGATGGCCGGAAAGACGTAGGCGGCGGCGCTCAGCACGTCGAACACTGTGCAATTCGGGCCTTCCAGGTCTTTGTCGAGCAGGAAGGCGAGTTCCACTTCCACCCGGGGCACGATGAAGCGCCCGGCGGGAATCTCGGAGCCTTCAGGAAAGACCATGTCGTCGAGCAGCACGCCGTAGTCGGGTTCGTCGATGTTGCTCGACTTCTGCATGGCGCGGGAGGTCAGCCCGATCTTGTGCCCGTACACCTGCCGCCCCTGCGCCCGCTTGTGCCCCACCCAGGCGTCCTGCACGCGGTAGGCGTCCTCGATGGTGATGTCGGGGTACTGGCGCGAGAGTTGGCCTATCTGTGTGCGGGTCTCTTCCGCCTGCTGCAGCCGCCCGGCGGCGTCCCTGATCTGTTCTTCGGTCAGCATGGTTCCTCTGTGTTCGGCACGGTGTCTTCCCGCCTGCCCGTGCAAACCGCTGTTCGCGCAGAGAGGTCGCCCGGCGCGGCGGCCGGGGCGGGGTGCCCGGTGTTGAAGTGGCCTCATCCTAGAGCATTTGACAAAAAGACGTTACGTCTTTTTGGCGAGCGGACTGGGACAGCTCGCAGAGAGCGAGTGCAAAACACTGAGCAGGGCGGACTTGCAAAGCTCTGCGGGGCAGCTCTGCGAGTCCGCAGGAGAGAATGGAGTGATGCGGGGTGCCGTTCCGCGCATCACGTCATTCGGAGAACTGCTCTAGACCATTTCGCCGTGGAGCGTCCTGCTGACAGCCCTGCTGACCGGCGTGCCTGGGACGGGCCGAGCTTCTACACTGAAGCTGTTTCCGGGTGCCCCCGCCCAGACGTTCCGTTTCAAACGTTCCCCCGACTGCCCACAGGAGACCCCATGAAAATCGCTGTTTTTGGAGACGTTCACGGCAACCGCTTCGCTCTGGAAGCCGTGCTCAGGGACATGGAAGCGCACCGGCCCGACGAATGGGTCAACCTGGGCGACGGGCTGTTCGGCGGCGCCGACCCGGCGGGGGCATGGGCACTTCAGCGCCACATCAGGGAAAAGTACGGCGCCCAGGAAATTCGCGGCAACACCGACGAGCGCCTGGGTGAGCCGCTGACCCCGGAGACGAAGAAACGCGAGATGCTGGCGTGGCTGCATTCCGTCTTGCCCGCTGGGGCCGCCGAATACGTGGCGAAGCTGCCCACCAGCGCGGCGCTGGCCGGGGGCAAAGTGCTGGCGGCGCACGGCAGTCCCTCCAGCGCCTGGGAATACCTGCTGCGCGAGGGCGAGGGCTGGGCCAGCGACGAACGGGTGCTGGAGCGACTGGGTGACCGGCTGGGCGACGGGCTGGGCGACGGGGGCGAGGCCCGCGTGGTCGTCGTCGGGCACTCGCACCTCGAACACGTGCGGCAACTTGGCCCCCTGACCGTGGTGAACTGCGGCGCGGTCAGCCGCCAGAAGGACGGCTCCCCCCTGGCCCGCTGGGTGCTGCTGGAGGGTGAAGGGGACGTGTGGAACGTGACCTTCCGCCGCGTGCCCTACGACGTGGAGGCGGCGGCGCGCTGGGCGCTGGCCTCCGCCCACGACGGCGAGAAGGAAGCGGCGCAGCTGCGCACCGGGCAGGAGAGCCGCCAGCGTGGGGGCTGAGACTTCGGCGGTCCTGACCGAAGCCGCCGCCCGCCGCTGGGTGGACGCCCGCGAATGGCAAAAAGGTCAGCCGTACCTGCGCCGTCTGAGCGACTTTCGGCAGCGCCCGGCGGCCCGGGGGCAGGCAGGCACCGAGTACCTCGCCGCTGCCCAGGGCCAGGAACGCTACCGGGTCAGGGTCACGGTGGCAGGCGGACAGGTGGTGGACGCCAGTTGCAGCTGTCCGGTGGGCAGCGGGGCGTGCAAGCATGTGGCGGCGCTGCTGGCGCGGCTCACGCAGGGCACGGCGCCTTTCGTGCAGCAAGCGTCCCTGGGCAGCGTGCTGGACGCCCTTGACCGGCCCACGCTGGAACGGCTGGTGCAGCTCATGCTGGCGCGGGCGCCGGAACTGGAAAGCCTGGTCTACACCCAGGCGAGTCTGCCCGGCACCGACGACCTGACCCCGCTCATTCAGGCCGCTTTTGCCGACCTGGACCACGATGACCTGGAAGAGGAACTGCTGTACCGGGAAGAAGACCTTGGCAGCGACCGCCTCGACCTGCTGCTGGACGAACTCGGGCGCCGTCTGGAAGAAGGAGAGGGGCTGGAGGGGCCTGGGGCGGAGGCGACCGCCCGCAGTTATCTCGCCGTGCTGGAGGGTGTGCAGGACTTTTATGACCGCCACGACATCGACTTCGGCCTGGACTCGCTGGCGCAGGAGGCCGTCGCCGGACTGTACGCCCTGTTCACCCAGGGGGAATTGGAAGGCGACGTGCGGCAGGAGGCCCTGGAAGCCCTGATGCTCGAACTGACCGAGGGCCGCGCAGCCTTCGACGACGAGTTTCACGGCTGGGTTCTGGTGCTGCGCCCCGGCGAGCAGGCGGAGGTGCGTCGTCTCCTCGAAGGGCTGTCGCGTGGCAGCGGTCCCCGGCGGGCCACGGCACTCGGGGCGCTGCTCGACCTGCGCGGCGGCCCCCGCACCGACGCCGACGAGGAAGCGCTGCTGCGGGCCGGACACGACCAGAACCGGCTGGCCCTGTTTCTGGTGGGGCGCGGGCGGGTGGCCGAAGCCGTCGAGATTTTGCAGGGGAGGCGTGGACGCCTGCCGCTGGACGAGCTGCGAGGCCCGTTCGAGCAGGCGGGCGCCCTGGCCGAACTCGAGCGCCTCGCCCTGTCGCGAACCGGCTGGGAAGGCGACGAAGCGCGGCTGTGGCTGCACGGCGTCTACCTCGGCACCGGGCGGCGTGAGCAGGCGCACGCGCTGGCCTGGCAGGAAGTGACCGGCAGTGCCCGCGACGAGTGGCTGGCGTGCCTCAGACGGAGCAGCGCGGACTGGCCCGCCGACCGGGGGGAGCTGATCGTCCGTCTGGGAAAACGGCGCGGCATGTGGCGGCGCCTGCTCGAACTGCTGCTGGTCGAGGGGGTGAACGACTCGGGGCTGGCCGATCAGGCGTTCGCCCTGGTCAGCGACGTAGGCACCGACCTGACGCCCGAACTCGCGCTGCGGGTGGCGGCCTTGCCCAGCCTGAGTCCCGACCGCGCCGCCCTGCTGAGAGTTCAGGCCGCACAGCGCTGGGCCGCTCAGCGCCACCGCCGCGCCTACGCCGAGGCCGCCGCCTCGCTGCGTCCCCTCCTGGAGCGCCTGGGCGAGCGTGAAACCCGGCGACTGGTCGCTGCGGCTTTCCCCGAACTCAACCGCCTGCCTGCCCTGAGGGACGAACTGCAACAGGCGGGGCTGCTTTGAACCCTGCTTTCCACCCTCGCCGCGCCACACGACAGTGTGCTGGCGAGCGACTTGCACCTGCACTGCGGCGGTGCTCCGGCGGCTGACTTTGAAAAAAAATACGGCTTCGGACGTGTTTTGCTTCGTCCCAAGCCGTATGATACGGATTCCGATTGAATCTGGTAGTTTCAGATTCAATCGGAATCCGTATGAGTCTCAACTGTGCGGCGTTTACTTCTTTTTCGTGCCCCGCTGCTTGCGCGAGCTGCCGAGTTGCTGCCCCCGGTTGTATTTGGATTCCATGTTGCGGCGGGTTTCTTCCACCAGCGCCTTGAAATCGACTTCGCCCGACTCTACGGTTTCCAGGCTGGGCACCACTTTGGAACGGCCACCGCGCGTGCTGATCTTGCTGAGGTCGTCTTTGGCCTGCCCGATCCATTTCTCGCTTTTGGGCGTTGCTTCAAAAACCATGTCGCGGGCCTGACGTTCGTAGCTGCCTTCACCGCCACGGCGCTTGTACTGCTTGGGCAGGGTAAAGCGTTCCTTGAGTTCGATCGCGTCAATATTACCCTCACGCACGGCGTTGCGGAACATCTTCACGAAGCGGTCGCTCTGCTGAGGATGTTCGAGTTCCATGACAATCTCACTGAGTTTCCTGTAAGCCATACAGCCAATCTAACATGATGACCCGACGTATTTGCAAGGCGCCGGCAGTTTTGACATGTGCCTGTAAAAATTGTCGGCATGTCATTAGGGTTCACCACTGAATATGCAGGGGGGAGTTCTGGGGCTGCTTGCGGTCTTCTGCAAGGGCAGTCTTGTGTGCAACAAATATTAGAAGTTGTGAGCTTTCCTTCATCGGGGCCGAAAGCCAATCTTCTGCTCAGATTCCTATGCTTCTGCGTTTCTCTTTGCACCTGTTTCCTGAAAAGGAGCCTCTGCCCCCTGGCGGCCTGACAAACTTTATGAGAGAGGGCGTAAAACCAGCGTCCAGCCGACTTCCAGGAGCGTGATGGGGTCAGGGCATTTCAGTAGGTGACAACTTCAGTTCGATGTCGTCCCAGACGTGCTTATTGGGAATATTTACCCAAGGCAACTCATGAGGATACCAAACTATTTTCCTGAAAGGGCTAGCAAAGCTGCGCAGCAGAGTGAGTAAAAGACAGGGCGGAACTGAACGGCGCGTAAGAGATGGCGGCACTTTTCCAAAATCTCTGAAGAATAGTTCAGTTCTGTATAACACTCGAGAAGCGTCTGGTGAACTCCGGTTGATCTTCACGCGCGCTTTGTCGGCTGACTGTCTCCAGCGACTGGGTCTGAACGTACTGTCCAGCTCTGTCACCCTGACCTTGGACACTCCTGACCGTGAATGTCACGCCGTGGTTCGTCTCCGCTCTGCTCCCTCTCTTATGCTGGTACGCACTGATGTCCCATTATACCGCCCTGACCAATGTGCAATTTCTCCTGACTGAAACGACTCTAACCGCTCAGGAAAGGGAGGCCGGGCAAAGCTGGGAACAGCTGCGTCAGGCGGCGCGTGAAGCCCGGTTGTACGGGCCAGGAAAGGCCAACAGCCAGCTGACCATCTTCTCTGCGGTCAAGCGCCGCCTGAGTGCCGCACGTCCCGAACACGTCACCCTGCTGGCGACGGGGAGCCTCGAACAGCGTCAACTGGTCAACCTAGCTCTAGTCACCACACAAAAACGCCTGTTGCTGGAGTTCATCGGTGAAGTGCTGGTCGCCAAGTGGAACCGACTGGAGCGCGAAGTCACGGACGCAGACGCCCGGAATTTTCTGGGTCACAAGGCCGAGCAGGTACCCGAGGTGAACGCCTGGACGCCGGAGACCGTACAAAAGACCCGGGGCAACCTGACCCGCTTTCTGCAGGACGCCGGACTGCTGCGTGAGCGCACACGCGGCACCTACGACATCCTGCCCCAGTACCTCACGCCTGCCACGGCGGCGGCGGTGGGGGAGATTCATCCTTACCTGCTGCCCCTCCTGGAGAACCTGAAATGAGTCTGGAATCCCGCCTGTCGGCCCTGCCTGATGTCCTGAGTCATCCCAAGCTGCTCACCGGACGCGGCTACGGAAACGAAGTCAATTTCCACATCTTCGATTACCCGCCTGAACGCGAGCCGGACGTGGCCGTGGCGCTGCCGAAGGTGGTCGCCAGCGTGGAAGCGCAGGGGGTCAGGGTGGTCGTGCTTGACCTCTACCAGATTCTGCTGGGCATGCTGGAAAAACGCGGCTACCTGGAAAAGACCCTGGAACTCGAAGCCAAACGGGGCGCAGAAGCCCTGCGCAGTGCCTTGAGGCCGCTGCTCGCCCCGGACAAGGTGGCAGAGGCGGTCGTCGCGGCGGCTCAGGAGGGGGGGGCCGGGTTGCTGCTGCTGACCGGGGTCGGCGCGGCGTACCCGCTGCTGAGATCCCACAGCCTGCTCAACAATCTGCAGGAACGCCTCGACAATACCCCGCTGGTGATGTTTTTTCCCGGTCAGTACAACGGGCAGGAACTGCGTCTGTTCGGTCTGCTCAAGGATGACAACTACTACCGCGCTTTTCGCCTTCTGCCTGAAACTGGAGCCGCCCTGTGAACATCAACGACCTCTTTGTCCGTGACATCAACCGCCCCGTGCCGCCCGTCATCATGGCGGGGCAGCAGGATGAAAGAAATGTCCTGCGCGAACTCGACGAGTACGTGGTCACGCGGGAACTCGACCGGGAATTCCGCCGGGTCTTCGAGCACTACGCCTCCTCGCTGGAGCAGCCCACAGAGCGCATCGGCATCTGGATCAGCGGCTTTTTCGGTTCCGGGAAGTCGCACTTCCTGAAAATCCTGTCTTACCTGTTTTCCAACCGGGAAGTTGCGGGGCCAGGGGGCCAGAAGAAAGCCATCACGTTCTTCGACGACAAGATTCCGGACGCCATGCTGCGGGCCACGCTGGACAGGGCGGGCCGCGCCGCGCCGCAGACGGACGTGATTCTGTTCAACATCGACGCCAAGGCGGATTCCGGCAGCAAGACCAACAAGGAAGCCGTCGCGCGGGTGATGCTCAAGGCGTTCGACGACCACTTGGGCTACCTCGGCAGCAGTCCCGAACTCGCGGCCTTCGAGCGGCTGCTCGACAAGCGCGGCAAGTACGGGGCGTTCAAGGCGGCCTTCGAGCAGGAAGCCGGACAGCCCTGGGAAGCGCTGCGCGACGCCTGGGAATTCGAGCAGATGGCGATGATGACGGCGCTGCACACGGCGGTGGGCCTGGAAGGCACCGAGGCCGAGCGGCTGCTCGACAGCATTCGCAACAAGGCGGACGTGAGTGCCGAGGAGTTCGCCCGCGAGGTGCGGGACTACCTGGAGCGCAAAGGCCCCGGCCACCGCATCCTTTTCCTGGTGGACGAGGTGGGGCAATACGTCGGGGACAACAGCAGCCTGATGCTGAATTTGCAGTCCGTGACTGAGGAACTGGGGTCGCAGGCTCCGGGCCGCGCCTGGATTCTGGTCACGTCACAGGAAGACATCGACAGCGTGCTGAGCGGCAAGGGCCGCAGCAACGACTTTTCCAAGATTCAGGGCCGCTTTTCCACACAGGTCAAGCTTTCCTCGGCCAACACCGACGAAGTGATTCGCCTGCGCCTCTTGCAGAAGACGGCAGACGGCGAGCGGGCACTCAGGGCGCTGTACGACCGCGTGCAGGCTCACCTGAGTAACCAGCTTGCTTTTCAGGAGGGCCCTCACCTGCCCGGTTACCGTGACGCGGACGATTTCGTCGCCACCTACCCGTTCATTCCGTATCAGTTCCTGCTGCTGCAAAAGGTCTTCGAGGCCATCCGCACCACCGGGTACTCGGGCAAATCGCTGTCCGAAGGCGAGCGCAGCATGCTCAACGCCTTCCAGGAAGCGGCGCGGGTCGCCAGCAGTCAGGAACTCGGCACGCTGGTGCCCTTCCACGCCTTTTACAACTCGGTCGAGGGTTTCCTGGATTCCAACGTGCGGCGCGTCATCGACCAGGCCCGTGACAACGCGGAACTCCGGCCCGGCGACATCGACCTGCTCAAGACGCTGTTCATGCTCAAGCACGTCAGGGAAATCCAGACCAGCCTGGAGAACCTTGTCACCCTGTCGCTGAGCCATGTGGACGACAACAAGATGACCCTCAAGGGCGAACTGGAAGCGGCGCTGAATCGGCTGGAAAAACAGACCCTGATTCAGCAGACCGCGCAGGGCTGGATTTTCCTGACCAACGAGGAGCAGGACGTCGGCAAGGAAATCAAGAATGTCGAGGTCAGCGAAGGCGAACTCAACAGCGAGTTGCAAAAGCGCGTCTGGAACTCCATTTTCATTCCGACGAGCTTCAAGTACGACCAGTACCGCAACTACTCCTTCACCAAACGCCTGGACGACCGCGCTTTCGGGACGGCGTCGGGGGACATCGGGCTGCACGTCGTCACGCCGTACTCCGAGAAGTTTGCCGAACTGTCTGAAGACCACATCGCCGCGCTGCGCTCCAACGAGCGAACGGGGGAGACGGTCGAAGCCCTGCTGGTGCTGCCCGACGAGCAGAGCCTCTTCGACGAACTGACGGAAATGGTCAGAACCGACAAGTATGTGGCCCGCAAATCCGGTCAGACCAACACGCCGTCCATGAGCCGCATTCTGAACGAGCGCCAGCAGGAGAACGCCCAGCGCAAGGCCCGCATCGAAACCAAGCTGGAGCAGGCCCTCGCGGACGCCCGCGTGTACGCCCTGGGGTCACGTCAGCAACCGGGCGGCGCAAAAGCAGCCGAAGTCATGCAAAGCACCCTGCGCCTGCTGGTCGAAAACGGCTTTCCCAAGCGGGCTTACATCACCAGGCCGCACCTGACCGAGGGCGACGTGGCCCGCGCCTTCACCACCCTGGACGAGAGCCAGAATCTCGACGGCCAAGACCCCAACCACCTGGCCCTGACCGACATGGAACGCTGGTTGCAAGAACAGCAGATGCGCTCGGTGCGCGTGACGGTGAGTGACCTGCTGGCCCGCTTCACCAAGTTGCCGTATGGCTGGATGCCCGCCGAAGCCCTGGGCATCCTCGCCACGCTGGTCGCCAAGGGACAGGCCGAACTGCAAGTCGCGCAGCGCCCCGTCGACCCCGGCGAACACGGGCTGGCGAACAAGCTGCTCAAGAAAGCGGGGCAAGACCAGACGGTGGTCAAAATCAGTGACGCCATCGACCTCGGCGCACTCAATGCCGCCCGCCAACTCGCCAAGGAGTACCTGCCCGAGTTGCCCCAGGGCCACCTCGCGGAAGCGCCCAAGCTCGCCAGCGCCTACCGCGCCCAGTTTGCCGACGACCTGCGCGAACTCGAAATGCTGACCAGCAAGGCCGAGCAGGGCTACCCCTTCGGGCCGCAGCTTCAGGCGCAGCTGGGCCTGCTGCAAGGGCTGGCGGGGCTGCAAGGCACAGCGGCGGTGCTGAGCGCCGTCAAGACCCGGCGCGACGACCTGGAAGACTACCTGGACGTGCGCGAAAAGGTTCGCAACTTCTACAAGGGCCAGCAGGTCAAGATTTTCGACGAACTGCGCTCTGGCCTGCGCGACCTGGACGCCGACCTGCCGCGAGTCAGTGACCCCGAACTCAGGAGCCGCATCGAAAAAGCGCGGCAGCTGCTGGCCTCCCCCGACCCGACCAGGGAAATCGCGGGCATGGCCGGACAGCTGAGGCCAGTCGCCGCCCACATCGAAGACCTGCTGACCCAGACCAGAGCCAGGGTGCGGCAGTACCTCGACAGCGAAGTCAGCCGCCTGCAAGCCATCGCCAACGAACTGGGGGCCGAAGAAACCCGCAAGCTGACCCAGCCCATTCTGGACGTGCGTCGCCGTCTGGACAGCGTAAAAACGATTGACGCCGCCGAATCCGCGCAACTCGCCGTACAGGAAGCCGCCCACAAGGTCGAGCAGGCCATCATCGAAGCCATCAACAGGGAGCCTGACCCAGTGGTGAAACCCATCAGGACACTGAAAGCGAGGGAACTGACGGGCAAGGACTACCTCGAAACCCCCGAGGACATCAACGAGTTCCTAGAAACCCTGCGCAACCAACTGACCGAGGCCGTGCAGAACGGCGAACGAGTGAGGCTCCAATGAACAGAACCGCCGTCAAGAACTTCGCCCAGTGGGCACGCCGCCACCTGCACGAACAAGCCCGCGCCCGCCTCGCGCTGTTCGGCATCACCGAGAAGGGCATGGACGCCCCCAGGCGCGTGGAAGGCGGCCTGATTTCGGGCAACCAGACCCTCAGCCTGTCCCCCACCGACCTGGGCCAGTACGACGCGCTGGTGGGGCATTACCACGACCTCCCCGGCACGCCCAAAGACAAGTTCAACCATCTGACCGACGAAATCGCCTACACCTGGTTCAACCGCCTCGCCGCGCTGCGTTTCATGGAGGTGCAGGGCTACGCCGAACGCGCCCTGAGCAGCGACCAGCCCGGCGTCACCGACCCCAACCTGCTGCGCGACGCCATGACCCTGGCCGCTGGCGGCGAACTCCCTGGCGTCACCCCTGACGTGCTGGACGACTGGCAGCGCCTCTACCAACCCGGCGAACTCTACCGCCGCCTGCTGAGCGCCTACGCTGCCGCTTTGGCCCCCACGCTGCCCTTCCTGTTTGAGGGCAAGGCGTGGCTGAACCTCTTCTTGCCCGACACCCTGCTGAATCAGGACTCCATCGTGCGGCGCATGGTCGCGGACATCCCCGAAGCCGACTGGCAGGACATCGAAATCGTGGGCTGGCTGTACCAGTTCTACATCTCCGAGCGCAAGGACGAAGTGTTCGCGCAGAAGGGCAAGTACACCCCCCGCGACATTCCCGCCGCCACCCAACTGTTTACCCCGCACTGGATCGTGCGCTACATGGTCGAAAACAGCCTGGGCCGCGTGTGGCTCGAAGCCCACCCCGAAAGCGGCCTGAAGGCGCACATGCCTTACTACCTGGAGAGCGAGAACCCCGCGCCCCAGGACTCGGCAACACAGCCGAACCCCGACCTGAAGCCCGAAGACCTGACCGTCATGGACCCCGCGTGCGGCAGCGGTCACATCCTGGTGTACGCCTTTGACCTGCTGGCGCACATCTACCGCGAGCAGGGCTACAGCGAACGCGAGATTCCCGCGCTGATTCTGACCCACAACCTGCACGGGCTGGACATAGACGAACGCGCCGCGCAACTCGCCAGTTTTGCCGTCGTCATGAAGGCCCGCGAACTGAACTCCCGCCTGTTCCGGCGTGACATGCCCACCCTGAACATCCTGCAAGTGAGGCCTACGCGGGGGCTGAAGCTGCCGAACGCGGGCAGCCGGGACATGCTGGGCCAGTACAGCACCCTCAGCGGTGGCCTGACCGATGCGGACGCCTTCAATCCGAACGACTGGCAACCGCTGGTCAGTGCCTTCGAGGATGCCGACCACCTGGGCAGCCTGATTACGCCCCCCGCCTTCAGCGCCGAGCGGCTGCGGGCGCAACTGCACTGGCTGGAGGGACGGGGAGGGCTAGACGCCGCCGCGCTGGACGACCTGCGGCACCTGCTGAAGCAAGCCGAGTTGCTGGCGAAGAAATACGACGCAGTGGTGGCGAATCCGCCGTATATGGCAAACAACAAGTTTGAGCCGCCGCTCAAGTCGTTCGTTGAAAAGAAATATCCAGAAGTCAAAAGCGACCTATTTTCCGTGTTTATCGCTAGAGATTTGGAACTCACCAAAGAGTCGGGGCAACTGGGTTTCATGACTCCGTTCGTCTGGATGTTCATTTCCAGTTACGAAGGACTGCGGAAAATGATTATTCGCAAGCACACGATAAGCAGTCTGGTGCAACTTGAATATTCTGGATTTGATGGCGCAACTGTTCCGATTTGTACTTTCACGCTTAAAAAAGCGCATGACAACGAGTATCCAGCACAATTTATCCGCTTGAGCGATTTCAGAGGCGCAGAAAATCAAGGGCCAAAAGTGTTGGAAGCTGTACAGAATCCAGAAGTCAACTACCGTTACACCCGCCGAAGCCAGAGCGAATTTGAGAACATACCTGAAGCAATCTTAGCTTACTGGGCAAGCGAGAAAATATTTGAGGCATTCAGGAATCTTCCCCCTCTATCATCCGTTGGTAAATTCACTAAAGGCTCTGATACAGGAGATGGGGACAGATTTATTAGGTTTTGGCATGAAGTCGGTATGTACAAAACCAGTATTAAGTCAAACAGCGCGGGCGCAAAATGGTATCCCTTGAACAAAGGCGGGTCATATAGAAAGTGGTTTGGAAATAATGAATCTATAATCAACTGGGGAAAAGACGGTCAGGAAATAAGGAAATTTGAGAAATCAAACATTCGTTCTTATGTTCATTACTTTGAAGAGTGTTTGACTTGGACTAAAATTAGCTCAAGCTTTCTTGGAGTTAGATTTTCTCCAGCGGGATTTATTGCTAATGACGCCGGACCTTCCGTTTTTGGCAGTTATTCAAAGCCTTTAATTCTGTCTTTACTTTGCTCAAAGTTAGCATCTGAGTTTACAAGTCTAATAAGCGCAACAATGAACTACACTTCTGGTGTTTTGGAGAAAATACCTTACTCAAGTAGTGTTGATAGAGATGCTGTCATAACCATATCTGAGCGAGCTATTTCTCTCTCAAAAACCGACTGGGACAACTTTGAAACCTCTTGGGACTTCCAAACCCACCCACTCCTGCGTCACTCCACCCCATCCCTCCCCGAGGCGTTCGCCCGCTGGGAGGCCCAGTCGGAGGCGGCCTTCCGCGAACTGCAACGGCTGGAAGAGGAAAACAACCGCTACTGGATAGAGGCGTATGGCCTGGGCGATGAGCTGACGCCCGAAGTGCCCGACGACCAGATTACGATTCGCCGCGCCGACCTGGGCCGCGACGTGCGCTCGCTGCTGTCGTATGCGGTGGGCTGCATGATGGGCCGCTACTCGCTGGACGAACCGGGCCTGATTCATGCGGGGCAACCGTTCGACGCGGGACGGCACACGACGTTTGCGGCGGACAGGGACGGGATTTTGCCCGTGACCACGGACGCTTACTTCGACGACGACGTGACGGCCCGCTTCCGCGAGTTCCTGCGCGTGGCGTTCGGGCCAGAGACGCTGGACGCGAACATGGACTGGGTGGCGGCATCGCTGGGCGGGCAAAAGGCAGGGGAGACGGCAGAGGAACGCATCCGGCGGTATTTCGCTGCCGAGTTCATGTCCGACCACATCCAGACCTACAAGAAGCGCCCGATTTACTGGCTGTTCACGTCGGGCAAAAAGCGGGGGTTCGGGGCGCTGGTGTACCTGCACAGGTACGACGCCGACACGCTGGCGCGGCTGCGAACCGATTACCTCTTGCCGCTGCAAGGGCGACTGGAAGCGCGGCGCGGGCGACTGGTGGCCGACCGGGACGCGGCGGGCAGCACGGCGGCCAGGCGGCAGGCGGAGAAGGCTTTGGCGGCGCTGGATGAGCAGGTGGCCGAAGTCCACAAGTACGACACGACCCTGCAACACGCGGCGAACCTGCGCCCAGTCCTCGATTTGGATGACGGCGTGGCCTACAACTACTGGCTGATGAGCGCGGCGGGCCTGAGTTACCTGACAGGGCGGGCAGGCGGGGCCGGGGTGACTGGCCTGCAAGACCTCGTCTATGCTGGAACCGACCTTAAACTCGCGGATCTGGAGAAAAAGAGCCAGTGGAAACGCGATCTGCTGGCACAGGAGGGGGGCGTATGAGCAGGGTTTATTTCTCGGATGACAAGGTGATGGCCCTGGCGAAAGCGGTGGGCCGCGCCGAGAATGAGATGCTGTTTCTGAGTGCGGCGGACTTTTGGAAGCGTTTTGGCGTCACCGATACGGCACAGGCGACCAAGGCGCAACTGGTGGAGCGGCTGGGGGCCATCGGGGTAGAGGCGGCGTTTGAGGCGATGCTGAGCCGGGTGCCTGACCTCGAAGTGCCTGCGGTGTCTAGAGACAGTGGAGACGAAGCGGAGGGCGCGGGGGATTTCAGCCAGGAGGTGATGGAAGCCGTCGTCAACTCGGTGGCCGAGGCCGAAGACGAGATGCTTTTCCTGGACGCCGCAGACTTCTGGGCGCATTTCGGCCTTTCCAATCCCATGCGGGCGCTGGAGGCCGAGGCGCGGCGCAAACTGGCCGAGCGGGGCGTTGACTTGAGTTTCGAAGTGGTGCTGACCTTCGCGGAGGCGGAGCTGCCCCTGCTGGGAGATTTCGCTGCCCCAGCCCAGCCCGCGCCGCTCGACCTGAATGGGGAAACCGTGCGCTCACTCAGCATCCGCCAGCCCTGGGCCGAACTGATTCTGCGCGGCGAAAAGAATCTGGAATACCGCTCCCGCCGCATGAAGGAGATGGGGCCGCTGCTCGTTCACGCTTCGCGCACCCTCGACCCAGACCTGTTTGAAGGCCGCGACCTCGACCCCGAAACGCTGACCTTTGGCGCTCTGGTCGGCCTTGTGGATGTGGTGGGCTGCACCGAGGTGGAAGGGCAAGACGGCTTGTACGCTTACCAACTTGCCCACCCGCGCCGCTTCAAGACGCCCGTTCCCTATTCGGGGGCGGCGGGCATCTTCCGCGTGCCCGTCGCTGAGGTGCGTGCGGCCCTGGCGGGTGGCATCGAACTCGCTCCCCGGCGCTCTGACACGCTGGAGCAGTAATACGGATTCCGATTGAATCCAGCAGATTTCTGGATTCAATCCGACTGAAAGGAGTAGGAAAAGATACGGATTTCGCGATATGGATGCACAGGCGGTGTAGTTCCGACTGTGCAGGAATTTAGCGGAATCCGTATAAGCCGTGCTGGCTGCGGCACAGGGCGGCGATGGGCAGGCAGCCAGCCAGGTCACCGTTCCTGAACGGGGCCGCGCCAGGGTGCAGCTCACCCAGGCAGACCGGATTGCGCTTTACGAACTGAACGCTCGCCCTAGAGCAGTTCTCCGAATTACGTGATGCGCGGAACAGCGCCCCGCATCACTCCATTCTCTCCTGCGGAGCTTTGCAAGTCCGCCCTGCTCAGTGTTTTGCACTCGCTCTCTTCGAGCTGTCCCAGTCCGCTCGCCAAAAAGACGTTGCGTCTTTTTGTCAAATGCTCTAAAACAGACCTTCGCCCCTATGATGGTGCATCGCCATGTCCGTTCCCGACCGCCTGAACTTCACGAGCCGCCATGAAGCTTGACCGCATTCGCCTGTCCTTGCAGGGCCTGTTCGAGGATGGTCGCCGCTGGGCACACCGGGGACGCAAACTGGTGTTCTGGTACGACGGCGCGGGAGAATTTTCCGCCGATGTCGAGGAACTGCACCTCATTGGCGTCAAGGTCGCCCGGATGGGGGAGACTCCGTTTGCCCTGAAGCGTCTGCTGCTGGCCGAAGACCCGCATTCCGACTACCTGCTGTACGCCCCCCACGAGGAACCGGAAGCCGCGCAGAACTGGCTGCTCGACCTGCAACTCACGGGGAACCTGTTCACGGCAGACCGGGCGGCGATGATGTTCGCTGACCTGGGCTTTTCCCACCGTCCCCTCGAACAGACCATCCGAGACCACGCTCGATTTTTCCGCAGCGAAAAACGCCTGGCGGAACTGCGGGGCCTCGGGTTGCCGAAGGGGGCCAGCGAACGCGAACTGCTCGCCGGACTGCTGGCGGTGGCGGCCCGGAGCAAGGAATTTGAACCCCGCGCCGTCATCCGTCAGGTGCTGCTCGGCGGCCTGAGCGACCAGAATCCGGCCTGGGAAGAGATGGGCAAGCTGGGGCTGGAGGCGGCCTTCTGGGAACTGGTGGGGGCAAGTGTGGGGTTCCGGGCGGAAGTGCCGACCCTGCGGCGGCTTTTCATCTCGCTGCTGCTGGCCCATTTCGCCCACCAGTTGCAGGGCGACCTGCCCGCTCACCTGCGGGCCGAAATTCCGCCGACCACCACGCCGGGTTACTCCCTCATCGCCGCATGGCTGCGCGATTCGCGCGACCAGGAGCGCCTGCGGGAACTGACGCAGGAAGTCGAGGCAGACCTCGGCATCGAGGAGTGGGCCGCCGCCAGGGAACTCAGCGTCTGGAAAGGCGTGGAGACGTTCCCCGTTCTTGAAATCGTCGCCCTGCGCGGCCTGGTCAGGGCGCTGCTGAGCGGCACGAAGCCGCCAGAAATCGTCACGCTGGCCCGCGAACGCTCGGAACTGCATTACGCGGCGCGGTATCCACACGAGTACCGGGCCGTCATCGCCGCCGCAGAATTCTTCAGGCTCCGGGAACAGTTCGCTGGCGTCTTCCCGGACGACGCGAAACTTCTGCTGGCTCAGTACGTCAGCGACTGGCACCTGCTCGACCGACTTTACCGCGAGTACGTCACGGCGGCCGATGAGGCGGACGCCACGTTGCTGGGTGAGCTGACGCCGCAGCTCGAAAGGCATTACGACGAGTTTCAGGTCAAGCTCAACGGTGCCTGGAACGACGCCTTCGACGAGAAGCTGCCCGAACGCCTCAACGCCCTGCAAAAGCAGTGGACGTTCTTCCAGTGGCACGTCAGGCCGCTGCTGGAGCGCACCGAGCGTGACCGGGTCGTGGTGATTGTCAGCGACGCGCTGCGCTATGAGGTCGCCACCGAGTTGCGCGGGGCGCTGGTCACCGAGTTGCGCGGTGAAGCGGCGCTCGGCCACATGCTCAGCGTGCTCCCCAGCCAGACCCGCTGGGGCATGGCCGCGCTGCTGCCCGGTGAGGAACTCGCCTGGGACGCCGACACCGACCGGGTGCTGCGCAGCGGCCTGCCTACCCAGCAGGGCGACCGGGAAACGCACCTGCGCCGCACGGGGTTTCCGAGTCTGGTGATGAAGCTGGACGAACTCGCGGTGATGAGCACCGAGGCGGCCCGCGCGGCGCTGGAAGGTCGGCGGCTGGTGTACCTCTACCACGACGCGATTGACGCCCTGGGCGACAAGCCAGCCAGCGAATTCGACGTCTTCCGGGGCTGCGCGGCGGCTGTGGCTGAACTCTCCAGGGCGGTCAAACGGCTGGTCAACAGCCTGAACACCAGCACCGTCCTCGTGACCGCCGACCACGGTTTCCTCTACCAGCGCCAGAAGATTGAAGACCCGGACAAGGTCGCGGTGCCCGTGAAAGGCGCGGGGACAAAGGTGGACAGGCGAGCGATGATCGCTACGGAGCCAGTGGAGGTTCCCAGCAGCCTGCACGTCTCGTTACACAAGTATCAGAACGTGTCCGGCCCGCTTCACGGCTTCTTCCCGTGGGGCACGCTGCGCTACCGCATTCAGGGGGGCAGCGCCCAGTACGCCCACGGCGGCGCGAGCCTGCAGGAGATGGTCGTGCCGGTGCTCACCTACCGCCACAAACGCTCGGCACCCGGCGTGGCCCAGGCGAGCCGCAAGGTGCGCGTGGAAGTGGTGTCGCGCTCCCGCCGCGTGACCAACAACGTCTTCAACGTCACGCTCGTTCAGGCGGAAGCGGTCGCTGAGCGCCTGCGTGCCCGGACGGTCACCGTGCAGCTGGTAGATGCCGAGGGAAGGGCAGTCACCGACCAGAAGGCCCTGACGCTCGCCAGCACCAGCCCGCACCCCACCGAGCGCCAGCAGGTGGCCCGTCTCTCCGTGACGATCCCTGATCCGGACGACCACGCCACCTACTTCCTGACGGTCACCGACACCGAAGACCGCCTGGAACTCGTTCGGGAACCGTGGGAAATTCGCATCGCCTTCAAGGACGACTTCGGGTTCTGACCATGACTGACCACTCCGATCTGAACACCAAACTCAACGCCACCTACCCCGGCAAGGTCGTCCGTAAAGACCTGACCGCCCGCATCAAAGAGGGCGCGAACGTGCCCATCTACGTGCTGGAGTATCTGCTCGGGATGTACTGCGCCACCGACGACGAGCAGACCATCGAAGAGGGCGTAGGGCGCGTCAAGAAGATTCTCGCGGAGAATTATGTTCGCCCCGATGAAGCGGAAAAGATCAAGAGCAAGGTGCGCGAGCTGGGCCGTCCTTACACCATCATCGACCGGGTCACCGCCCACCTGAACGAGAAGGCCGACCGCTACGAGGTCGAACTGATGAACCTCGGCGTGAGCGGCGTCGAGATCGACAGCGTGGTCGTGCAGATGTACGAAAAGCTCCTGGCTGGCGGCATCTGGTGCATGATCAGCCTGGAGTACGACGCCAGCCATAAGCCGAGTCCTTTTGTGCTGAGCAGCCTCAAACCCATCCAGATGCCCGCCACCGACCTCGAAGAACTGCGTGAGGGCCGCGCCGCCTTCACCCGTGAGGAGTGGCTGGACGCCCTGCTGCGCTCGGTGGGCATGGAGCCGACCGTCTTCGAGGAGAGGGTCAAATGGCACCTGCTCGCCCGCATGGTGCCGCTCATCGAAAACAACTACAACAGCGTGGAACTCGGCCCGCGCTCGACAGGCAAAAGCCACGTCTACAAGGAGATCAGCCCGAATTCCATCCTGATCAGCGGGGGCCAGACGACCGTCGCCAATCTCTTCTACAACCTGGCCCGGCGGCAGGTGGGGCTGGTCGGCCTGTGGGACGTGGTGGCCTTCGACGAGGTCGCTGGCATCAACTTCAAGGACAACGACGGCGTCCAGATCATGAAGGACTACATGAACAGCGGTTCTTTCGCCCGCGGCAAAGCGGAGATCACCGCGCCCGCCAGCATGGTGTTCGTAGGCAACATCAACCAGAGTGTCGAGTCGCTGGTGAAGACCTCGCACCTGCTCGCGCCCTTTCCGCCAGCCATGATCGATACGGCGTTTTTCGACCGGGTTCACGCTTATGTCCCCGGCTGGGAGATTCCGAAGTTTCGCCCCGAGAGCTTTACCACCCAGTACGGCTTCATCGTGGACTACCTCGCGGAGTGGGTGCGTGAACTGCGCAAGGTGTCGTTTGCCGACGCCATCGACCGTTACTTCCGGCTGGGCAACAACCTCAACCAGCGCGACGTGCGGGCCGTACGCAAAACCACGTCGGGATTGCTGAAGCTCCTTCATCCGGACGGAAAGTACGGCAAAGAAGACGTGCGAGACGCGCTCGTGTATGCCCTCGGCGTGCGCCGCCGGGTCAAGGAACAGCTCAAGAAGATCGGCGGCATGGAGTTCTACGACGTGCATTTCAGCTACCTCGACCTCGAGACGAACGAGGAGCACTTCGTGACCCTGCCCGAGCAGTCCAGCGGAGCGCTCATTCCTGAAAGTCCGCTTGCCGCTGGGCACGCTTACGCGGTCAGTCCAGGCGACGGCGGCATGCTGGGCCTCTACCGCGTGGAATTGCAGACCACACCTGGGAGTGGCCGTCTGGTCAAGACCGGAACGGCGGGCGCGAGTGGGGCGCGGGACGCGGTCAACATCGCCTTCAATTACTTCAAGGCGAACAGTGGCCGGGTGTCCGGCTCGATTCATGCCGACGGTGTGGACTACCTGCTGCACCTGGTCGACGTGCAGGGGGTCGGCGCGCCAGAGCACATTAGCCTGGCTCTGCTGATCGCCATGTGCTCAGCGGCTTTGCATAAGCCCTTGCAGCCTCAACTGGTGCTGCTCGGTCACATGACGCTCGGCGGCAGCATCAGTCCGGTCGAGAACCTCGCGGCCAGCCTGCAATTGGCCCTCGATGCTGGGGGCAAGCGCGTACTGCTCCCGATGAGTTCAGCGGCTGATCTGGCGACGGTGCCACCTGAACTCTTCAGCAAATTTCAGGTCGCCTTCTATGCGGATCCAGTCGATGCAGTTTTCAAGGCGCTGAACGTCGGTTGATCGCTCTGCTGATTTCCGCTCCATGGCGTGACAGAAGGCATGCCATCAGTGTGGCCTGGATGTTGGTCTCTTGTTATCCCACGTCCCTTACCCTGCTGCGTGTCATCTGCATTTCCATGACCTACAGAGGCCGTGCTTTCCCGCTCTCCTGGCGAATCATACGGATTCCGATTGAATCTGGTAGTTTCAGATTCAATCCGAGCGGATGCGAGTAGGAAAAAATACGGATTCTGCGATATGGATGCACAGGCGGCGCTTTCCCGACTGTGCAGGAATTAAGCGGAATCCGTATCATACGGGTTTGAACTATGCTACGCGCATCCAGAAAAAGCACCTGAATGCGCTTCGCTTCGTTCAAACCCGTTTCTTCTTCTACTCGCTCCGCTCGGAAAAATAGATTTTATGGGAAATCTATTTTTCAAAGTAATATCATTGAACATGGAAGCTCAGTGGTGAGTGTCAAGGAAATTTACCCGGTTCTGGTGAGTTGCTTGACACATCTGACCTCCCCCCCAGGCTCCGCCGCCACATCTTCAAATAAGCCTCGAACAGTTCGGGCGGCGCTCCAAGGTGCAAATCCTGAGCCATGCCACGCATGAGCCACTGGCTCAGGAACATTACCCGCTCTGGTGGCAGGTCAGGGTGAACGTCTCCCAGGTAGCGGGCCGCACTGCGCCTGGCCGTGATGTAGATGCGTGTCCAGAGTCGCTGCACAATCGCGTGGATTTCCGGTTCGCGGCGGCTGGCGTAAGTGAGTTCGCCCAGCAAAATGCCTTCCTGGGCACTAAAAACCGTTTTCCAGAGTTCCAGCCCAAAAGCTTCGAGTGGGTCGGGCGCGTCCTTGCTGTGTTCGTAGGCGAGCACCAGCTTGGCCGAAACGCGGCGCACCACTTCCCGGGCCGCCGCTTCCATCAGCCCGCTCTTGCTGGAAAAGTGGTGCAGCGGCGCGCCGCGTGAAACGCCTGCCCGCTCGGTCACCTTGCCGATGGTCAGGCCCACGTAGCCGTCGGTCACGAGGCAGTCCAGGGTCGCCTCTATCAATTTCTGGCGCATGCTTTCGCTGCGCTCGGCCTGGGTGCGGCGCTCGGTGGGTCGGGGTGGGGCTACGGTCATGGTTCTCCACAAAAAAAATATGGGAAAGGTGGGTCAGGAAGCCGGGTCAATGCGGCTTCCCCACCCACCTCCAGCGCTTTTCAGTTTACAGGCTGCGTGAAATGAGTTCTTTCATGATTTCGTTGGTGCCGCCATAGATGCGGTGGGCGCGGTTGTCGACGAAGGCGCGGGCCACCGGGTATTCCCACATGTAGCCGTAGCCGCCGTGGAGTTGCACGCACTGGTCGAGCACACGGCTGCACATGTCCGACACCCAGTACTTCGCTGCCGAGGCCGCCTGCGGGGTCAGCTTGTGCGCCACTTCCTGACGCAGGCACTCGTCCACGAAGGTGCGGCCTACGTTGATTTCGGTGTGCAGTTCGGCCAGCTTGTGGCGCACGGTCTGAAACTCGACGACGCTCTGGCCGAACGCTTGGCGCTCTTTGACGTATTCGCGGGTCAGGTTGAATACCGCTTCGGTGGCCGCCTGGGCCTGGATGGCGATAATCAGGCGTTCCCAGGGCAACTCCTGCATCAGCATCTTGAAGCCTTCGCCTTCCTGACCGAGCAGGTTTTCTTTGGGCACCTTCACGTCGTTGAAGAACAGTTCGGCAGTGTCGTTGCCCTTCATGCCCATCTTCTTGAGCGGTTTGCCTTTTGTGAATCCCTCACTGTGAGAATCGACCAGGAGCAGGCTGATGTCACGGCTGCCCTTGCCGGTGTTCCCGGTCTTGGCGACCACGATGGTGAGGTCGGCCAGGTAGCCGTTGGTGATGAAGATTTTGGAGCCGTTGAGCAGGTAATGGTCGCCCCGGTCCTCGGCGCGGGTTTTGACCCCCTGAAGGTCGGAGCCTGCACCGGGTTCGGACATGGCGATGCAGCCGACAATTTCGCCGGTCGCCATCCTGGGCAGGTACTTCCGCTTCTGCTCCTCGCTGCCGTAGTTCAGGATGTAAGGCGCGACGATGTCCGAATGCAGCATGAACCCCAGGGCGCTGCTGAGGATGCGGGCCTGTTCCTCCATCAGAATGGTGCTGAAGAGCCGGTCGCCGCCCAGCCCGCCGTATTCCTCGGGAATGGCGGCGCACAGCATTCCGGCCTCGCCTGCCTTATTCCACAGTTCGCGGGGCACGTGGCCCTGGTGCTCGAACTGCTCACCGTAAGGCGCCACTTCCTTTTCCATGAAGGCACGAACCGTGCGGCGGTACGCCTCGTGTTCGGCCCCGTACAGCGAGCGCGGGAGCAGCGGCGGCGTGGTGGGCACAGCGGTAAAGACCTGCGCCTGGTCGCTGGGCGCCTCTCCGAGTCCGGCGGCCTCGGCCAGACCCTCCACGGGCTTGCCCGGCTGGGCACCCTGCGCGGCGGTGAGTTCAGTTTCCGTGGGGATGGCGACGTCTTGTCCGGTCATAGCAAGCCTCCTGGCTGAATCAGCGAGAGAGAAAAGGGGCTGGTCAAATCAACTTAAATGTTGTACGTTCAATATGTTCATTGAAAACCGATGTGGTGTCAAGTGGCCGTGAGGCTTTAGATGCCGTCCTGGCCGTTGTTTTCCCCTTTTCCTTCAAGGAGGTCTTTTGTCCACTCCATCCTCTGCTCTGGCTGGTCTGAACGCCGTGACCCTCGCGGGCAACATTCCCGGCCCCCTGGCCGCTGCCGCTCTTGTCCGGGACGGCATGCACATGACGAAGGTGGAAGGTCCGGGCGGCGACCTGCTGCGCCAGGCCCACCCTGACCTGTACGCCGAACTGTCTGCCGAGCAAACCGTTCAGACCCTCGACCTGCGCTCGGCAGACGGGCAGACGGCGTTCCAGGCCCTGCTGAAAGACGCCGACCTGCTGCTGACCAGTCAGCGGCCTGCCGCGCTCTCCCGCCTGGGCATCACGCCGGAGGGCCTCGCGGCGCTCAACCCCCGGCTGTGCTGGGTCGCCATCGTGGGGGACACCGAGGAGCCGGAGGTGCCGGGCCACGACCTGACCTATCAGCTTGGGGCCGGGCTCCTGAGTCCGCCGCAGATGCCGCGCACCCTGCTCGCCGACATCGCCGGAGGCCAGGAAGCCGCCCGCGCCGCCGTGACCCTGCTGCTGGGGCGTAAGCGGGGGAGCCCGGAACGCTACCGGCAGGTCGGCCTGCGCCAGAGCGCCGAACACTTCGCGCTGCCGCTGCATTTCGGGCTGACCTCTGAGGGCGGCTGGCTCTCGGGCAAGCTGCCGAACTACCGCCTCTATCCCCTTAAAGACGGCTGGGTGGGCGTCGCGGCGCTGGAACCGCATTTCGCCCAGCGGCTGATGACGGTGCTGGCCGGGCGCGACCCGGAGGGCGTGCTGAGCGAGCTGACGGTCGAGGAATGCAACCGACTGGCGCACGAACACGACCTGCCCCTGCACGCCATTTCTACCCCTGACTCTAGTTCTGGCCCTGTCTCTACTCCCGGAGGTCAAGCATGACGGCTCAACACAAGGACACCGCTCAAAAAGATACGGTTCAAGAGGTTTACATCTACGACGCCGTGCGGACGCCGCGTGGCCGGGGCCGGGCCAGCGGCTCGCTGCACGAGGTCAAACCCGTGCAACTGGTCGTCGGGCTGCTGGAGGGCCTCAAGGAGCGCAACAGTCTGGATACCGCGCAGGTGGACGACGTGATTCTGGGCTGCGTCACGCCGCTGCTGGAACAGGGCTTCGACATCGCCCGCGTGGCCGTGCTGCTCTCGTCGTGGGACGAGGGGGTGCCGGGCGTGCAGCTCAACCGCTTCTGCTCGTCGGGGCTCGAAGCCGTGCAGCAGGCCGCCGGACGCATCCGGGGCGGCTGGGACAACCTGATTGTGGCGGGCGGCGTGGAAAGCATGAGCCGCGTGCCGATGGGGTCGGACATGGGCGCGTACATGGACCCCATCAGCGCGATGGACATGCACTTCGTGCCGCAGGGCATCAGTGCCGACCTGATTGCCACCCTGGAAGATTTTTCCCGTGAAGACGTGGACGCCTATGCCCTCGAAAGCCAGCAGCGGGCCGCCGCCGCGCAGAAAGCCGGGCACTTCGAAAAGAGCATCCTGCCGGTCAAGGACATCAACGGCCTGACCATTCTGGACAAAGACGAGTACCTGCGCCCGGAGACGACGAAAGAGAGTCTCGCCAGCCTTAAGCCCGCCTTCGCCGAGACGGGGGCCGTGGGTTTTGACGCCGTGGCGCAGCTCAAGTACCCGGAAGTCGAGAGCATCAACCATGTTCACACCGCCGGAAACTCCAGCGGCATCGTGGACGGCGCGGCGCTGATTCTGCTGGGTTCGGAGGAAGCCGGTCGCATGCAGAACCTGAAACCGCGTGGGCGCATCGTGAGCATCGGGCGGGTGGGCACCGAGCCGACCATCATGCTCACCGGGCCGGTGCCCGCCAGCCAAAAGGCACTGGACGCCGCCGGGCTGAGCGTGGAGGACATCGACCTGTTCGAGGTGAACGAGGCCTTCGCGGTGGTGCCGATGCAGTTCATGAAGGAGTTGAACGTGCCGCACGACAAGGTGAACGTCAATGGCGGCTCGATTGCGCTGGGGCATCCGCTGGGGGCCACCGGGGCCATCATCATCAACACCGTGCTGGACGAACTGGAGCGGCAGGATAAGCGCTACGGTCTGTGCACCCTCTGCGTGGGCGGCGGCATGGGCAACACGGTCATCGTGGAGCGGGTCACGGATTTTGTGGAGTCTGACAAGCAAGGAGC
Source organism: Deinococcus wulumuqiensis R12 (assembly GCF_011067105.1). Classification (NCBI taxonomy): domain Bacteria; kingdom Thermotogati; phylum Deinococcota; class Deinococci; order Deinococcales; family Deinococcaceae; genus Deinococcus; species Deinococcus wulumuqiensis. The sequence continues at coordinate 138,629 of NZ_CP049358.1, read as the reverse complement.
GGACGCATGAGCAACCACGTCGAATACGTAAGAGACGGCGATGTCGCCACCCTGACCATGAACTGGCCCGGCGCGGTGAACCTGATGGACGCCGACTTCATCCCCAGTTTCAAGGCGGCGCTGGACAAACTGGAAGCCGACAGGGACAGCATCAAGGGTGCGCTGCTGCGCTCGGCCAAGACCACGTTCTTCGCGGGCGGCGACCTGAAGATGTTCATGGCCGCCAGAAAGGAGCAGACGCAGGAACTCTTTGAGATGATTGAGGGCATCAAGGCGCAGCTGCGGCGCATCGAGAAGCTGGGCAAACCCGTGGTGGCCGTCATCGAGGGAGCGGCGCTGGGCGGCGGCTTCGAGGTGGCGCTGGCGTGCCATCACCGCGTGGTGCTCGACCACCCGAAAATCCAGCTCGGTCTGCCCGAAGTCACGCTGGGCCTGCTGCCCGGTGGCGGCGGCGTGACCCGCATGGTGCGTCACCTGGGCGTGCAGGCCGCTGGCCCCTACCTGCTGGAAGGCAAGCTGATGCGGCCCGCCGAACTGGCGAAGCTGGGCCTCGCCGAACTCGCCCCTGACAGCGAGGCCGCGACCCGGCAGGCGCTGGCCTGGATAGACGCCCACCCGGCCCCGGTGCAGCCCTGGGACGTGAAAGGGCACCGGATTCCCGGTGGCAAGGCGTACAGCCCGCAGCTGGCGCAGGTGCAGACCGTCGCCCCGGCGATGCTGCTCGCCAAGACCAAGGGCACCATGCCCGCCCCCGCCGCCGTGCTGGGCTGCGCGGTGGAGGGCGCGGCGGTGGATTTCGACACCGCGCTGCGCATCGAGTCGCGTTACCTGACCTACCTCGCGCTGCATCAGGTGAGCCGCAACATGATTGGCACGCTGTTCACGGGCCTGAACGAAATCAAGGGCGGCGCGGCGCGTCCCAAGGGCGTTCCGCCGTTCAAGGTGCAGAAACTGGGCATCCTGGGCGCGGGGATGATGGGCGCGGGCATCGCCTACAGCGCGGCGACCAAGGGCATCGAGGTGGTGCTGCTCGATACTGCCCAGGAGAGGGCCGAGAAGGGCAAAGCGTACAGCGAAGGGCTGCTGGACAAGGGCATGAAGCGCGGCAAGGTTACCGAAGAACGCAAGGCCGAGACGCTGGGCCGCATCAAGCCGACCACCAGTTACGACGACCTGGAGGGCTGCGACCTCATCATCGAGGCGGTGTTCGAAGACCCCGACATCAAGGCCGACGTGACGAAAAAGGCCGAGCCCAGGCTGCGTCCGGGCGGGCTGTTCTCGTCGAACACCAGCACCATTCCGATTACCGACCTGGCCCGTTCCAGCGCCCACCCCGAGCGCTTCATCGGCCTGCACTTTTTCAGCCCGGTGGACAAGATGCCCCTCCTCGAAATCATCAAGGGCAAGGAAACCGGCCCCGAGGCCGTGGCGCAGGCGCTGGACTTCGCCGCGCAGATTGGCAAGACGCCGATTGTGGTCAGTGACGCCCGTGGGTTTTACACCTCTCGCGTGTTCGGGCAGTACGTCAACGAGGGCGCGGCCATGCTGGCCGAGGGAATTCCCGCCGCCGTCATCGAGAACGCCGCGCTGCAAGCCGGGATGCCTGTCGGCCCGCTGGCGGTGCTGGACGAAGTGACGCTGACCCTGCCGCTGCACGTCGAGGCGTCGGCCAAAAAAGCGGGAGCCGCCCCCGCCGAGCGCCACCCCGGCATGGCGGTGCTGGAAAGAATGGTGGAGCTGGGCCGTTCCGGACGTGCCGGCGGCCAGGGCTTCTACGACTACCCCGAGGGCCAGCCCAAGCGCCTGTGGAGCGGCCTGAAAGACCTTTACCCGCAGCAGCGGCGCGGTGAATATGACGTGCAGGAGCTGCGTGACCGCTTCCTGTACGCGCAGGCCGTGGACGCCGCGCACGTCGCCGACCAGGGCGTGCTCACCGAAGCCCGCGAACTGAACATCGGCAGCATCATGGGCCTGGGCTTCCCGGTGTGGACGGGCGGAGCGTACCAGTTCATCGAGCAGACCGGACGCGAGCAGTTCGTGGCCCGCGCCCGTGAACTGGCCGCCAAACACGGCCCGCGCTTCGAGCCGCCCGCCCGCCTGAGCGCCGCGCCGGGGGCCGACCTCTCGGGCGGCATGTACAGCGGCCTGCCCAGGTAAAGCCAGCAGCAAGGAGGCCGCGAAGGATGCGGCCCGCTTTTTCTCCCTTCCCCGGAGGTTCCCCTATGATGGACGTTCAACTGACCACCCAGGCGCTGCTTCCCCGCTGCCTGAAGCTTTTTCCCCAGCAAACCGTCACCTCGCTGCTCGTGGGCGGCCAGGACGAGGCGGGAAAACCCGTGCCCGTCAAGCACCACACCACCTACGGTGAGGTGGCCCGGCGTGCGGCGCAACTCGCGGGAGCCCTCACCGGGGTCGGCGTGCAGCCGGGCGACCGCGTGGCGACGCTGGCTGTCAACTCCTTTTACCACCTCGAAGCGTACCTGAGCCTGCCCAGCATGGGCGCGGTGATTCACACGCTCAACATCCGTCTGCCTACCGAGCAACTGGTCTGGATTCTGAACGACTCGGGCGCCAAAGTGCTGCTGCTCGACCCGATGTTCCTGCCGATGGTGCCTGCCTTCCGGGCGAACTGCCCCGCGCTGGAGACGGTGGTGGTCTTCGGGGCGCAAGCTCCCGCCGGGCTGCTCGCCTACGAGGAGTTCATCGCGCCGCATCCCACGACTTTCGAGTGGCCCGAACTGGACGAAAAGTCCGGGGCCATGCTGTGCTACACCTCCGGCACGACCGGCAACCCCAAGGGCGTGCTGTACACCCACCGCTCGCTAATGCTGCACGCGCTGGCAGGCGGAAGCCGCGACGCCTTCAACGTGGGCGAGGGAGACGTGGTGTACCCCATCGTGCCCATGTTCCACGCCAACGCCTGGGGCGCGCCGCATATCGCGCTGATGTTCGGGGCGTCGCTGGTCTTTACCGGCATCTTCAACGACGGCAAGACGGTGGCCCACACGCTGGAAACGGAAAAAGTGACCTTCTGCCTGGGCGTGGTCACGGTGATGCTCAGCCTACTCGACGAACTCGACCGGGCGCAGCAGGAGGGTCAAGGCTACGACCTGTCCCACCTGCGGAAAATCGGCTGCGGCGGCACGGCGGTGCCCGAAGCGCTGATGCGGGCCTTGCACTGGCGGCACGGCGTCCACATGATGCAGGCGTGGGGCATGACCGAAACCAGTCCGCTGGCGACGTGCAGCAACGTGCCTGCGGGCCTCGACCCGGTCAGCGACGAGGGCTTTGCCCACCGCAGCAAGCAGGGCCGTGTGGTGCCCTTTATCGAAGTCGACCTTATTGGCGACGACGGCAATGATGTGGCGCACGACGGCGAGACGATGGGGCGCCTGCTGGTGCGTGGCCCCTGGGTGGTGGGCGAGTACTACAACCGGGGCCGCACGAGTGATTTCGTCGAGCGTGGCGGCAAGCTGTGGCTGGATACCGGCGACATCGCCACCATTTCGCCGGGCGGCGAGGTGTGGGTGCAAGACCGCGCCAAGGACCTCGTGAAGTCGGGCGGCGAGTGGATTTCCTCGGCAGAAGTCGAAAACGCCCTGATGGCCCACCCACAGGTCGCGGCGGCGGTGGTCGTGGCCGTACCGCACGAAAAATGGACCGAGCGCCCGCTGGCCCTGGTCATTCCCAGGGGCGAAGCGCCCACGCCGGACGCGCTGCGTGAACACCTCATCAGCCACGTCGCCAAGTGGTGGATTCCCGACGACTTCGTGATGGTGCAGGAGTTGCCCATCGGCGCGACGGGCAAGTACCTCAAACGCGAAATCCGTGAGCAGTACAAAGGCCACCAGTGGACCGGAGGACAGGCATGAACATTCACGGCAAAGCCATTCTAGTGACCGGGGGCGCTTCGGGCCTCGGCGCAGCCACCGCTCGCATGATTGCCGGGCGCGGCGGGCACCCGGTCATTCTTGACCGTCAGGACGCCGGGGACATGGCCGGAGAACTCGGCGGACTGGCCTTCGTTGCCGACGTCAGCAGCGAAGCCGACGTGCAGGCGGGCATCGACGCGGCCAGAGCGAAGTTCGGGGCCATTCACGGCGCGGTCAACTGCGCGGGCATCGGCAACGCCGCTGTCACGGCGGGCAAAAAAGGCCCCTTTCCGCTGGAGCTGTTCGAGCGGGTCATCCGGGTGAACCTCATCGGAACCTTCAACGTGATTCGGCTGGCAGCTCAGGCCATGCTGGACAACGACCCCGGCGAGAGCGGCGAGCGCGGCGTCATCGTGAACACGGCGTCGGTGGCGGCGTTTGACGGGCAAATCGGGCAGGCGGCGTACTCGGCCAGCAAGGGTGGCGTGGTGGGCATGACCCTGCCGATTGCCCGCGACCTCGCCCGCAGCGGCATCCGGGTCGTGACGGTCGCGCCGGGGCTGTTCCTGACGCCCATGCTCCAGGGGCTGCCGCAGGAAGCGCAGGACTCGCTGGGCGGACAGGTGCCGTTTCCCAGCCGCCTGGGTGACCCCGCCGAATACGCCGCGCTGGTGGGGCACATCTTCGACAACCAGATGCTGAACGGCGAAACCATCCGCCTGGACGGCGCGATTCGCATGGCCCCGCGATGAATGGGCAGACAGCGGTGGTGCTGACCCGCGATTTGAACAGCGTCCGCACCATCGTCATCCACCAGCCCGCGAAGCTCAATGCCCTGAGCGGGGAGACGGCCCTGGCCCTGCGTGAAGCCCTGGAGCAGGCCGGGGCAGACCCGGCGGTGCGCGTGGTGGTGCTGACCGGTGAGGGCCGCGCCTTTTGCAGCGGTGCCGACCTCTCTGGGCTGACCGGCGCGGTCTCGGCTCCGGGTCTGGTTCAGGAGCATGTCGAAAGGTTCTTCAATCCGCTGGTTCTGACGTTGCGCCACCTGAATAAGCCGGTGATCGCCGCCGTCCATGGCGTAGCGGCGGGCGCTGGGGCGAGTTTGGCCCTGGCCTGTGACCTGCGGTTGTGCAGCGAGTCCGCGTCATTTGTGCAGATTTTTTCCAGCGTCGCCCTGGTGCCTGATTGCGGAAGTGCCTACTTTCTGCCCCGGCTGGTCGGCCTGGGCCGCGCCTTCGAGTTGATGGCTTTTGCCGACAGGCTCGGTGCCGCCGAGAGCCTGCGCCTGGGCTTGTGTCAGGCCGTTTTTACTGACGACACCTTTGCTGCCGAGGTTCGGACCTATGCCGAACGCCTGGCGGCCTGCCCCGCCCACGCCCTGAGTCTCACCAAACAGTTGCTGAACGCCGCGAGCGAGCAGACGCTGGAAGGCACGCTGGGCCTTGAAGCCAGGTGGCAGCAGGTGGCCTCCGAACACTGGGAACACGCCGAAGGCTTGCGGGCTTTCGGTCAGAAGCGCCCCCCCGACTACAGGCAACGCCCCCTCTGAATGGCGCGGGCAAAGGAGAGCATGAACCATGACCCTCATTGACGATTTTGACCGCAGTGTTCGCAACTTTCCGCAGCGGCCCGCGCTGGTGTACGGCGAGCGGCGGCTGAACTGGCAGCAACTCGGCGAGGAGGTCAGCCGCGCCGCGCACGTGCTGATGGCGGCGGGGGTAGAGCCGGGCGACCGCGTGGCGGTGTACTCGGGCAACAGCGACCTGTTCGTCGTGGCCGTCCACGCCATTTTCAAGGTGGGCGGCGTCCTGGTGACCGTCAATCCGCGTTCGGCGGGGCCGGAAGTGGAGTACCTGCTGCGCGATTCGGGCGCGAAAGTCCTGCTGGTGGGCCTGGGACTGACCGAAGCCGCGCAGCGAGTGACGGCTGACCTGCCTGGGCTGCGGGTGTTCTCGCTGGGGGGAGGGGGAGACGACGATTTCGCAGTGCGGATGGCGGCGGCGCCCACCGACCCCATCGAAAACCGCGCCGCAGAGGACGACCTGGCCGAAATCCTGTACACCAGCGGCACCACGGGTAAGCCCAAGGGGGTCATGCTGTCCCACGCGGCCCTGCACCGGGTGGCGACCATGTGCGCTGTCGTGACCCGAATGCCGATGCGCCCGCGCACGCTGCATGTGGCCCCGCTGTACCACTCGGCCCAGCTCAATCTGTTTCTCAACAGCACCACGCTGCTGGCGGGCTGCCACGTCGTCCTGCCTGCCTTCGACCCCGTGCAGGTCATCGAGACCATTGAGCGCGAGCGGATTCAGGTCTTTTTCGGGCCGCCCACCATGTACCAGTTCCTGCTGCGGGTGCCCGGCGTGGAAAGGCGGGATGTCGGTTCGCTGGCGGTCGGGGCCTACGGCGCTGCCCCGATGCCGCTGGCGCTGCTGGAGCAGATTCAGGCGACGTTCCCGAACCTCCAGCTGTGCGGCATGTACGGCCTGACCGAGATGGGGCCGGGCGGCGTGATGCTGACCGCCGAGGAGCACGCGGCCAAGGCGGGGGCGGGTGGCCTGCCCCCCGTGGGGGTTGAGGTGCGCATCGTGGACGAGCAGGGCCGGGACGTGCCCCCCGGCGTGGTGGGCGAAAAGCTGCTGCGCGGCACCACCATGATGCAGGGCTACTGGGGCAAACCCGAGCAGACCGCCGAAACCATCCGGAACGGCTGGCTGCACACCGGCGACCTCGCTATGTTCGACGAGGACGGGTATGTGTACGCCGTCGACCGCAAGAAGGACATGATTATCAGCGGGGGCATGAACATTTATCCCGCCGAGGTGGAAGCGGCCATCATCGCCCATCCGGCGGTGAAAGACGTGGCCGTGCTGGGCCGCCCACATCCGGACTATGGCGAGACGGTGGTGGCCGTGGTAACCCTCAACGACGGGCACACCCTCACCCTGGACGACCTGAGGGTCCACTGCCGCGACCACATTGCCGACTACAAATTGCCGCGTGACCTGGTTCATGGCGAGGTGCCGCGCAATCCCAGCGGCAAGATTCTCAAGCAGGAACTCCGCAAATCTCTGGGTGGAACCGGCCTTTGAGCGCCTCAGCCCGCACCAATCCCGTTGCCCTCGCGCCGCAGCGGCATCAGACCTCCTCCGGCGTGCGAATCTATGCCCTTACCCTGCCCGTGATTCAGGGGCTGACCGTTCACAGTTATGTGGTGGTGGACGGCGATTACACCGCCCTGATTGACACGGGCACCTCCCTTCCCGAAAGCTGCGCCGCGCTGGAGGCTGGATTTGCGGAGGTGGCGCGGCAGGAGAGAGGGCTGGCCTGGGCGGGGCTGAGCCGGATTGTCATCACCCATGCCCACTTCGACCACTTCGGCGGCCTGGGCTGGGTGCGCCGTCTGACCTCTGCTCCGGTCGCCGTCCATGCCCTTGACCGCCCGGTGCTGGAGAACCCGGCGGGGTCGCTGGAGGACGAGAACCGCCGCATCGCCGCGCTGATGCGGGAAGCGGGTGTCCTAGACGACTGGACGCGCCGCCAGATTTACGTCCCACAAAGCAGTGCGCCCGGACTGGCTCCGGTCGAGGTGGACACGGTTCTCCAGGGTGGCGAACGTCTGGACGGACGTTTTGAGGTCATCCACGCACCCGGGCATGGTCAGGGACAGGTCTGCCTGCATCTGGACGACGTGCTCCTGAGCGCCGACCAGGTGCTGGCGAGAACCAATCCGCGCCTGGTGCCCCGCTCTTTTGAAGCCGCCTGCGGACTGGACGCTTACCTGGCCTCACTGACCGAGCTGGAGACGCAGGAGGGCATCCGTCTGGCGCTGGCGGGACACGACGAGCCGCTGAGCGAAGACGCCTTCCGACAGCGCATCGTCAGTCTGCGGGCCGGGCACCTCTCACGCCTGGAGCAGGTTCTGGCGGCTGCCGGAAAGCCCCGTAGCGGCTTTGAACTGGCCGAGGAAATTTACGGCGAGTCGCTGCATCCGGCGCTGCTGACTTTGCAGATTCAATCCGTGGCGACCTGGACGGAACACCTCTGCGCGGCGGGGCGTCTGATGCGACTGGAAGGGGACGTGACGAGGTTCCTGAGGCTCCATTGACAGAACCGTCTTCGCGCCGCTACCAGTACGTGAGTTCGGGTTAAGCCTTCCTGCGTAAAATAAATCAATTATATGTTTTTAAACTAAAGGTGTGGCAAAAAATTGGCTCACTGAGATAATTGGTTTGCACACCACCTCAGGAGCCACTCAGTACCTGACAGGTTGAGAAAAACGCTGTCTAGAGCATTTGACAGAAAGATATGCTGCGATATACGTGGGTGAACCAGCCAAAAATGTCTTTGAGAGACACCTGAGACAAGGCGAGACCCATCGCCTCAATCAGAAGGTGAACTTCCCGCCACTGACCAGCACGAATCAGGGCTTTGAGCTTGGAGAACATCATCTCAATGGGATTGAAATCTGGGCTGTAAGGCGGCAGGAAGAGGAGCGTGCACCCACGCTCCTCAATCAGTTGCTTCACACTGGCCCGATGATGCGCGGAGAGATTGTCGAGCACGACCACTTGCCCTGGGGTCAGGGCTGGACACAACACTTCGCGGATGTACCACTCGAAAATAGTGCCGTTTACGGCACCCTCAATAACGAGCGGCGCAAAAGGACCGCTCGCCTGGAGTGCACAAATCAGCGTCTGATTTTTGCCCCAGTTGCGTGGAGTCTGCCCTGTTGCCCGTTGATGACTTGGCGCTCGGCCATACAGACGAGTGAGCGCGGTGTTAAAGCCGCATTCGTCCAAAAAAACCAATTTTGCTGGTGTCGGAAGCACAGCGGAAATATCGCCCTGGAACTGCGTTCGCAGTTCCTCATTCCGCTCGCTGGCGACCAGCGTTTTTTTTATGGGTGATCCCATGCCGTCGGAAGACGCGATCAACGGTGCGATACGACGTTTTGAAACCAGTGCATTCAAAGAGCTTGTCGGCATGCTCCTGTAAAGTGTCGTCTGGACGCTCCTCAACTTGCTTGAGGAGCTGTTCTTCGTGTTCTGGTTGCATCTTCCTGGGGCGGCCCGGTGGACGGATACGTTCAGTGAGTGTCCCAGCCTTCTCTTTACGGAGATACTTCTGAACCGTGATCACACCAACTTGAAAGCGCGCTGCCACTTCACGGGTACTCATCCCGGCATGCCTGGCCTCAACAATGCGCTCCCGCAGATCGTTCCCGTACCCTGCTCCCCCGACCCTTCGCATGTCTTGATTATGTCAAATGCTCTAGGTATCAGTGCCGCGAAGTCGTGTCCAGGTCGTTCTCTCCCCGGTCGGCCAGCTTGGCCGGAGTCACCGTCCCCAATGGCACCGCCTGAGCCACCCGCAGCAGCCCACCAGACGCGATTTCCTCCCGCAGGCGCAGCACCTCCGGCCGGAAGTAACGGTCCTGCTCCAGGTGCGGCACGAATGAACGGATGTACTCGTAGGCGGCCTGCACGCCCTTCCCGGCCCGCAGCTTCTGGAAGTCCAACCCCTGCGCCGCGCACATCAGCTCGATGGCCAGCACGTTTTGCACGTTCTGCACGATGGCCCGCAGCTGCCGCGCCGCGTGTGCGCCCATGCTCACATGGTCTTCCTGGTTGGCGCTGGTGGGAATGGAGTCCACGCTGGCGGGGTGGGCCAGCACCTTGTTCTCGCTCACCAGCGCCGCCGAGGTGTACTGCGCGATCATGAAGCCGCTGTTCAGGCCTCCCTGCGGTGTCAGGAACGCGGGCAGGCCGCTCAGCGCCGGGTTGAGCAGTTGCTCGGTGCGGCGCTCGGAAATGCTGCCCAGTTCGGCCACCGCGACCTTGAGCGCGTCGATGGTCACGGCCAGCGGCTGCCCGTGGAAGTTGCCGCCCGAAACGACCTCGCCAGTCTCCGGGAAAATCAGGGGATTGTCGGTGACGGACGCGAATTCCACCGCCAGCACGCGCTCGGCCTGGGCGATGGCGTCCCAGGTGGCCCCGTGTACCTGGGGCACGGCCCGCAGGCTGTAGGCGTCCTGCACCTTGCCGTCGCCGGTCAGGTGGCTGGGGGCAATCTCCGACCCGGCCAGGAACTCGCGCAGCTCGCGGGCGACTTCCACCGCGCCGGGGTGCGGGCGCAGGCCCACCACGTCGCTCTGAAAGGGCCGGTGCGAGCCGTACTTGGCTTCCACCGTCATCGCGGCGGCCAGGTTTGCCGTGCCCAGCAGCGTTTTTGCGTCGTGCAGCGCCAGCGCCAGCAGGCTGCCCATCAGCTGCGTGCCGTTGATGAGGGCCAGCCCTTCCTTCGCCTGCAAGGTGACGGGCCGCAGCCCCAGTTCGCCCAGCACGTCGGCGGCGGGCCGCACCTGACCCTGATATTCGATTTCGCCCAGCCCGATCAGCCCCAGAGCGAGGTGCGCCAGCGGCGCGAGGTCGCCCGACGCCCCCACGCTGCCCTGCGCGGGAATGACCGGATGCGCTCCGGCGTTCAGGAGTGAGAGCAGCAATTCGACCACTTCCACGCGCACGCCGGAATGCCCCAGCGAGAGCGACTGCGCCCGCAAGAGGAGCATGCCGCGCACCACCTCGGCAGGCAGCGGTTCGCCCACCCCGATGGCGTGCGACACGATCAGGTTGTACTGAAGCTGCGCGAGCTGGCTGGGGTCGATCTGCACGTTCTCGAACTTGCCGAAGCCGGTGTTCACGCCGTAGATGGCCGCGTCGCCCTCCACGATGTTTTTAATCACGGCGCGGGCGGTTTGAATGCGCTGGCGGGCGGCGTCTGAAAGTTCGACTTTTTCGCCGTGCCGGACGACCTGAATGAACTGCGGCAGGCTGAGATGGTTGTCCAGAATCATAGCTTTACTCCTGCAAGAAACACGTCCTGCACGGGACTTGCGCCCAGGGTGTAGGGAAGGTCGCGCCAGTCGGGGCTGTGCAGCACCAGAAAATCGGCCCGCTGGCCTGCGCTCAGGCTGCCCCGGTCAGGCAGGCCGAGCGCGTGCGCCGCGTTGACGGTGCAGGCGGTGAGCGCTTCGGCGGGCGTCAGTTTGCACAGGCGAATGGCGAGGGCAAGCGCCAGTTGCGTGCTGAACACGGGCGAGGAACCGGGGTTGAGGTCGGTGCCGACGGCGACAATCGCGCCTGCATCAATGAGTTTCCGGCCCGGAGCGGCGGGCAGGCCCAGGTGTAGCGTCACCCCCGGCAGAATCGTCGCCACCGTGTCCGACGCGGCCAGGGCGCGGATTTGTGCTTCGGTGCTCGCTTCGAGGTGATCCACGCTGAGTGCCCCCACCTCGCACGCCAGCTCAGTGCCGCCGATGGCGTGGAACTGGTCGGCGTGCAGCTTGACCCGCAGGCCGTGCGTCCGCGCCGCCGCGAAGATCTGCCGCGTTTCCTCCACGCTGAACGCTTCCTTCTCGGTGAACACGTCCACCGCTTCCGCCAGCCCCTCACGGGCCACCTGCGGAATCAGGTCGGCGCAGACGCCCTGCACGTATGCGGTGCGGCCCTCGGTGGGCGGCACGTGAATGAGCAAGGTGGGCCGCAGCTCGAACTCGGCCTGCAACTCGCGCACGGCCCGCAGCATCCGTAGCTCGGCGTCGAAGTCGAGGCCGTAGCCGCTCTTGACTTCGGTGGTGGTCGCGCCGGACGCCCGCAGCGCGGCGAGGCGTGGGCGGGCCAGCGCGACGAGTTCTTCCACGCCAGCGGCAGCCGTGGCCCGCATGGTCGAGCGGATGCCGCCGCCCCGCGCCAGAATCTCCTCGTAGGTCGCGCCGCTCAGCTTGGCTTCCCAGTCGGCCAGCCGGTCACCCGCCCAGACCGCGTGGGTGTGGGGGTCAACCAGGCCCGGCACCACGGCCCGCCCGCCGAGGTCAACGGTTTCGGCGGCGGTAGGAGCCTGAGCAGCGGGGCCGACCCAGTGAGTCACGCCGTCTTTCACCAGCAGAGCAGCGTCCTCGGTCATGTTCAGCTCACGCATCGCCGCGCCGCGCTGCGGGCCGGGGCGGGGGGTGACGAGCTGGGAAATCCCGGTAAACAGCGTCTCAGACATGGTCGAACACCTCGCACAACGTCTCCATCATCAGTCGCGCCATCAGGAGTTCGCTGCGGCCCGTCGGGTCGAGGCCCGGCGCGAGTTCGACCACGTCCATGCCGACAATGTTATTTTTTGCCGCTGCCGCCGCCAGAATTTTCATGCCCTGCGCGTAGGTCAGGCCGTCGGGTTCGGGGCTGGACGTGCCGGGAATGACGGCGGGGTCGAAGCCGTCCACATCGACGGAAAAGTAGACGTTCTTGCCCTGGGGCAGCCGCTCCAGCACGGCGTTCAGGTCGGCGGTCACGTCCTCCATCGGAATGAGGGTGTGCCCGCGTGCCCGCGCCGCCGCCACCGCTTCGGGGTCGAAGCGCAGCCCGCGCAGACCCACGGTGGTGATGTGCTTCAGGTTGGGCAGGGCCTCGCACGCCCGGCGGAAGGGGCTGGAATTGCTCCAGCGCGTGTCGTTGCGAACGTCGGTGAAATCCAGGTGGGCGTCCAGTTGCACGATGTGGAGGTCGGGCACGTCGGCAAAGGCCCGCAGCAGCGGATAACTCACCGAGTGGTCGCCGCCCAGGAACACGGGGACTTTGCAGCGCTGGCGCACGGCTCGGGCCGCCTCGGTGGTGCGCTCGTGCGCCAGTTCGGGTTCCAGGCTGGGCAGAATCACGTCGCTGGCATCGGCAAAGGTCACGCCCGCGAGGCGGGTTCTGCCGTCAAGCCCAGTGAATGGGGGCACGCTCCGCAGGGACGCTTCCCGCAGGGCACGCGGCGCGAAACGGGCACCGGGCCGGAAGCCCAGGGCGATGTCGAAGGGCACGCCCAGCACGGCCACGTCACTGCGCCAGTCGCCGAAAGGGTCGACCAGTGGGGCGCGGGCGAAGGTGGGAATGCCGGAGTAGGTCAGGTGGGTGGGGTGGGTCATGGGGAGTTCCTCTCAGGCCGCTACCATAAGGGCATGACGGAGCCTGCCTTCAATGCGATGAGCATGGACGAATATCTGCGGACGGAAGAACTCAGCCCGTTCAAGCGGGAGTTCGTGGCGGGCTTCGTGTACGCGTTGCACGCGCCGGCCGGGGTGAGCCAGGGGCATTCGCAGATTGGAATGAACATCGCCGGTTCGCTGTTCCGCGAGGCCAGACGCCAGGGCTGCCGCCTTCACATGGGTGAGATGCGGCTTCAGGTCGGCAACGCCATGTTCTACCCCGACGTGATGCTGGCCTGCGGCGACACGTTCCAGACCTATTTCGAGACGGCCCCCTGCCTGCTCGTCGAAGTCCTGTCGCCCAGCAGCGCCAGCACTGACCGGGTGGGCAAATACGCGATGTACACAGGCATTCCGACGTTGCAGACCTACCTGATCGTCGAGCAGAACGAGCGCCGCATCTACGCCTACCAGCGCGAGGGGAACGAATGGACGCTGCATGAGGTCGCTGGAGAAGGGGCCATCGACATTCCCTGCCTCGGCACCCGGCTGAGCCTGAGTGACGTGTACGACGGGGTTCTTGGCGACTGACGCCCTTGCTCCAGCGGTCACGGTTCAGTCCTTGTCCTCAATCCCCAGACTCGGCAGGTCGATCCCGCGTTCCCGCGCCACGTTCAGCGCGTGGTCGTAGCCCGCGTCGGCGTGGCGAATGACGCCCATGCCGGGGTCGTTGGTCAGCGCCCGCGAGAGCTTCTGCGCGGCTTCGTCGGTGCCGTCGGCCACGATGACCAGCCCCGAGTGCTGCGAGAAGCCCAGGCCCACGCCGCCGCCGTGGTGGAAACTCATCCATGAGGCACCCGAGGCGATGCCCACGCCGAAATTCAGCAGCGGCCAGTCGCTGACGGCATCCGAGCCGTCCTTCATCGCTTCCGTCTCGCGGTAGGGGCTGGCGACACTGCCCGCGTCGAGGTGGTCGCGTCCGATGACGATGGGGGCCTTGACCCGGCCATCTTTCACCATGTCGTTGAACAGCCGCGCGGCCTGGTCGCGCTCCCTGTAGCCCAGCCAGCAGATGCGGGCGGGGAGGCCCTGGAAGGCGATCTGGTCGGCGGCGTAGGTCAGCCAGTTTTGCAGCCGCTCGTCGTTGGGGAACAGTTCCAGCAGCGCCCGGTCGGTGGCGCGGATGTCCTCCGGGTCGCCGGAAAGGGCCACCCAGCGGAAGGGGCCGCGTCCCTCGCAAAACGAGTCGCGGATAAAGGCGGGCACGAAGCCGGGGTAGTCGAAAGCGTCCTGCACGCCCGCCTCGAAGGCCCGCTGGCGCAGGTTGTTGCCGTAGTCGAAGGTGACGGCCCCGCGCTTTTGCAGTTCCAGCATGGCGCGGACGTGCGCGGCCATCGCGTCGTAGGCGCGGCGGCGGTACTCCTCGGCGTGCTCGGAACGCAGCTTGTTCGCGTCCTCGTCGGCAGTCACGGGGGGGATGTAGCCCCACATCGGGTCATGGGCGCTGGTCTGGTCGGTGAGCAGGTCGGGCGTCCAGTTCATTTCGACGAGCCTCGGCACCAGTTCCGCCGCGTTCCCCTGCACGCCGATGGAGCGGGCCACGCCCTGCGCCTTGTACCCCTCGGCGCGGGCAATCGCGTCCTCCAGGCTGCCCGCCACTTCATCCAGATAGCGGGTTTCCAGGCGCTTCTGAATGCGGGTCGGGTCGAGCTCGATGTTGATGCTCACGCCGCCCGCCAGCTTGACCGCCAGCGGCTGCGCGCCGCCCATGCCGCCCAGCCCGGCGGTGACGGTAATCGTGTGCTTCAGCGTCCCGCCGAAGTGCTTCTTGGCCGCGCCCGCGAACGTCTCGTAGGTGCCCTGCAAGATGCCCTGCGTGCCGATGTAAATCCAGCTTCCGGCGGTCATCTGGCCGTACATCATCAGGCCCGCCTGATCGAGCTTGTCGAAGGTCTCCCAGTTCGCCCAGTGCGGCACGAGGTTGGAGTTGGCGATGAGCACGCGCGGTGCCCATTCGTTCGTCCTGAGCACCGCCACGGGTTTGCCGCTCTGAACCAGCAACGTCTCGTCGTTTTCCAGGCGGTCGAGCGTTTCCACGATTTTGTCGAAGGCTTCCCAGGTGCGGGCCGCCTTGCCGCGTCCGCCGTACACGACCAACGCTTCGGGGTGCTCGGCCACCTCGGGGTCGAGGTTGTTCATCAGCATGCGCTTGGCGGCTTCCTGAATCCAGCCTTTGGCGGTCTTGACGGGGCCACGGGGGGCGCGGACGGTACGGGGTTCACTTGGGGTCATGACAATCCTCCAGGGCCAGCGGGAGCTGACGGGTCGGTGCTGGCCGGGTGTTTTTGGTGGCCCTATCGTCACCGCAGCGGCCCGGCCCCACAAGCCGACTTTCCGCGATAGCCGGAAAACACTTATGCTGCTTCCATGCCGCGCACCCTCGCCACCGTCGAACAGGCCGTGCGGGTGCTGGAATGCTTCGACGCCGACCACACCCAGTGGAGCCTGTCGGACCTCGCGCGGCACCTCGACCTGCCGACCTCCACGCTGCACGAGCAACTCGGCACGCTGGCGCAGAGCGGCCTCCTGATTCGCTCCGGGCGGGGCCGCTACCGGCTGGGCTGGCGGCTGCTCAAACTCAGTTCGGCGCTCTACGGCTCGCTGCCGTGGTACTCGCTGGCCCACGCAGAAATGGAGCGGCTGGCGCGGGGCACACATCTGCTGGCGTTCGTCTCGGTGCTTCAGGGGGAACAGGTCATCTGCATCGCCCGCAGCGTGCAGGGCCGGGGCGGGTCAGGACCCGGTGGGGCAGTGGTGGAAGGGGAGACCCGCTTCGAGCTGCCGCCCCACGCGACGGCGAGCGGCAAGCTGCTCTACGCCCTGGCCGGGCTGCCTTTGCCGGGAGCGCCCCTGTTTACCGCGCACACCTGCGCCGAAGCCTGGGCAGAGCAGGCCCCGCGCATCCGCGCTGAGCGACTGGCCGTGACCCGCGACGAGTGGGCCGAGGGAACGAGCAGTCTCGCCGTGCCGCTGCGGGGTGGCGACGGGGAAGTGCTGGCCGCGCTGGGCGTCAGTCTGCCCACCTCGCGGCTGCGCGAACGTGACGCGCTGGTGCGGCGGCTGCGCGACGCGGCGGACGAGGTGGCGTGGGCGCTGGGCGCACGCTCCTTTCCGTAGGGGCAACGGTAAGCGTTTCGTCAGCAAACCGCATTGACCGCGCCCCCGCGCTGCCGGACACTGACAGCCAGGAATGACTGAACCGTTCGACCTTCGCCTGTGGCTTTCGAGCCTCGACCCCACGCTGCTGCATTTCGTCACCTTTTTCCTGATGCTGCTGGAGGGCGCGGGGGTGCCGGGGGTGCCGGGCGCCCTGCCCATGATCGCGCAGGTGGCCGAGATCGACGCCGGACACACCACCCTGGCGGCGGCGATTTTCTGGGGCACGCTGGGCAACTGGCTGGGCAGCCTGCTCGGGTACGCGGCGGGGCGCTGGGGCCAGCGCTGGTTGCCCCCGCGCTGGCTGGGACGCTTGCAGGGCGAGCGCGTCACCGGGCTGCTGCGGCGCTGGGGCGGGCCGCTGATCGTGGTCAGCCGCACGGTGGGCAGCCTGCGCACGCCGGTCACGCTGGTGTCGGGCATCGTCCAGTATCCGCTGCTACCGTACGTCGCCTACAGTCTGGTCGGCGCCCTGATTCACGTCGGCGTGTGGCAGTACCTGCTGTGGAAATTCGGCCCGGTCATCCTGCCGCAGCTCGAACGCTGGGGCCGCGAAATCCTGCTCTACGCCGTACCGCTGCTGCTGCTCGCCACCCTGGGCCGCTGGTGGTGGCAGCGCCAAAAAGCCCCCCGGACTCCGGCAGAGGAGCTGTTCGCGGGTCCCACCGAACTCACCAGAACAGCCGAAGCCGAGACGCCCGGTAACACTCGCTAGAGCAGTTCTCCGAATTACGTGATGCGCGGAACGGCACCCCGCATCACTCCATTCTCTGCTGCGCAGCTTTGCAAGTCCGCCCTGCTCCGTGTTTTGCACTCGCTCTCTGCGAGCTGTCCCAGTCCGCTCGCCAAAACGACATTGCGTCTTTTTGTCAAATGCTCTAAAGCTTCCTTCTCCGGGGAAGGCTCCCTATGTTTACCGGGTCTTCGTCACCTTGCTCAGCAGCGGCGGCTGGTCGGGGTCCAGGCCGCGTCCGAGCGCGAGGTGGGCCGCGAAGAGGTAAAAGGCCAGCGTGCTCGTCACCGGGTCGGTCAGGGGGTGGCCCCCGGTCGGCGTGGGGAGGTCGGCGCCCGCTTGCGGCCCGAGCAGTCGCAGGTCGGCGCCTGCCGCCCGCAGGTCGTCGTAGGCCTGCCGGGTCGCGTCCCAGGCGGCGTCGGCAGACGCGAAGCCCAGCAGCGGCAGCCCCTCGGCCAGCAGGCGTTTGGGGCCGTGGCTGAACTCGGCGGCGCTGTAGGCCTCGGCGTGGATGCCGCAGGTTTCCTTGAGCTTGAGCGCGGCTTCCTGCGCGGCGCCGTAGTGGTACCCCCGCGCCAGAACCAGCAGGTTGTCGGCAAAGCGGTAGCGCTCCGCCAGTTCGCGGGCCTGTCCTTCCAGCTCCAGCGTGCGGGTCAGCCGCTCGGGAAGCGCGTTCAGGGCGTCTCCCAGCGCCTCGTCCCCGGTCAGCTCGGCCACCACCGGCAACAGGGCGCACAGGCTCGCCAGGTAGCTTTTCGTCGCCGCCACCGCCTGTTCGGGGCCGCAGCGCAGCGGCAGGACGAACTCGGCGGCCTCCGCCAGCGGGCTGCCTTCGACGTTGACCAGCGCGACGGTCAGCGCCCCAGTTTCCCGCGCTGCCCGCACGTTTTCCACCACGTCGGGACTCGCGCCGCTTTGCGACACGGCAATCACCAGCGCCCCGGCGAGGTCCAGCCGCGCTCCGTAAAGGGTATGCACGCTCGGCCCCAGCGAGGCGACCGGGAGCGAGAGCTGCGTCTCCAGCACGTACTTGAGCACCGTGCAGGCATGGTCGCTGCTGCCCCGCGCGATGGTCACGGCGTAGGCCGGGCGCCGCCCACGAATCGCGGCGGCGAGCCGGGCCACCGCCTCCCGGTTCTCGGTGAGCAGCCGCCGGACGACGTGAGGCGCCTCGCGGGTCTCGCGCAGCATCAGGGGTTCGTTGTGGCCTTCGGAGGTCATGACCGTACTTTATGGGACCGTACTTTATGGGGTCGGCACTGCAAGGGGGCAGCACTCTGGGGAGTCACCGGGCCGCCCTCATGCTCGCCCGCTATCTTGCTGGGCACGTCATGACACTTGTCCAGTACCAAGGCAGCCTGCTTTCGCAAACCCGCGAGTGGACCAACCTGCACGATGAGGAACTGCGCCGCCGGGCGGTCCGGGCCGCGGGTGAAAAGGACGTGGCCGCCCTCGTGTCGCTCTCGGTCGCCTACCTCGGCCACCAGGGAGGGAGCGGTGTCCTGAGCAGCCCGCGCACGGTGGAGGCGTATGCACTCGGCGTGCGGCAGTTCGTGGCCTACGCGACCGAGCAGGCGGTCAACCTGCTGCGGCCCGGACGCCACGACGCGCAGGGGTACGTCAACGCCATGCTCGCGGCGGGCCGCGCCCCGGCGGGGGTGCAGCTCAAGGTGGCGGCGGCGGGCTGCCTGTACCGCGCCCTGCGCTGGGCGGGGGCCACCGAGGCCGACCCTTTCCGCGACGTGAAGGTGCCCAAAGACCGCACCCCCGGCATCGTCAAGCGCCCGCCCTACAGCGAGGACGACATCGCCGACGTGGTGGAGCAGGCCGACGTGCAGGCCAAGTTCCTGCTGTTCCTGACCGCCCACGCCGGGCTGCGCATCAGCGAGGCGCTCGCGCTGGAGTGGCAGGACCTCGACGAAAGCGCCCGTCGCATCCACGTCCGCAGCGGCAAGGGGCGCAAGTCGCGCATCGTCGCCATGAGCAGCAGCCTGGGCCGCGCCGCCCGCGCCTACCGCGCCCAGTTTGCGCCCGGCGGCCCCGAGCACGACACCGGACACCGCACCACCCCGCCCGAGCGCGTCTTCCGCTACGCCAGCGTGATGACCGCCCGTTACCACATCGAAAAGGCGTTCAAGGCGGCGGGCGTGCAGTTTCGCGGCTTTCATCCGGGTCGCAAGTACGCCGGAACCAAGCTGCTGCGCCAGATCAAGGATTTCGGCCGGGTCGCCGCCCACCTCGGCCACGAGAGCGTGGACACCACCCGCCGGGGCTACGCGCAGCTCGCCGCCGACGACCTCAAAGAAGACCTGAGCGGCTGGTAGGCCGCTGGGAGCCTGTTCGGAAGCTCAGCGCCGCAGCAGCTTGACCGCCCGCACCACGTCCGACGGCGTCACCGCTTCGCCGGGACGGGCGCGGCAGCCCAGGGCGTACTGCTCCAGCAGCCCTTCGCCCGCCGTGTCCAGGGCGCTGCGCACAGCCGCGAACTGCGTCAGGATGTCGTGGCATTCGCGGCCCTCTTCGACCATCTTCTGAATGCCGCGCACCTGGCCTTCGATGCGGCGCAGCCTCTTGAGCAGTTTTTCTTCCTCGGGGCCGAGGGGCAGGGCGGGCAGGGGAACAGCTTCGGTCGTCATCGGGGGGTCTCCAGCGCACGGGAACGTCGTTTGAGGGAGGCCGGGGCGCCCGTGCCTGCCCCCCGTTCCCTTTTGCTGATTCTATGGTCGTCGCAAACGCCCCTGTCTGCAACTGCGCAGGTCACGAAGGGGGAGAGCGTGCGCTGTTCTTATGCCGCTCTGAAAAATAGTTTGCGCATGCTAACTATTTTTCCGAACGGAGTGAGCAAGAGAAAATACGGGCCTGGGCGACGCGGAGCGCATTCGGGTGCTTTTCCCGGATGTGCGGAGTAGAGTCCAGGCCCGTATGACCGGAAAGAACAGGCCGCGCTGAGGGTGGCGGCGGGCCTGTCAGCTGGCCGTCAGGGAGGCTGACTCACTGCTGACAAAGCCCCGGCACACTCGGCGGCGTATGAAAAAGACCCTGCTGGGCCTGAGCGCCCTTTTGACGATCAGCACTGCCGCCGCCCAGGGCGCCATCACCGGCGCGGGCGCGAGCTTCCCCTACCCCCTGTACTCCAAGATGTTCAGCCAGTACAAGGCCAACAACGTGAACTACCAGTCGGTGGGTTCGGGCAGCGGCCAGAAGCAGATTCTGGAGCGCACCGTGGACTTTGCCGGCAGCGACAACCCCATGACCAACGAGCAGATGAAGGACGCCCCCGGCACCCTGCTGCACGTGCCCACCGCCATCGGCGCCGTGGTGCCCGCCTACAACCTGCCCGGCGTGAGCAAGCCCCTGAACTTCGACGGCCCCACCCTGGCGAACATCTACCTCGGCAAGATCAAGACCTGGGGTGACCCCGCCATCAAGAAGCTCAACCCCGGCGTGACCATTCCCCCGCTGCCCATCACCGTGGCCCGCCGCAGCGACGGCTCGGGCACCACCTACGTCTTCTCCGACTACCTGAGCAAGGTCAGCAGTGAGTGGAAGAGCAAGGTCGGCACCGGCAACTCCCTGCAGTGGCCCGTCGGCACCGGCGCCAAGGGCAACGACGGCGTTGCGGGCGTCGTGAAGGGCACCCCCGGCGCCATCGGCTACGTGGAACTGGTGTACGCCAAGCAGAACAAACTCGCCTTCGGCGCCGTGAAAAACCGTGCGGGCAAGTTCATCCTGGCCGACAACGGCCCCGCCAGCAACGCGGCCCTGGGCGTCGTGATTCCCGCCGACACCCGCGTGAGCCTCACCAACAGCGCCAACGCGAACGCCTACCCCATCGCCAGCTTCACCTACCTGATCTTCTACAAAGAGCAGAAGTACGGCAACCGCACCGAAGCCCAGGCCAAGGCGCTCAAGAACCTGCTCACCTGGATGGTGACCACCGGGCAGCAGTACAACGAGCCTCTGGACTACGCCAAGCTCCCCGCCAACGTGGCGGCCAAGGCCAAGACCGTCATCAACTCGATGACCTACGGCGGCAAGAAGTTCTGAATGTGACCACTGTGGAGCAGACGCCGACGCCGCGCTGCTCCCAGTTTCCTAGTACGTTTCCCAGTACGACCCAGTGGCCCCAGGGCCGGGAGGTGGTTTCCGAAGAGAAGCCGCCTCCTTTCTTCTTGCCCCGCATGACACCGGGCTGACCGGGTGGTCCTTCCAGGCGCGCCCTGACCCTGGCCCGAAGTAAGGCCCTGACGCCGGGCTGACTTTTGCCTTGTTGACTGTCGTACACCTCTGGAGGTGCTTTCCCACCATGACCCAACCTGTCAAGTCTCCGCCCAGCATTCCCAGTCGGCTGTCGAGCCGCAGCGACCGGGTTTTCGAGATCGTGATTCTGCTGCTCGCGTCGATCATCGCGCTGATCTTCGTGCTCAGCATCTACCAGCTCGCCAAGGAGTCGTGGCCCGCGCTCCAGAAGTTCGGCCTGAGCTTCTTTACCCAGCGCACCTGGAACCCGGTGGAAGGCACCTACGGCGCCGCGTCCATGATTCTGGGCACGCTGCTGACCAGTCTCGCCGCGCTGGTCATCAGCGTGCCGCTCGCCATCGCCAGCGCGCTGTTCGTGGCCGAGTACGCCCCCAAGTGGCTCGCCAACCCGGTGGGCTACCTCATCGAACTGCTGGCCGCCGTGCCGAGCGTGGTGTACGGGCTGTGGGCGCTGTTCGTCATCGCGCCGCTGCTCGCCAAGTGGCAGACCACCTTCTTCAACCCCGAACTGTACCCCGAGCGCTTTGCCACCTACACCCGGTGCGCCGAACTGTGGGCCAACAACCAGACCAACCTCCAGTGCTTTTTCACGCCCAGCAGCGGCGCGGGGCGCGGGCTGGCGCTCGCCATCATCATCCTGACCGTCATGATTTTGCCCTACACCGCGTCGGTGGCGCGTGACGTGATCCGGCTGGTGCCTGCCGACCAGCGCGAAGCGATGTACGCGCTCGGCGCGACCAAGTGGGAAGTGATTTCCCGCGCCATCTTGCCCTACGCCCGCGCCGGCATCATGGGCGGCGTGATTCTGGCGCTGGGCCGGGCGCTTGGGGAAACGCTGGCGGTGGCGATGGTGATCGGCGACAGCCAGGAAATCGTCAAGAGCTTCTGGGGCAACGCGAGCACCATGGCTTCGGTCATCGCCAACCAGTTCGGTGACGCGCAGGAGACCCTGCACCGCTCCAGCGTGGTGACGCTCGGCCTGACGCTGTTTTTCCTCAGCGTGCTGGTCAACTACGTGGCCCGCCTCATCATCACCCGCCTGACGCCGAAGGGGATTCAGCAGTGAGCAGCATGACCAAAGCCGCGACCAACACCGTGACCCCGGCGGGCCTCAGCCCGGCCCGCAAAACCACCAACCTGCTCATGGGCGGGCTGATCGTGCTCGCCACCGCCGTCGTGGTGGCGCCTCTGATCCTGATTTTCGCCTACCTGCTCAAAGAGGGCGTCAGTGCGCTCAACGCCGACTTCTTTACCAAGGTGCCCGCGCCGGAAGGCGAGAAGGGCGGCGGCCTGCTCAACGCCATCCTCGGCAGCCTGGAAATGCTGGCGATGGCCTCGGTCATCGGCGTGACGGTAGGCGTGGCAGGCGGCATTTTCCTCTCGGAGTACCCGCGCCACCCGCTGATGCCCACCATCCGCATGCTCAGTGACGTGCTGGCCGGGATTCCCGCCATCGTGATGGGTCTGGTCGCCTACGGCCTGATGGTGCTGACGATGGGCCGCTTCAGCGGTCTGGCGGGGGCGCTCGCGCTCGGCTTCCTGATGATTCCCATCGTGGTGCGCACCACCGAGGAAGTGCTCAAGCTGGTGCCCATGACGGTGCGTGAGGCGGGGGTCGGTCTGGGCCTGCCCAAGTGGCTGGTGACCATGAAAATCGTGCTGCCCGCCGCCGCCGGGGGCATCATCACCGGCGTGATGCTGGCGCTCGCCCGCGTCGCCGGGGAAGCCGCGCCGCTGCTGTTCACGGCCTTCGGCAATAACCTCGTCAACCTGGACCCCACCAAACCCATGAGCGCCCTGCCGCTGGAAATCTACCGGGGCGCGACCTCGGCCTACGACGAAAACCAGCGCATGGCGAAAGCGGGGGCGCTGCTGCTGATCCTGATGATTTTCCTCACCAGCATGCTCGCCCGCCGGTTCGGTCGCCAGAAATAAATCTGTTCGGGAACGCGGCGCCTGCCTTTTCCGGTCCCCAGCCTTCCGTATTCAAGGAGTGTTTTCATGACCAGTCCCTTTTTGCTGAGTGCCAAAGACGTGAGCATCTACTACGGCGACAAACAGGCCGTCAAGAACGTGAATCTGGACGTGCGCCCCGGAACCGTCAACGCCTTCATCGGGCCGTCGGGCTGCGGCAAGACCACCTTCCTGCGAGCGATCAACCGCATGCACGACCTGACCCCCGGCGCCCGCGTGACCGGCAGCATCCTGCTCGACGGGCAGGACATCTACAGCCCCGGCGTGGACCCGGTCGCCATGCGCCGCCGCGTGGGAATGGTGTTTCAGAAGCCCAACCCCTTCCCGACCATGAGCGTGTTCGACAACGTGGTGTCGGGCCTCAAGCTCGCGGGCGTGCGCAACCGCGACCATCTGATGCAGGTGGCCGAGCGCTCTCTGCGCGGCGCGGCGCTGTGGGACGAAGTGAAAGACCGCCTGAATACCCCGGCCACCGGCCTCTCCGGCGGGCAGCAGCAGCGTCTGTGCATCGCCCGGGCGCTCGCCGTGGAACCCGAAATCCTGCTGATGGACGAGCCGACCTCGGCCCTCGACCCCGCCAGCACCGCCAAGATCGAGGACCTGATGGGCGAACTGAAAAAGGTCACCACCATCATCATCGTGACCCACAACATGCACCAGGCGGCCCGTGTGAGCGATACCACCAGCTTCTTCCTGGTGGGCGACCTCGTGGAGCACGGCGCCACCGATCAGGTGTTCACCAACCCGCGTGACGAGCGCACCGAGGCCTACGTGTCGGGGCGGTTCGGATGACCGCCGGTGCCCCCACGGGCCGCGCCCGGCTCGACGCGCAACTGGAGCGCATGACCGCCGACTTCCTCCTGATGCAGGACACCCTGGCCGGGCAACTGCGGGCGCTGCAAGCGGCGCTGGAGAAGGGCGATGGCGCGGTGCGCGAGGAAGTGGAGCGGCTCGACCGTGAAGTCGACGCCGCCAACGCCCGCATCGAGGACGAAGCGCTGCACCTGCTCGCCCGGCAGTCGCCGGTGGCCCATGACCTCAAGCTCACGCTGCTGATTTTGCAAAGCACGCCTGACCTCGAACGCGCCGGGGACTACGCCAAGCATATGGCCCGCCGCCTGCCCGCGCTGCTCGCCAGAAGCGAAGGGCGGCCCAGCGAGTTCGCGCAGGCCCTGGCGCTGCTGCTGCAAATGACGACCACCCTCCGCGCGGCTTCCGCCCCCATGAACGTGGACCTGGCCCGCGACGTGCTGCGTCTCGACGACGAGGTGGACGCCCTGTACGACCGCGCCGTGCAACAGGTGCTGACCGACCGCAACGCTGCTACAAAGGACGACCGGGACGCGCTGGCCGAGGTCCTGGAAGCCAGCCACGCCTGGCGGGCCGCCGAGCGCCTGGGCGACCACCTCGTCAACGTGGCGCAGCGCACCCAGCGCCTGTGCGTCCGCCCCGCGCCGAGTGACCTGCCTGCCTGAACCCCGCGTCCCCCACGCCGCCCCTTTCCCGCACTTTGAAGCCGGGAAAGGGGTTTGCCTTTGTTCCCCCTTTGATACGGATTCCGATTGAATCCAGCAGATTTCTGGATTCAATCCGAGCGGATGCGAGTAGGAAGAAATACGGATTCCGCGATATGGATGCACAGGCGGCGCTTTCCCGACTGTGCAGGAATTAAGCGGAATCCGTATGAGAGAGAGGACACGCCTTCTCTGGCCCTTGACTCTATACCCTGGGGGGGTATAGGATTCCTGCGAGTGAAGGAGGTCGTCATGGTTCCGAACAGGTCGAACCGAGAGAAACGAGGATCGAAGAAAAAAGTACGTGACACGGGAAGGAGAGAGCTTTCCGTGCTTTCCCAGAATCTCGTGATGTCAAATGCAGCGTCCCCCGAGTGGTGTGCGCCCCCGTGCTGCGGCGAGGCCCGGCGATGATCCTGGCGTGGCTGGGCGCCGCACTGATCGGCCTGAGCCTGGGTCTGCTGGGGTCGGGTGGGTCCATCCTGACGGTGCCGGTGCTGGTGTATCTGGTGGGCGAGCCGGAAAAAATTGCAATTGCCGAGAGCCTCGCTGTCGTGGGGGGGATCAGTCTGGTGGGGGCGCTGCCCTACGCGCTGCGGCGGCAGGTGGACTGGACTTCGGTGGTCTGGTTCGGGATTCCCGGCGTGGTGGGCACCTTTCTGGGCGCGGCGCTGAGCGTCTACCTCTCGGGCGCCGTGCAACTGCTGCTGTTTGCCGCCGTGATGCTGCTCGCCGCCGTGATGATGTTCCGCTCTTCCCCCATAGCAGGCGAGCAGAGCGGGGAACAGATGGCCGGGCTGCGCTCGCCCCTCAAGGTCGGGCTGGAAGGTCTGGTCGTGGGCGTCGTCACCGGGCTGGTCGGGGTGGGCGGGGGCTTTCTGATCATTCCCGCGCTGGTGCTGCTCGGCGGTCTGCCGATGGGTCTGGCGGTGGGAACCAGCCTCCTGATTATCGCCGCCAAGAGCTTCGTCGGGTTTTTCAAGTACCTGGGCGTACTGGGCGAACAGGGCCTGAGCGTCGACTGGTCGCTGATCCTGATCTTCACCGCCATCGGT
This sequence comes from Deinococcus wulumuqiensis R12, assembly GCF_011067105.1. Lineage (NCBI taxonomy): Bacteria > Thermotogati > Deinococcota > Deinococci > Deinococcales > Deinococcaceae > Deinococcus > Deinococcus wulumuqiensis. The sequence goes on along the minus strand of NZ_CP049358.1, from coordinate 113,046 downwards.
ATTGTGGGCAGCTTTCTCGGGGCGCGGCTGGGCCAGCGCATCGCGGGCGAACGGCTCAAAAAGGGCTTCGCCGTGTTCCTCGTCCTGATGGGGGCCTACGTGCTGGCGACGAACGTGCCGAAAGTGCTTTGAAGTGCCCACGCTGGCCGCAGGCCGGTTGCTGCCCCGTTCTTTTCCTCCTTCCTCCGTTCATTTTTCACCGTGTTTTCAATGCGGCTGCATCAGACTCCGCATGAGGTATCTGCTATGACTGAGTTTCTTGACGTGTTGCGCTCGCCCTGGCCCTGGTGGGTCGGTGGCCCCCTGATCGGCCTGACGGTCCCGCTGATGCTGTGGCTGGGCAACAAATCTTTCGGGATTTCCAGCAACCTGCGCCACCTGTGCGCCGCCGCGCTGCCCGAGTCCGCCAAGCCTCCCTTTTTCCGCTACAACTGGCGGGCCGAGAGGTGGAACCTGGCTTTCGCCCTGGGGCTGGTTCTGGCCGGGGCCGTGTTCGGGAGCCTGCTGGCCGACCCGCAACCCGTGCGCCTGAGCGCCGCCGGGGTCCAGAGCGTGAACGACCTGGGCGTGACGGTGCGGCCCGGCCTCGCGCCCGCCGAACTGACCGACCTGAGTCGCCCTGGCGTCTGGGCGCTGCTCGCGCTGAGCGGGCTGCTGGTCGGCTTCGGCACCCGCTACGGGGGCGGCTGCACCAGTGGGCACGCGATTACGGGCCTGAGCACCCTGCAAGTCCCGAGCCTGATCGCCACCGCGTCCTTTTTCGTCGGTGGGATTCTCAGCGCCAACTTGCTCCTGCCGCTGCTGCTGGGCGTTCTGGGCCTCGGGGGTCTGAAATGACCGGCATTCCCGGCGTCCACCCCCCGGCCCAGCCTCCCGTGTCGGCGGCGCGGCAGGCGACCGGCCTGCTCGTCTACCTGCTGGTGGGGCTGTATTTCGGCACGGTCCTCGTCAAGTCGGAAGCGGCGAGCTGGTACCGCATTCAGGAAATGTTCCGCTTCGAGTCGTTTCATATGTTCGGTCTGCTCGGCTCGGCGGTGCTGACCGGGATAGTGTCCACCACGCTGCTGCGGCGGTTCGGGCACACCCGCAGCGGCGAGGAAATCCGGGTCAGTCCCAAGGACCGGGGCTGGGTGCGGTACGTCCTGGGCGGGCTGACCTTCGGCCTCGGCTGGGGGCTGGCGGGCGTGTGCCCCGGACCCATCTTCGTGCTGATCGGGGCGGGGGTGTGGCCGATGCTGCTCACACTGCTGTTCGCGCTGCTCGGCACCTACCTGTACGGCGTCCTGCAAAAGCGGCTGCCCCATTGAGCTGTTCGTAGCTGTCCGTCATCCCGGGGGCTGCGCCTGTGCCCCCCCTTTTCTCCCTGGAGGGACCCCATGAGCGACATCCTGACCTGTTCGCAGTGCCAAGCCAGAAACCGCGTGGGCGCCGTGCCCGCTGACCGGGTGCCGAGCTGCGCCCGTTGCGGGGCCGCGCTGCCCTGGCTGCACGACGGCACCGACGCTTCTTTCGAGCAGGACATCCAGGCGAGTGTGCCGGTCATCGTGGACTTCTGGGCGCCGTGGTGCGGTCCCTGCCGGGTGATGGCCCCGGTGCTGGAAGACCTCGTCCGGGACCTGCCGGGCAAGGTGCGCGTGGTCAAGGTCAACGTGGACGAAAACCCGCACACCGCCGCCCGCTTCGAGATTCGCAGTATTCCCACGCTGCTGATGTTCAGGAACGGGGAAGAGGTGGACCAGATCATCGGTGTGCCCCAGAAAGCGGCGCTGCGGGCGCGGGTGGAGCATCTGAGTCGGCTCTGATACGGATTCCGATTGAATCTGGTCGTTTCAGATTCAATCCGACTTGCAAAGCTGCGCAGCAGCGCGGATGCGAGTAGGAAAAAAGTAACTACTCAGCACGAGAAGTCGAGTTTGTGTAAGACGCCACGAAAGACGTCAACCAAGCCCGTCCAAACTGATACGCCCTGCTTCTGAAGGGTAGAGATGAAGCTGCGAATTCGGCAGAATGCCTGCCCCCCGGCCTCCGAGCGAAACCCACCCGAAACCTTGCGTTTTACGCAGGCCATCCTGATGTCACGTTCCGCCTGATTGTTGTCAAACGGCACGTCAGCACGCTCCAGGAAAAGCAGCATCGCTGCGCGGTGCTGCTGACACCGCAATGCCAGGTTGCGTCCCGGAAGCTGTTTGGGTTTACCACGCCGCTTTGGAACAGGTTCCTGCACCGGATTTGCTTCCAGACCCGCCAGCACCAGTTCGTCAAATCGCGTATAGAACGCAGCTCTTTGCTCATTCGTCAATATCCCCGTCTTCTGGGCATGGTAGACCTGCTGCAATTCCCGCCGCAGTTCACCGGCCCAGGGCTGCTGGTCATGCTCATCCAGTTTGCGCAGTTCGCGCAGCAGGTGAGCATTGCACAGCGCGTGTTCTCCAGGGAGACGGAAATAGGTGTTCCAAGCGTCGTGAACCACGACGCCCGTAAAGTCGGTCAACACGCCAGCCGCCTCAAGAGCCGCGTAGCCGCGCTTCTCGTGCAAGGTATAGAGCGTTCCCCTGGCAAAACAGGCCACATGAAACCAGTTCAGCTTCCCATTCACCTTGGTGCCCGTTTCATCCGCATGGAGTACGGCTTGTTGCCTCAGGCCAGCTTTCAGCTCGTCCTCGAAAGGCTCAAGGCGTTCTGAAGCCAGGTTGATGTTGAGAACCACCGTACCATCGCTGATGGACGCGCCAAAAAGCGCGTCCGTAATCTGGGTGACCCGCTCCAATGGAATGAAATGCCCCACATTCAGCAAGGTCGTGAAGGCATGGAGTTGCGGACCGTATTGCACCTGACCAGGGACATGCTCGGGGAAATTGGCCTGTCCACGACAGCCACAGTTCGGGCAGAGTTTCACTTCGGCCTGGTACTCGGTGATATGGAGACGCAGTTCTGGCAAATCGTGAACCTGTCGAGCAAGATGATCGGTGACATCCACCTCGTCCCAGACAGTCCCACAAGAGCAGGCTCCGGTGAGCGATAGCGTTTGGATTTCGTCGGGCTGGTCACTGAATTTCAGCGTTTTCCCTGGGTGTCCCTTTTGTCCACCAGAAGAGCGTTCGCTCTTCTGACGCTCGCTCTTGGGTTTCCAGGGGGGGTCTTTGCTCGGTGGTTGATTGGAGTTGCTGCTATTCAGACCGAGCAGGGTTTTGATAGCCCGCAACTCGGCTTGCAATGCGGCGACTTCAGCCTGGAGGCGAGTCACCTCGGCAGCAAGTCGTTCGCAGTTGGGACAGGTCTCTTGCGTGATGCCCCTACTCTACCCGTTTCCGCTTCGCAAGTCCCCCTGCTGAGCAGTTACAAAATACGGTTTTAATACGGATTCCGATTGAATCTGGTCGTTTCAGATTCAATCCGACTTGCAAAGCTGCGCAGCAGAGCGGATGCGAGTAGGAAAAAATACGGATTCTGCGATATGGATGCACAGGCGGCGCCTTCCCAACTGTATAGGCCCGACTGTCCAGGAATTAAGCGGAATCCGTATCAGTCCCAATTCAGCGGTCCGTTCGGTCACGCATTCGCCAGGGGCCGCCAGGAGCAAGAGGGGAGAGGAGAGCGCGTCACGCCGCTGCTCACCAGCTCCCCCGCCTGACAGAAACATACAGAAACATACAGAAACGTGCGGTCACGGCGCTGCTGGAGTGTCCTCGTCGGACAACCGGCTCGCCAGCTCCCGCGCCAGGGCGTAGGCCTCGTCTCCGATAAAACCCGCCTGATCGGGTGTGAGGGGAAAATCCCGCAGTCCCGCCTTGCGCAGCTTGGCCGGGTTGACGAAGGTGAGGTTGGCTTCCCGGCACACCTGAAAAATCCGGGTGCGCAGCGCGTCGTTGTTCTCAAACGGAAAGATGCGCCCCGCCGGACTGGACAGCGGCCCACCGGCCTGCGCGAGCAAGCGGTCGAGGGCGGCGTAACTGTCGTCGTCGAGCTGGCACAGCGTCCGCCGCCGCAGCACCGTGCCGTCCTCGGGTCGGAACGCCGACCACCGCAGCGCCAGCATCTCGGCCACCTGAAAAGTATGGCGGTACATCAGCGTCAGCGCGGCGAACAGGGCCGGGTCGCTCCGGGCATGAACGAGCAGCCGCTCGATGTCCTCACGCGGGGGCACCTTTTCTACTTTGCGTTCCCCCGGTGGCCGCACCACCCCCCGCAGCGGATGCCGGAGGACCACACCTTCATCCATCAGCAGCTCGTACAGCCGCGAAATGGTCGAGAGCCGCGCCACCACCGTGTTCGCCTTGGCAGTGCCGGGTCCTTTCACCGTTTCATGCAGCGGGCCTTGCAACCAGGTCACGAAATCGGCGGGGGGATGAAGCAGGCTGACATGGTCACGCTCCGCCGCCGCGAACACCAGCCGCAGGTTGCTGCGCAGTTGCTTGAGCGGCCAGCGCATCTCCGGCCCCAGCACCGCCAGCACCGTGTCGAGGTCCGCCTCCTGAAGCGCCCGCGTGAGCTTGAGCTGCCGTTCATCCTGTGGATGCATATGCAATTTTATATGTTTAGAGGCCTAAAAAGACAAGCCTTTGCTTTCCGCTTCTGTGTCGTGGCCGCTATGTCGTGGCCGCCAGGAAGAAACGAGCAGACAGCTTCAAGCCTTATCTCTTGCTTCGGCTCCAACAGCAACAGAGTTCCAGCCACAAGCTTGGGCAGCAGCGAGGAAGCGGTATCCCCCATCCAGTCACGAAAAGGAGTTTTTCTTACCTAAGCGGTCTTAGATAAGAATCCCCCCAAACCCTACCGGCCTTGAACTTCCCCTGACATTCGGCCCTCACTCTCTGTTCATGACTTCTCAACCTGAGCAGAGCCTCTGGCACCGCCTTCTCGAAACCCGCCTGACTCGCCGCAGCGCCCTGGGCAGCGCCGCCGTGACGGCCGCCGCCGTGACCCTGCCGGTGACCCTGAGCGACGCGCAGGCCGCCGCCAACAACGGGGCGCCCGTAGTTGCCGACCCCAAGGAGCGCATCAGCCCCCACAGCGTGCCCACTTTCCGCCCCATCGAGCCGACCACCGCCGACGCGGTGACGGTCCCGGCGGGCTACCGCACCCAGATTCTGGCGCCCTGGGGCGAACCGTTTACCGACGACGGGCGCACCATCGGCTTCAACCACGACTTCGTGGGCTACTTCCCCATCGACATGCTCGAAGGCGGCCAGAGCAGCACCGAAGCCCTGCTGACCATCAACCACGAGTACGTCAACCCGCTGTTCGTGGGCGGCAACACCCAGGAGCGCACCCCCGAGCAGATTCAGGCCGAGATGCGCGAGGTGGGCGTGAGCGTGGTGCGGGTGAAGCGTGAGCGCGGCGAGTGGAAGATCGTGGCCGACCCCCGCAACCGCCGCATCGACGCCTTTACAGACATCGAGCTGACCGGCCCGGTGCGCGGCGCGGCGGTCGTCAAGGGCGCGACCACCGTCAAGGGCAGCGTGGGCAACTGCTCCGGCGGGCAGACCCCCTGGGGCACGCTGCTGACCTGCGAAGAAAATGTGGACGGCTACCAGAAGGCCTGGGCGGGCAGCGGCTACGAGATGATGCACCAGGGCTGGGTCACCGAAATCGACCCCTTCGACCCCGAGTGGATGCCCAAAAAGCGCACCGGCATGGGCCGCTTCCGTCACGAGAACGCCGCCGTGACCCTCGCCGCCGACGGGCGCGTGGTGGCCTACATGGGCGACGACATGCAGGACTCGTGCATCTACAAGTTCATCAGCCGGGGCAAGTACGACCCGCAAAACCGCGCTGCCAACCGTGACCTGCTCGCGGAGGGCGACCTGTACGTCGCCAACTTCGGCAACGGCAGCTGGGTGCTGCTCGACTACGACAAGAACAAGAAGCTGCAGGACGCCAAGAACGGCGACAAGCCGCTGTTCACCTCGCAGGCCGAAGTCCTGGCCGATGCCCGCGCGGCGGCTCTGGCGGTGGGCGGCACCCCGGTGGACCGTCCCGAGGACATCGAAGTCCACCCCCGCAGCAAGGACGTGTACGCCGCGCTGACCAACAACTCCAAGCACGGCAACTTCTTCGGGCAAATCATCAAGTGGACCGAGAAGGACGGTGACGCGGCGGCCCTGAACTTCGTGTGGGGCATCTTCGCCTACGGTGGCCCCCAGAGCGGCTTCGCCAGCCCCGACAACCTGGTGTTCGACGCCTACGGCAACCTGTGGATGGTGACCGACAACTCGGACCTGGGCACCAACCCCATCAAGGCCTACCACGGCAACAACGCCATGTTCTTCTTCCCCACCGAAGGCCCCAACATGGGTAAGGCCTACCGCTTCGCCGTCGGTCCGGTAGACGCCGAAATGACCGGCCCGGTGTTCAGCCCCGACGGCAAGACGCTGTTCGTGGCGATCCAGCACCCCGGCGAGGACACCGAGGACATCAACAACCCCACCAGCACCTTCGCCGCCAAGCCCGGCACCAAGATTCCGCGTCCCACCCTGGTCGCCATCGAGGGCTTCCCCGGCTGGAAGGCCTGAGATGACCGCGCTGCCCTACCGCGCCCCCTGGATCGTGGGCCGCACCACCCTGCTTGAGCACGCCGCCGAGGACTTTCTCAACGAGCTGACCCGGCAGCAGCCCTGGCGCAAGGCCCGCGCCGAGGAACTCATCGAAGACCTCGACACCTTCCTGGGCGGCGCCGCCCCCCTGTCGGCGCTGACCGAGGACCGCACGGCAGCCTGGCAAGCGGGTCTGCCGCCGGAGCAGCAGGCCGAGGCCCGCGCTCTGCTCGCCGACCTGCACACCTACCTGCGCGACTGGAACTGGCAGGCTTAATACCCCTTACGCCTGACCCCGGCGGCCCGTCTCCTGAATTCAGGGAGGCGGGCCGTATGCCGCGAGACTCTCTAGAATGCCGGACGTGAGCACCCGCGACATCGTCTATATCGCCCTGTTTGCCGCCCTCGTCGCCGCGCTGGGGGCGCTGCCGCCCCTGACCCTGGTGACCGGCGTGCCCATCACTGCGCAGTCGATGGGGGCGATGCTGGCGGGGGCCGTTCTGGGCGCGCGGCGCGGCGCGCTGTCGCAGCTCCTGTTCCTGCTGCTCGTCGCCGCCGGGCTGACGCTGCTGGCCGGGGGGCGCGGGGGCCTGGGGGTCTTCGCCGGGCCGACCGGGGGTTTTCTGCTGTCCTGGCCGGTGGCGGCCTACGTCATCGGCTGGCTGCACGAAAGGTTCTGGGACCGCCTGAACTTCGCCTTGTCGCTCGGCATCATCCTGCTGGGTGGTGTGGTCGTCGTCTACGCCATCGGCAACGCGTGGCTGAGTTACGCGGCCCCGATGCCGTACCTGAAAGCGACCCTCGCGGCAGGCCCCTTTTTGCCCGGCGACCTGCTCAAGGCGGTGCTCAGTGCGAGCGTCGCCCTGACCGTGCGGCGCACCTATCCGCTGATTGTTCCGCCCAGCCGTGATTGAGCTGCGCGGCGTTTCGCAGACCTTCGAGGTGCCGGGGCTGGCGCCGCGAACGGTCCTTTATCCCCTCGACCTCAGCCTGACCGAGCGGCGTATCGGCATCGTCGGCAGCAACGGCAGCGGCAAAAGCACCCTCGCGCGCCTGATCGGTGGTCTGCTGCTGCCCACGACAGGGACGGTGACGGTGGGCGGCTTCGACACCCGGCGCTCGCCCCGCGAGGTGCGGCGGCGCCTGGGCTTCGTGTTTCAGAACCCCGAGCACCAGATTGTCTTTCCGGTGGTGGAAGAAGATCTCGCCTTCGGGCTGCGTCCCCTGGGACTGAGCGCGGCGGAAACGGAGGGCAGAATCACGGAGATGCTCGGGCGTTACGACCTCGCGCACCTGCGCCAGCACGCCACGCACCGGCTTAGCGGGGGGCAAAAGCAGCTTCTGGCGCTGGCGGGGGTGCTGGTCATGCGCCCCGAGGTGATCGTGTTCGACGAGCCGACCACGCTGCTCGACCTGCGCAACCGCAACCGGGTGGCCCGCGCCATCGCGCAGTTGCCGCAGCAGGCCGTGGTGGTGACGCACGACCTGGAACTGCTGCGCGACTTCGAGCGGGTGCTGGTCTTCGAGGACGGCGCCCTGCTGGCCGACGCCGCTCCCGCCGAGGCGCTGGCCCTCTACCGCGAGCGGATGTCACTGGAGTCGGCTTGAGTCTCAGCCTGTACGTGCCGGGCCGCTCATGGCTGCACCGCCTCGCGCCGGGGGTCAAGCTCACGGCGCTGCTGCTCGCCGGGGTCGGCGTCTTTCTGGTGCGGGACCTGCGGCTGCTCCTGGGCCTGCTCACGGCGTCGCTCGCGCTGTATGCCCTGAGCGGTCTCGGCGCCCGCCTGGCCTGGCACAGCCTGCGGCCCGCGCTGGGGCTGCTGCTGTTTTTCTTTGCGGTTCAGGGCGTGACCGCCGGGTGGGAAGCCGCCGCCGTCACCGCGCTGCGCTTCGGGGTGATGATTCTGCTCGGTGCCCTGCTCACCCTGACCACCCGCGTTTCGGACGTGCTCGCGGCGCTGGAACGCGGCCTGCGGCCCCTGGCCCGCTTCGGGGTGGACCCGGACAAGGTCAGTCTCGCCTGCTCCCTGACCCTGCGGTTTATTCCGGTCACGTTGCAGGTCGTGGCCGACGTGCGTGAGGCGCAGCGGGCGCGGGGCCAGGAACGCCACCTCATCGCGCTCGCTGTGCCGGTCATCGTCCGGACGCTGAAGATGGCCGACGACGTGGCGGACGCGCTGGAGGCTAGGGGCGGGGGCCGGTAGGGGGGGTTGGAACGTGGAGGGTGAGGGGTGGAGAGAGTGCGGATTTCATATAAAATTTTATGAACTGAGGAGATTTGTTCGACTTGACCCGTGACCAGGGCGGTGGCAAACTCTGGGCATCGTCAACAGGGGTGCCTCCGCAATCGGGCCGGAGGCTGAGAGGGCAACAGCGCCTAACCCTAGGAACCTGAACTGGTTAGCACCAGCGGAGGGAGTGTGACGGGTGCGGACACTGTTTGACCAGCCTGGGCTGGGGCCGCCCTCCTCCGACTTTCGTTTGGGGGAGGGATTTTTTGGATTGAGTCGAATGAGCTGCCGGGCAGCCTGCCCCCCTTCTTCATCTCTTCTGCCCTTCTCTCCCCTACTGCCGAGGCCCCATGACACCGTTTTCGCTCGACCATTCCCGGCTGTCCACCCAACCCTTTCCCAACTCCGAAAAGCGCTACCTGACGGGCGAGCGTTTTCCCGAAGTCCGCGTGCCAGTGCGCGCCATTCGGCTCTCGCCCACCGTAGAAGCCTTCAGCGGCGTGACGCGCACGCTGCCCAACCCCGACCTGCTCGTACCGGACACCAGCGGGCCATACACCGACCCCGCCGTACAGATTGACCTGGAGCGCGGGCTACCGCACGCCCGGCCCTGGCTGGTGCGGGACGAACGGACAGAGACGACACCGCGTTTTTCCGCACTGGCCGACCTCGACGGGCCGGTGCCCTATCCGAACGTGCAGGCCCCGCGCCGCGCCAGGGCGGGACAGGGCATCACGCAGATGCAGGCCGCGCGGCGCGGCGAAATCACGCCCGAAATGGAATTTGTCGCCCTGCGCGAGAACTTGCGGCAGGAGATGTCGGCAGACCTCTTGGAGCAGCACCCCGGCGAAAGCTTCGGCGCGGCGCTTCCCCGCGTCTACACCCCCGAATTCGTGCGCGACGAGGTGGCGCGGGGGCGGGCCGTCATCCCCGCCAACATCAACCACCCCGAACTGGAACCGACCATCATCGGGCGCAATTTCCGCGTCAAAATCAATGCCAACCTCGGTACGTCCATCGTGACCAGTTCCATCGAGGAAGAGGTGGAAAAGATGGTCTGGGCGGCGCGTTGGGGAGCCGACACAGTGATGGACCTCTCCACCGGCAAGCACATTCACCAGACCCGCGAGTGGATCGTGCGAAACAGTCCCGTGCCCATCGGCACCGTGCCGATTTATCAGGCGCTGGAAAAGGTCGGGGGCAAGGCCGAAGAACTGACCTGGGAGGTGTACCGCGACACCCTCATCGAGCAGGCCGAACAGGGCGTGGACTACTTCACCATTCACGCGGGCGTGCGGCTCTCACATGTGCCGCTGACCGCTCGCCGCCGCACCGGCATCGTCTCGCGTGGGGGCAGCATCCTCGCCAAGTGGTGCCTCGCGCACCATCAGGAAAACTTCCTCTACACCCATTTCCGCGACATCTGCGAGATCATGGCCGCCTACGACATCACCTTCAGCCTCGGGGACGGCCTGCGCCCCGGCTCCATTCAGGACGCCAACGACGCGGCGCAATTTGCCGAACTCGATACGCTGGGCGAACTGACGCGGGTGGCGTGGGAATGCGGCGTACAGACCATGATCGAGGGGCCGGGACACGTTCCCATGCAACTGATTCGGGAAAACATGACGCGGCAACTGGATGCCTGCGCCGAAGCGCCCTTCTACACCCTCGGGCCGCTGACCACTGACATCGCGCCCGGCTACGACCACATCACTTCCGCCATCGGAGCCGCGCAAATCGCGTGGTACGGCACGGCGATGCTGTGCTACGTGACGCCCAAGGAGCACCTCGGCCTGCCCGACAAACAGGACGTGCGCGACGGCGTGATGACCTACCGCATCGCCGCGCACGCCGCCGACCTCGCCAAAGGCTACGCGGGGGCGCAACTGCGCGACAACGCCCTGAGCAAAGCCCGCTTCGAATTCAGGTGGCAAGACCAGTTCAACCTCTCGCTCGACCCCGAACGGGCGCGTGCCATGCACGACGAGACGCTGCCCGCCGACGCCGCCAAGACCGCGCATTTCTGCTCCATGTGCGGCCCGCATTTCTGCTCCATGAAACTCAGCCACGACATCCGCGCCGCCGACGTGCTCGCGGGGATGGAAGAAAAGGCGCGGGAATTTCGGGAGAAGGGCGGGGAGATTTATGTCGATGGTTGATGGGTCCGCTGCGCTGATGGATGATGGAAAAAAGCCCTCAATCAACCATCAACCGTCAACCATTAACCGCCCCTTGGGGCATCTTTACCTCGTTGCCACTCCCCGTCCGCAGCAACCCGAAGCCGAATTTCTGCTGCGGGTGCAAGACGCGCTCGACGGCGGCGTGGACACGCTGCAACTGCGCTGCAAGGCCGACCATCCCGTGTACGGCGAGGCGCGGCCTTACATCGCGCTGGCGGAAAAGGTGCGCGACCTCGCCCATGCCAAGAACGTGCCGTTTTTTGTCAATGACCGCGTGGACGTGGCCCTCGCAGCGGGTGCGGACGGCGTGCATCTGGGCCAGAACGACCTGCCCGTGGAGTGGGCACGGCAGCTGACGCCTGGGCTGCGGCTGGGCCGCTCTACCCACCGCCCCGAAGACGCCGAGCGTGCCTTTGCCGAAGCCCCCGCCTACTTTGCCACCGGCCCCGTCTACCCCACCCCCACCAAACCAGGCCGCCCCGCCGCCGGGCTGGAGTATGTGCGCCACGTCGCCCAGCTCGCGCCCGCGCTGCCGTGGTACGCGATTGGCGGCATTGACCTGAGCAACGTGCAGGACGTGCTGAACGCCGGAGCCACCCGCATCGCCGTGGTGCGGGCGGTGCTGGACGCGGGGGACGTGGCGGGGGCGGCTTATGCACTGAAGCGCATGGTGATGGTTGATAGATGATGGATGATGGAAAATGCCGTCCTAGACGTTCTTTTTCCATCATCCATCAGGCCGAAGGCCGAACCCATCACCCATCAACGCGACTGAAAGGAGCGAAATGCACGTCAACGGACAACCCCACCCCTACACCCCCGACCTCACCCTGCACCAGCTTCTGCGCGAGCTGAACATCAACCCCGAGCGCGTCGCCATCGCCGTGAACGACGACTTCTATGCGGGCGGACAGGCCCCGGACCGTCAGCTCGACGAGCGCGACGTGGTGGAGATCGTGAAGGTGATTGGGGGAGGGTAATACGGATTCCGCTTAATTCCTGCACAGTCGGGAAAGCACCGCCTGTGCATCCATATCGCAGAATCCGTATTTTTTCCTACTCGCATCCGCTCTGCTGCGCAGCTTTGCAAGTCGGATTGAATCTGAAACTACCAGATTCAATCGGAATCCGTATAAGGGTGATGGAGGATAGATGCTGGATGATGGAAAATGCCGTCCTAGAGCAGTTCTCCGAATTACGTGATGCGCGGAACGGCACCCCGCATCACTCCATTCTCTCCTGCGCAGCTTTGCAAGTCCGCCCTGCTCCGTGTTTTGCACTCGCTCTCTGCGAGCTGTCCCAGTCCGCTCGCCAAAAAGACGTTGCGTCTTTTTGTCAAATGCTCTAATCGTCTTTTCTCCATCATCCATCAGGCCGAAGGCCGAACCCATCACCCATCAACGCGACTGAAAGGAGCACCATGAACGACCCCCTCACCATCGCCCACAAAACCTTTTCCTCGCGCCTGATGCTCGGCACGGGCAAATACCACGACTTCGAGGTGATGAACGACGCGCTGGAGGCCAGCGGCACGCAAATCGTGACCGTCGCCATTCGCCGCGTGGAACTCAAATCTCCCGGTCATGACGGGCTGCTGGACGCGCTGGATTTGGACAAGTTCCAACTGCTGCCCAACACCGCCGGATGCCGCACCGCCGAGGAAGCCGTGCGCGTCGCCAAACTCGCCCGCGCCGCGACGGGGGTGGACTGGCTCAAGCTGGAAGTGATTCCCGACCCCAAATACCTGCTCCCCGACCCCATCGGTACGCTCAGGGCCGCCGAAATGCTGGTGGGCGAGGGCTTTACGGTGTTGCCCTACGTGCAGCCCGACGGCGTGCTGGCGCGGCTGCTGGAGGCGGCGGGCTGCGCCACCGTGATGCCGCTCGCCAGCCCGATTGGCACCGGCAAGGGCCTACGCACCCCCGAACTGATTCGGACGGTGCTCGACGGCGCGGGCGTGCCCATCGTGGTGGACGCGGGTCTGGGCGTGCCCAGCGACGCGGCGCAGGCGATGGAACTGGGCGCCGACGCCGTGCTGGTCAACACCGCCATTGCCGAGGCGCGGGACCCCGTAGCGATGGCCCGTGCCTTTGCGCTGGGGGTAGAGGCGGGGCGGCTGGGCTTTCTGGCGGGCCGCATGGACATGCGCGAAAGTGCCAGCCCGAGCAGCCCGGTGGCGGGCGTGGTGCGCCTCCCCGACCCGGAGACGGTGGAGGGCTGACGGAACATGGAGAAGCGGCGAGTGCAGCACACGCAGCCGCCCGAGGTGAACACATGACCCCAGGACCTTTCGTTGCCCTCACCATCGCCGGCTCCGACTCCGGCGGCGGCGCGGGAATTCAGGCCGACCTCAAGACCTTCGAGGCGCACGGCGTGTTCGGCACGTCCGCCATCACCCTCGTGACCGCGCAGAACACGCGGGGGGTGCGGGGCGTGGAGGCCGTCTCGCCGGACATGGTTCGTTCTCAGATTCGCGCCGTGCTGGACGACTTTCCGGTGGCAGCGGTCAAGACGGGGGCGCTGGGCCACCCCGAACTGGTGCGCGTGGTGGCCGGGGAGTTACGCGGGCGCGGGCTACCGCTGGTCGTGGACCCCGTGATGCTCGCCAAAAGTGGAGACGCCCTGCTGGACGCCGAAGCCGTGAGGACGCTGCTGGACGAACTTTTTCCGCTCGCCACGCTGATTACACCCAACCTGCCGGAGTGGGAGGCGCTGCGGGCGGCGGGCGCACCCGACACCCTGCCGCTGCTGCTCAAGGGCGGACACGGCGATGGCGACACCGTCACCGACGAACTGCGCACGCCCGTGCACCGGCTGACCCTCTCGGCCCCCCGACTGCACACCCGGCACACGCACGGCACCGGCTGCACGCTGTCTGCCGCCATCACCGCGAATCTGGCGCGGGGGCGGCCTCTCCCCGAAGCCGTCACCCAGGCGCACGCCTACTTGCAGGGCGCACTCCGGCGGGCGCCGGGGCTGGGCGGGGGGCACGGGCCGCTGGGGTTCCGGCCCGACCCCCGCTGATACGGTTTTCATCCGGTTCCCGGACATCCGGAAATGCACCGGATGCCCGTCCATCTCCTTAAAACCGTATTTTTTCCATGCGCTCCGCGCAACATTGCGCCCGGACATGTCCGGGACTACATTTGAAACCGTATGAGAAGCAGCTTCAGGGCTGCAAGCCCACCGTGAGGTTCGCCGTATAGCCCGCCGCCGCGCTCCCCGTGATGCGCGGGGTCTGGGCGGCCACCCCGTCGCGGAACACGTTGTCGGTGGCCAGGGTAATGGCGCCGAAGTTACGCAGGCTGCCGCTGTAGCGCGGGTCAGCGTAGACGGCGCGGCAGACGGTCTCGGGCAGGGCGATTTGCGACACCAGCGCGGCGTTGTGGTCCACGTTGCCTTTGACCGCTGCCGCCAGGTTCGGATAGACCTCGAAGTGCAGGTGCGGCCAGCGCCCCGCGTAGCAGCCGGGAAAGACGGTCTGGAAGGTGACCCGGCCCTGCGCGTCGGTGACCTGGGCGCCGCGCAGGTAGTCTTCCCCGACGATGCTGCGGCTGTAGAGCGAGTATTCCCCGGCGGGCGTGCAGCTCCAGAGGTAGAAGACATGCCCGGCGAGCGGCGCGCAGTTGCTCTTTACGTTCACCAGTTGCAGCTTCAGCGTAAGCGGCACGCCCACTACGGCGTGGCCCGTCTTGAGGCTGCGGGTCAGGTCGCGGCGCACGATGCCCGACTGTTCGAGCAGGTTGAGGGTCTGCCCCGACGCACTGCTGCCGTCGGCCGGGTACGGCCCCTGGGTTTCGCTCGGCAGGGTGCGGCACTGACCGTCGGCGCTGCTGACCGTGTCGGCGTCGCCTTGACCCGCAGGTCCAGCAGGGCCGCCCGGACCCCCAGGAGGCAGCGGGGGTCGGCCCGCCAGCGCCGTAGGGCCAGCGAGGGCCACCGCTCCCAGCAGCGTGCCGACGCCCAGCGCGCCCAGCCCCAGCAGGCGGCGGCGGTCGAGCACCGAGCAGCCCAGCATCTGCGTGTCGGCGGCCAGGCCGAGGTGGGTAAAGTCGTCGTCGGCGTGGTCATGGTCGTGGTCTGCGCCGGGTGTGAGGATCAGGCGAGGGTCTCTGGGGTCGGTCATAGCAACACTCCTTTTGAGGGGGCGGGAGGGCTTGAGGAAAAGCCGAACTGCCGCGCTGCGGTCAGTGCACAGAAGGTAACGGCCGCGCAGCAACGGACGGTTAAAGGCGGCAGCCCAGGCTCCGGGGGGTATCCTGACCACCGTTTTACCGCCGCAAGGTCCCGAGAGTGAATTCAGAAGAAGCAGTACAGAGGAGTCCACCCATGCGCCTGATTGTCCTGACCATCCTGCTGCTGGGCAGCGCCGCCCACGCCGCTCAGCTCACCGTGTTCGCCGCCGCCTCGCTGACCGACGCGCTGACCGAGGTGGGCCAGAAGTTCGACGCCCGCAGCGGCCACCGGACCACCTTTCAATTTGCCGGGTCACAGACCCTGCGGGCACAACTGGAGCGCGGCGCACGGGCCGACGTGTATGCCAGCGCCAACGCCGCCCAGTTCAATCCCCTGGTCCGGACCGGGCTGGTCGCCCCGGGGCAAACCTTCGCGAAAAACAGCCTCGCCGTGATCGCCCCGCGCAGCAGCCGCAAGGTGAACACCCTGCGCGATCTGGCAAAGCCGGGGGTCAAGCTGGTCATCGCTGACCGGGCGGTGCCCGCAGGCGACCACACCCGGCAGATGCTCCGGGCCACCGAGCAGTCGGGGGTGTACGGCCCGGGCTTCTCGGCGCGGGTGCTGAAGAACGTGGTGAGCGAGGAACCCAGTGTCCGGCAGGTGGCCCTCAAGGTCGGGCTGGGCGAGGCCGACGCCGCCGTGGTCTACCGCAGCGACGTGACGCCCGCGCTCAGGGCGAAGGTGCGCGTCATCGAGCTGCCGACCCGGTTCGACCAGAAGGTGAGTTACCCCATCGGCGTGCTCAGGGCTTCGCGCAGCGCCGCCGCTGCACAGGCCTTTGTCCGCTACGTGCGCTCGGACGAGGGGCAAGCGATTTTGCGCAAGTGGGGCTTTCAGGCTCCCCGCTGAGACGGCCCTTGCCCCGCTCCGCCGCGTCTCCCCGGTTGCCCCCCCTGGCCCTGCTGCTGGGGGGCGTGCTGACCCTGTTTCTGATCTTGCCGGTGCTGGTGCTGCTCACGCGGGGCCTGACGGCGGAGTTCTGGCCTGCGCTGGCAAGCCCCGCTGTGCAAGGCGCCCTGCGCGTGAGCCTGCTGACCACCGGGGCCACGCTGCTGCTGCTGGTGCTGCTGGTCACGCCGGTGGCGTGGCTGCTGGCGCGGTTCGATTTTCGCGGCAAAGCGGTGCTCGAAACCCTGCTCGACCTGCCCATCGTGCTGCCTCCGGTGGTGGCGGGGGCCGGGCTGCTGCTCACCTTCGGGCGGGGCGGACTGCTGGGGGCGCCGCTGGAACTGGCGGGCGTGCAACTGGCGTTTTCCCCGGCGGCGGTGGTGCTGGCGCAACTGTTCGTGTCGGCGCCCTTTTACCTGCGCACCGCCCGCGCCGGGTTTCAGGCGGTGGACCGCGACGCCGAAGCCGCTGCCCGCACCGACGGCGCAAGCGACGGCCAGGTCTTCCGGCTGATCACCTGGCCGCTGGCGTTTCCTTTTCTGGTGGAAGGGCTGGTGCTGGCCTGGGCCAGAGCGCTGGGCGAATTCGGCGCCACCATCCTGTTTGCCGGGTCGCTTCAGGGGCAGACCCGCACCGTCACGCTGGCGATCTACGCCGCCCTGGAATCGGACCTCGCGCCCGCGCTGGTGCTGAGCGCGGTGATGGTGCTGGTGGCCTTCGGTCTGCTGCTGCTGGTCCGCAGCGTCGCCCGGCGGCGCGAACAGGGGTGAAACTCTGAAGTCCGGGCGGAACGGACCGAACGCTCACGGGACGGAATGGAAAGAGGGAGATGTCGGAAAAACGCCGTCATCTCCCTCTTTCCATTCCGTCCGTATCATCAATGGTTCGGACAGTTTCAAGCGGCTTTGACGCCCAGGTCAAGCGGCCTGGACGGATGATTTTGCAATTCATCAAAACGCTGCTCCAGACCTAGATTCGCCAGTATTCGCTTGGCGAAAAGGAGGTTAAACGCCCGGCGTTTGGCATCCTCCATTGAGAAGGTGATCTCCTTCGCAGGCCGCCCCGTCCAAGCCGTGAAGCGGAGCAGTTGCTCCGCCCTTGCCAAACTCACGCTCAGAAAGGCGGCATTCCAGTGATTTTGCAAGCCTTTTTTGGAGCGCAGTTGGCAGGTGGTCAGCGCGGCGTGCTGTTTGGCATCACGAAAGACGAACTCAAGTTGGAACCGGGCGCTGTAGAGCGCCCGGATTTGCTCGGCTGGCATGCTGGTATCGGTGCTTGCCAGGACGACGCGCCCCAGAACTTTGCCAGCCTTATCGAGGTTTTGGATGACCACGACCCGAAAAAAGCATTGAAAATGGGGTGCCCACACCACATGAGTCCAAACCTGCTCCTTTGCCGCACCTGGAACGCTGATCCAACCGGCGAAATCCACAAAGTCCACTTTTTTCTCCTCATGAGTTGCATTGAGTGAATAGTCCCAATAAGCACGTCTGGGACGTGCTTTTCTGTCTTGCGTGACCAAAAAGAAAAACTCGCTCCCAGACGTACAGGAATTCTACCGCGCCCTGGAGGCCGAATTGACCCCGACGAAATGGCGCACGTTCGAGGGCACCTTGAGCATGTTTCTCGAAGGGGGAAGTCGCAAGCAACTCCGTCAGGTCAAGACCTGCTCACCCAGCACTGTCAGCCGACTGCTCAATACGGTGAACACCCAACCACTGGAAAAAGAGCGTCTGCGATTCCAAGTGAAGGCTCTCCGTGCTGCTTATGACCGTCTGCGTGGTCAAAAACCCTGGTTGGTGATTCGGGTGGACCTGACCAGCATTGAGAAAACGGGAACGCGCCTCCCGTACACGCGAACCTACAACGGTGTGTTCGGTCTCCATCTCGTCGTCATCCACGTCAGCATCGGAAAGCTCAGCTTTCCGATGGGCCACGCCATCTATGACCCAGCACAGGAAGAAACACCGATCCAGTTGGCCCTGAAGCTCATCCGGCGCTTTCACCCCTATCTCTGGGGAGATCTCCCTCAGTTCCTGGTGATGGATTCGGGCTTCTACAGCGCAGATGCACTGGATTTGCTGCGTTGGTGGGGGTTTGAGCACATCAGTATCGGTGGCCGGTCTAACCTCCTCTTGGCTGATGGTCGTCAACTCAAGGAGGCAGGGCGCGGCGAATGTGTTGAACTGGCCGGTTTACCGGGGGTGCCCCTCTATGTGTCCTGGGTGGACTTGCCGCGCAACGATGGGATGAAGCGTTTCTATGTGCTGGATACGCAACCGGGAACGGCGCGAACACTGACCAGACGCCACAAAAGACGGTGGCTCATCGAGTCTTTCTTCAAATCGGCCAAGCATGACTTTGGACTAAAGGAAACCCGTCTCCGAACGGAGACGGGCATCGACAATTGGATCTTTCTCGTGTGGCTTAGCATTTCTCTGGCCCTCTACCAGCAATTCAGGGCAGGGATGACAGGGGGGCAGCGCCCAGCCTGGTGCCTGACCCTGAGGGAAGCAGGGGAGGAAGTCCGCCTCGTCCTCATGCCGCACGTCGTCCGTCGTACGCTTCTTGCGGCCCTTCACCGCCTGGATGCTGCTGAAATGGCGTTGCTGTCAGCAAAAACTGGGCAGGCTGCATAAATGCAACTCATGAGTTCTCCCACTTTTGTTTTCTTCCACGCTTCTTTGGGTGTTCTCCCGTGAAGGGCATCAACACATTGGCATTCACGGCAAGTTTGGTGACGAAGGCGATCCCTTCGGCTCGACACAGGTCAAAGAACGGCTTCTTGGCATACTGACCATCGGCCACCAGGATGGGTGCAAATTCCTTGAGCCAAGCCCGGTGGGGTCTGAACAGCGCCCGAAGTTGATCAAGGTACTGTGTCAGACGGTCAGCTTTTTCCTTTTTGGGACGCGTTTGACGAATGCTGATCGGAAAACAGTGATGACCGAACCACGTCATCAAGGCAATGCAGGAGAGTTCCAGCCCGGTTTCTGAACGTCCAGCACAACTATTCCAAAAGGCACCAAGACCCGAGGTCTTGGTGCCTGATTTGGGGATGAAACTGGCGTCCATCACGAGAATGAAGCGTGGAACAATGGCTTTACAGCGCACCAGCAGTTTGACCAGTGTCAAGTGCAATGCATGCCAGGGCAAGGCCGCTTGAAAGTATCGGCGCAAGGTGCGCTCGTTCCAGCCGCTGTAGCGGCTGAAACTTCTGGCATTGATCCGCCCGGGAATGGCAAGCCAGAGCGGGAGGAGGAGATTCAGAAAGTTGTACTGATGGGCGGGTACAGCAGCAAGGCTCAGCAGGACAGGTAGGATATTCATTGGGTCTCCTTGTTGTGGTCGTTGACAACCTCAACTTATCGGAGACCCAACCCTTTTGCCCATCGAAACTGTCCGCACCATTGATCATACGGATTCCGCTTAATTCCTGCACAGTCGGGCCTATACAGTTGGGAGGGCGCCGCCTGTGCATCCATATCGCAGAATCCGTATTTTTTCCTACTCGCATCCGCTCTGCTGCGCAGCTTTGCAAGTCGGATTGAATCTGAAACGACCAGATTCAATCGGAATCCGTATGAAACGTGCAGGGCGCCCTCTTTTTCATATATTTTTTTCTAAACAAGATGGACAGAGAAAACCGGGCCTGTTCGCCCGGTCATCTGAACATCCGGTACGCGCTCCTCAGTGGGACAGCCAGAGGTAGCGAGCGAGCAGCAGCGCCCCCAGGCCATAGAGCAGCGGGCTGATTTCCCGGCCCCGGCCCCCGAGAAGTTTGATCAGGCAGTAGGCAATGACGCCGAGGCTCACGCCGTTGGCGATGGAAAAGGTCAGCGGCATCATGATGATGGTCAGGAAGGCCGGGAGACTCTCGGTGAGGTCTTCCCAGTCGATCTGTTTCATGCCTTCCATCATCAGGGCGCCGACCAGAATCAGGGCAGGTGCGGTGGCGGCGCCGGGAATGGCCGCGGCCAGGGGCCAGAGCAGCATGGAAAACAGAAACAGCACGCCCACCGTGACGGCGGTCAGGCCGGTGCGCCCCCCTTCCCCGATGCCGCTGGCGGACTCGATATAGGCGGTGGTGGTGCTCGTTCCCATCAGGGCGCCGAACATGGCGGCCAGACCGTCCATCGCAAAGAGGCGGCGGGCACGCGGCATGTTGCCCTGCTCGTCCAGAAAGCCCGCCTTTTGCGAGAGGCCGGTCAGGGTGCCGGTGGCGTCAAAAAAATCCACGAAGAAGAAGGTAAAGACCACGCTCAGCAGCCCCAGGCCCAGTGCCCCGGCGATGTCGAGCTGCCCGACGAGGTCTGCGGGCCACACCGGCGCCCCGAAGATGCCGAGCAGCGACCCCTGAAAGCCGGGAAACGCCTGAAGCGCACCTTCCGCGCCCCCCGCGAACACCGGCAGCCTCAGCAGGATGGCGACGGCGGAAGTCAGCAGGATGCCCCACAGAATGGCGCCCGTGACGCGCCGCACCATCAGGCCCGCCGTAACGACCAGGCCGAGCAGCGCCAGCCAGGCCCCCGGCGCCGTGAGGTTGCCCAGACCGACGAAGGTGGCGGGGTTGGTCACCACGACGCCCGCGCTCTTGAGGCCCAGGAAGGCCAGAAACGCGCCGATTCCGGCGGTAATAGCGAACTTGAGGCTGCGCGGAATCGCCTGCACGATGGCCTGCCGCGCCCCGAACAGGCTGAGCAGCACGAACAGCACGCCGCTGATAAACACCGCCCCCAGCGCCGTTTGCCAGGGCACCTTCATGCCGAGCACGACGGTGAAGGCGAAAAAGGCGTTCAGGCCCATGCCCGGCGCCTGCGCGTAGGGGTATTTGGCAACCAGACCCATCACCAGCGACCCGAAGGCCGCCGCGATGGCGGTGGTGGTCAGGAGCTGCGCGAACGCGTTAGGAACCGGAATGGCCGCCGAGAGCACCTGCGGGTTCACGAAAAGGATGTAACTCATCGTGAGGAAGGTGGTCAGTCCGGCACGCAGCTCGCGGGGCACGGTGGAGCCGAGCGCGGACAGCCCGAAAAAGCGGTCCAGACCCGACAGTGCCGGATTCTGTGGCGCCGGATTCTGTGGCGCTGAATTCTGGGGAGGCAAACTTTGAGGAGAAGGCGAAGTCACACCATGAGCATACGCTTAGGGGAAGATCAAGGGAATGCGGGCGGCGCGGGGCGCGGAAGCAGGATGCTCTGGCCGACTCTGCCGCCCCCGGGCCCCGGTTATACGGATTCCGCTTAATTCCTGCACAGTCGGGCCTGTACAGTTGGGAAGGCGCCGCCTGTGCATCCATATCGCAGAAGTCCGTATTTTTTCCTACTCGCATCCGCTCTGCTGCGCAGCTTTGCAAGTCGGATTGAATCTGAAACGACCAGATTCAATCGGAATCCGTATTACTCGACCCGCTCGGCGGCGAAGCGTCGGCGGGGCTGCTCGAACTCGGCCTGCGCCGCCACGATCTGAATCTCACGGGTGCCGAGGCGGTGGGTCAGTTCCAGAACGGCGTACAGCGCACTCATGGCGAGCGACAGGGCCTGCTCCGCGCTGCCGGTGCGCAGGAACTGTCCGTAGAACAGAGCGGCGATGGTGTCGCCGGTGCCGTTGCGCGGAGGATTGAGCGGCAGCAGCGGCGTGCGGCACAGCCAGGACCCTTCGCCGGACACCACCAGCGTTTCGATGCTGCCCGCCGGAGCGTCCGAGCGGACGAGGCTGGTCAGCAGCACCAGGCGCGGACCGCCGGGGCACAGGCGTTCACGCAGGGCGTGCGCGGCGGCCAGCGCGTCTGCGAGCGTTTCGACCTTCTGCCCGGTGAGCAGCTCCAGCTCGAACTGGTTGGGGGTAACGATGTCGGCGGCGGGAATGGCCTGGGCCGCGATCAGCTCGGGCAGTTCGGGGCGCACGAACACGCCGCGTCCCACGTCGCCCATCACCGGGTCGCAGCAGTACAGCGCCTGTGGGTTGGCCTGGCGCACCCGCGTGACCGCCCCGACCACCGCCGCCACCGTGCCGCCCGACCCCATGTAACCGCTGAGTACGCCGCCGCACTGCGGGAGGACACCCCGCGCCTCGATCCCGTCGAGCAGTTCGGCAATGACGCCCGGCTCGAACACCTGCCCGGTCCACTCGCCGTAGCCGGTGTGGTTGGAAAACTGCACGGTGTGCACGCCCCAGACCTCGAAGCCCAGGCGTTGCAGGGGAAAGAGGGCCGCCGCGTTGCCGACATGCCCGTAACTCACCCACGACTGAATGCTCAGGAGGTTGCGGGGCAGGGCCGGAAGGGGAAGCAGGGCCGACAGAGAAGGGGCTTCGGAAGTCACGCGGCACAGGATAGGGGAAGGGGACGCCGGAAAGACGGCCCAGCCACATGGCCTGCCGATACCGCGTTCCGGTTCTCTGAAGTCTGCCCGGTGGCCCCCGATGCCGAACCGGACGCTTGGCAGGCTCCGAAGTTCAGAAGGGTTCAGGACCGCAGAGTTCAGGGCCGCGCTGGTTCATTCTCCTTCAGGGGCCTCGTGCCGCACTGCCAGCGGTCCGAATTCGCGGGTCCAGAGGTCGCCCTTCTCCCTCACCCCGGCGAGGTCGAGCGGCGTGACCCCGCTGACCTGAAGCTGCCAGCCGTCCGCGTCCCGGTGCAGTCCGACCACCCGCGCCAGGCCGGTGTGCGAGCGGTCCAGGCCGTCGGCCACCCGCAGAATGCCCGCGAGCCGGGCGACCAGGGCGCGGTCTGCCGGGGGCAGCGCCACGTACTCGGGGTGCGAGGGTCGGGGCAGGCTCTTGCGGTGGTAGCGGGCGATTTGCGCGATCAGTTCGATGTCCTGGGGGCCGAAGCCGCGCAGCCCGGCGTGGCGAATCAGGTAGGCGCTGTGCTTGTGGTGGCTGCTCTGGCTGACGATCAGACCCGACTCGTGCAGCACGGCGGCGGCGGTGAGGAGGCTGCGGGCGTGCTCGGGAAAAGGCTCCCCCGCCGCGAGCAGGCGGCCCAACAGATCGCGCGACAGTTCGGCCACCTGTCCGGCGTGCGAGAGGTTGACCCCGAAGCGCTCGGCGGTGGCGAGGACGCTGCGCTGCCGGGTGCTCAGCGCCGAGCTGAAGGTCTGGACCTGGGCGAGTTCCTTGAGCAACATGCCTTCGCGCAGGGCGCCCTCGCTGACCGTCACCTCGCGGGCGCCGAGCAGGTCGAGTGCGGCGTGCAGCACGCTCAGCGCGGCGAGGACGGTGTCGCCCCGGCGCTCCAGCCCCGGCACCTTCGAGCGCTGGGCCGGGCGCAGGCGGGCGACGTGGGCCAGCAGTTCGGCGAGTTCACCGAGGGTAAAGCGCTCCCCGTTGACGCTGCCCGGGGCGCCCCCGGACCGCTCGCCCCGGCGCTGGGCGATGGCCTCGGCGGCGGCTTCAGCGGTGCCGCTCGACAGGAAAAAGTGGGTGCCGGGGCGAGCAGCGAAGCGCCTGACTTGGGGCCGCAGCAGCTCGCGGACGTGCCGCCCCACCGCGTCCACCACGTCGCGCCCGGCGTTTTTGCCCTCACCCTCGGGAAAGGCGCGGGTCATGCGAATGGCGCCGAGCGGCAGGCTGAGCACGTCCTTCGCCTGCTCCTCGCCGCCGCGCACGAATTCCAGGCTGCCACCGCCGAGGTCGAGCAGCACGTTGTCGGCTCCGAGTTCGACCGACTCGCGCACGCCCAGATAGGTCAGTTCGCCTTCCCTTTGCCCGCTGATGACCGCCGGGTACAGCCCGGTGCGCTGCCGCACCCGTTCGGCCACCTCCGCGCCGTTGGGGGCCTCGCGCAGCGCGGAGGTGGCGTAGACGCGCACGTCGCCCACCCCCGCCGAGGCCGCGAGTTCGCGAAAGCGGGTCAGGGCGGAGGCGAGGCGGTCTTCGCCCTCGGGGGTCATGACGCCCTGCGCGTCGAGGCATTCCCCCAGTCGGGTGCGGTCCTTGAGCACGTCGAGCACCCGGAACCCCCCGGCACCCCCCGGCAACGCCTCGGCAATCAGGAGATGACTCGAATTGGTTCCCACATCGGCAACAGCGACCCGCATGCTGCGCAGAGTAACGCGGCCTGAACGCCGGGGACCCCTGCCCCGGCCTCCGAACAGGTGGTTGCAAGTTGCAATCATCTGGAGGCGGGCGTGGCAAACTGCCGGACGTGACCTCGACCCCTTCGCCGCTCCACTCGCCCGAAATGCAGTTTCTGGTGGGCTGCTGGGAGGTCTGGCATGCGCTCGCCGGACCAGGGGACCAGGAGCTGCGCCGGGCACATGGCCTGGGCCTGCGTGAATTCATTGCGCTCAGTCACCTTCAGGCGCAGCCGACCACCCCCGCGCGGCTCGCCCGGCAACTCGGGCTACCGCGCTACGAGGTCAGCCGCTTGCTCGCGCAGCTCGAAACCCTCGGGGCCGTGACCCGCCGCCGGGCCAGCGGCGACGCCCGGCAGGTGCAGGTGAGCGTGACCCCGGCAGGCCACGCGCTGTGGAACGCCGCGCTGGAGCATGTGCAGGCGCTGGTGCGCCCGGCCCTGGCGGGTCTGGGTCCCGCGCTGCCCGGCCTGGGCGCCGCCCTGCTCGCTGCGGCGGAAGCGGCCCGCCGCACCCCCCCTTCCCCGTGCGTTTCTTCCCCCCGCCGCGCCGACCCCCGCCCCCCCGTTTCCAGGAGCCTCTGACATGACCGCATCCGAACCCGCCCGCTGCCCCATGACCGGCCTGACCGGTCCCGCCCCCGTGCTGACCCGCCGCGACGCGCCTCCGGTGGGCGACCTCGCGCAGCCCGTGGAAAGCTATGCCCGCGCCCGTGACCTGCTGCGCTCGGCCCAGGCGCAGCAGGCGGGCTTTCTGGCCGACACGGTGAGTAGCGTGCCCGGCTCGCAGCACCCGCCCGTGCTGTACCTCGAAGGCGAGGAGCACACCGAGATGCGCCGCGCCACCGCCCGCTACTTCACCCCGACACAGGTGGAGACGTACCAGCCCGCGATTGCCCGCCTCGCCGACGACCTCATCGGCAAGCTCGCGCAGCGGGGCGAGGTCGATCTCGACGACCTGAGCCTCGAACTCGCGGTGCGGGTGGCCGCCGAAGTGGTGGGGCTGACGAACAGCCGCCTGCCGGGGATGGACCGCCGCATCGAGCGCTTCATTCCGGCCAGCCTGAATGCCGAGCCGGGGCTGCCGACGAACGCGCCGCTGCTCGAAAACATGCAGCAGGCCGCCGCCCTGAGCCTGTTCTACACGCTGGACGTGCAACCGGCCATCGTCGCGCGGCGCCGGGCACCGGGTGACGACCTCATCAGTTACCTGCTCTCACGCGGCTACAACGACCAGGACATCGTGACCGAGTGCGTCACCTACGGCACGGCGGGCATGATCACCACCCGCGAGTTCATCAGCGCGGCGGCGTGGCACCTGCTGAAAAGCCCCGAACTGCGGGCGGCCTATGTTCACGGCACCGAAAAGGAGCGGCACGCCATCCTGCACGAAATCCTGCGGCTCGAACCCGTGGTGGGCACCCTGTACCGCCGCGCCGCCGCCGACCTCGACCTCGGCGGGGAGGTCGTGCCGCAGGGCAGCGTATACGCCATCGACGTGGGGCAGGCCAACCTCGACCCGGCGGTGATGGGCGAGAACGCCGCCAGCCTCTGCCCCATGCGCGAGCTGCCGCGCGGTGTGCAGGCACAGGGGCTGTCGTTCGGCGACGGGCACCACCGCTGCCCGGGGGCGTTTCTCGCCATCAAGGAAACCGACGTGTTTCTGCGGCGGCTGCTCATCTGGAACGACCTCGAAGTGGTGCGCGAGCCGTCGGTCAGCTACAACGAGGTCATCAAGGGCTACGAACTCCGGGGCTTCCGGGTGCGGCTGGGCAAAGCGAGGGCCTGAGCGGAACTTCCAGCGGAGAGGGGCGCCTTCGAGTGGGGCGCCCCCTTGCTATCGTCCCAGCGCCGCCCGCAGATAGGGCGCCGTGCGGCTCTCCTTCACCCGGGCCACCTGCGCGGGCGTGCCCTGCGCGACCACCTGCCCGCCGTTCTCGCCTGCGCCAGGGCCGATGTCGATGACCCAGTCGGAGGCGGCGACCACCTGCATCTTGTGCTCGACCGCAATGACGGTGTGACCGGCGTCCACCAGCTTGGAGAGCTGCTTTTGCAGGCGCTCGATGTCGGCGGGGTGCAGGCCGGTGGTCGGTTCGTCGAGGATATAGACGGTGCCGCCGCGCCCACTGCGGCCCAACTCGGTCGCCAGCTTGATGCGCTGCGCCTCGCCGCCCGACAGTTCGGTGGCGGGCTGACCCAGCCGCAGGTAGCCCAGCCCAACTTCGCGCAGGGTGTCCAGCGCCCGGAAAATGGCGGGTTCGTCCGCGAAAAACTCGTGGGCGGTGTCCACCGTCATGTCCAGCACGTCGGCGATGTTCTTGCCCCGGGACTCGACTTCCAGCGTCTGCTCGTTGTAGCGCTTTCCCTGGCAGACCGGGCAGGGCGCGTACACGCTCGGCAGGAACAGCAACTCGACCATCACCCAGCCTTCACCCTGGCAGTGTTCGCAGCGGCCTCCCTTGACGTTGAAGGAGAACCGGCCCGCGCTGTAGCGGCGCTTTTTGGCGAGCGGGGTCGCCGCAAAGAGCTTGCGAACGTGGTCGAACAGGCCCGTGTAGGTCGCCATATTGCTGCGTGGCGTGCGGCCAATCGGCTTCTGGTCCACCCGCACCAG
This sequence comes from Deinococcus wulumuqiensis R12, assembly GCF_011067105.1. Lineage (NCBI taxonomy): Bacteria > Thermotogati > Deinococcota > Deinococci > Deinococcales > Deinococcaceae > Deinococcus > Deinococcus wulumuqiensis. The sequence continues at coordinate 86,284 of NZ_CP049358.1, read as the reverse complement.
CCGCGAAATCTGCCCCAGGTCGCCGCCGAGCTGCGCGGTGCCGCTCACGGCGGGGGCGTCGTCCTGGTCGTCGGGTTCCTCGGCCACGGGCTGCCCGAAATGCGCCGCCAGCGCGTCCACCAAAGCCCCGCTCACCAGCGAGGATTTGCCCGAGCCGGAAATGCCGGCCACGCTGGTCAGCACGCCCAGCGGAAAGCGCACGCTGAGGTCTTGCAGGTTGTTCCGGGTCACGCCGCTCAGGTCCAGCCAGCCGGACGGCTCGCGGGGGGCGTGGGGTTCGGAGTGGGCAGTGGTAAACAGATATTTGCCTGTCTGGGACGCCTTCACGTCCTTCAACCCCTCGGGCGGGCCACTGTAGAGAATCTGCCCGCCCTTCTCCCCCGCTTCGGGCCCCACGTCCACCAGCCAGTCGGCGCGGCGAATCACGTCCAGGTCGTGTTCCACCACGAACAGCGAGTTGCCGCCCCGCTTGAGGCCGTCCAGCGCAGCGAGCAGCGCCTCGGTGTCGGCGGGGTGCAGCCCGGCGGACGGCTCGTCCAGCACGTACACCACGCCGAACAGGTTGGAATACAGCTGCGTGGCGAGGCGCAGGCGTTGCAGTTCGCCGGGCGAGAGCGTGGGCGTGGAGCGCTCCAGTTGCAGGTAGCCCAGGCCGAGGTTCAGCAGCACGTCCAGGCGACGGGTCAGGTCCCCGGCCATGCGTTGCCGGGCGATGGCCTGGGCCGCGCCTTCCTCGTCCGGCGCGGCTCCGGCATAGGGGCGCAGCAGCTCGGCGGCCCGCGCCAGAGGCAGCCGCGAGAACTCGGTGATGTCCAGCCCGGCGAAGGTCACGTTCAGGGCTTCCCGGCGCAGCCGTTTGCCGTGGCACAGCGGGCACTCCTCGGAAATCATGTAGGCCTGCACGCGCCTTTTCATGGCGGCGCTCTCGCTGTGGGCGAAGGTGTGCAACACGTGGCGGCGGGCGCTGGAAAAGGTGCCCATGTAGCTCGGCTCCATTTTCTTCTTTACGGCGCGGCGGGTTTCTTCGGGCGTGAATCCGGCATACACGGGCACCACCGGCTGCTCGTCGGTAAACAGAATCCAGTCGCGGGTTTCCTGCGGCAGCTCGCGCCAGGGCACGTCCACGTCAATGCCCAGCGTCACCAGAATGTCGCGCTGGTTCTGCCCACCCCACGCCGTCGGCCACGCCGCCACCGCCCGCTCGCGGATGGTCAGCGACGGGTCGGGCACCATCGAAGCTTCGGTGACGGTGTAGACCCGCCCTTGCCCGTGACACTCCGGGCAGGCGCCTTCGGGCGTGTTGGGCGAGAAGCCCTCGGCGTACACGATGCCCTGGCCTTCGGGGTACTCGCCAGCGCGGGAATACAGCATCCGCAGCAGGTTGGAGAGGGTGGTGACGCTGCCCACCGAGGACCGCGCCGTGGGCGTGCCGCGCTGCTGTTGCAGGGCGACGGCGGGCGGCAGGCCATCAATCGCGTCCACGTCGGGTGCGCCGACCTGGTTGAACAGCCGCCGGGCATACGGCGAGACCGATTCGAGGTAACGGCGCTGGGCCTCGGCGTACAGCGTCCCGAAGGCCAGCGACGACTTGCCAGAGCCGGAAACGCCGGTAAACACGACCAGCGCGTCACGCGGAAGCTGAACGGAAATGTCCTTGAGGTTGTGTTCGCGGGCGCCGCGCACCTGCACGAAGCCGCCAGCGGGAAAGTCGTCAGCAAGGAAGTCGGGGGAAGAAGGACTCATTGCCCGGCAGTATCGGCGCGGCGGAGAACGGGGCGCGGGGAGTCGTAAGGTTGGCTGAAAAGGGAAGGCGGCGCTCTCCCCTGCCGCACGTGATGCGCTACACTGCCGGGCTGACTGCCGCCCTGAAACACGTGGCGAGATGAATCACCCGCAAAGACACGCGAAGGCGCCCCGGCAACGGCGCATGGAGGACGATGTGACCACAACCGAACGCCTGCCCACCCTTTCCCCTTCCCCGGAGGCCGCGCCCAAGCGCGTGGGCTTCATCTCGCTCGGCTGTCCCAAGGCGCTGGTGGACAGCGAGCGTATCCTGACCCAGCTGCGGGCCGAAGGGTACGAGGTCGCCCCCAGCTACGAGGGCGCCGACGCCGTGATCGTCAACACCTGCGGTTTCATCACGCCCGCTGTCGAGGAGTCGCTCTCGGCCATCGGTGAGGCGCTGGACGCCACGGGCAAGGTCATCGTGACCGGCTGCCTGGGCGAGCGGCCCGAAAAGATCATGGAGCGCCACCCCAAAGTCGCCGCCATTACGGGGTCGGAAGCGGTGGACGAGGTGATGGGCCATGTCCGTGAACTGCTGCCGCTCGACCTCGACGCCTTTACCGGGCTGCTGCCGGTGGCTGCGCCGGGGATGCGGGCGGGCATCGAAGCGCCGCAGCGCGAGAACACCAAACACGGCGACGTGTTCGCGCCCAGTGTCAAGCTCACGCCCCGGCACTACGCCTACGTCAAGATCGCCGAGGGGTGCAACCACACCTGCGCGTTTTGCATCATTCCCAAGCTGCGCGGCCTGCAGGTCTCGCGTGACGCGGGCGCGGTGCTGTACGAGGCGTTCCGGCTGGTGGCGGGCGGTACGAAGGAACTGATGGTGATTTCGCAGGACACCTCGGCCTACGGGGTGGACATCCGCTACCGCGAGAGCGAGTTTCAGGGCGAACAGGTGCGCGCGCACCTCACCGACCTCGCCGTCAAACTGGGAGAAATGGGCGCGTGGGTGCGGATGCACTACGTCTACCCCTACCCGCATGTGGACCGGGTGGTCGAGCTGATGGCCCAGGGCAAGGTGCTGCCCTACCTCGATATTCCGCTGCAACACGCCTCGCCCAAGATTCTGAAGCTGATGCGGCGACCCGGCGCGGGCAAGCAACTCGACACCATCCGGCGCTGGCGCGAGATTTGCCCGGAACTCGTCATCCGCAGCACGTTCATCGTGGGCTTTCCCGGCGAAACCGAAGAAGATTTCCAGGAACTCCTGCAATTTCTCGAAGACGCCCGCCTCGACCGCGTGGGGGCTTTCCCGTACTCCGACGTGGAAGAAGCCGACGCCAACAAGTTGCCGGGCGCCGTGCCGGAAGAGGTCAAGCAAGAACGCCTCGCCCGTTTCATGGAAGTCGCCCAGCGCATCAGCACCGAGAAACTGGCCGAAAAGGTGGGCCGCGTGATGGACGTCATCATTGACGAATTCAACGACGACGAGGACGAGGGCGACGCCCCCGGCACCCGCCTGATCGGGCGCACCAAGGGCGACGCGCCGGGCATCGACGGACAGGTGTACCTCTACGCCGGGGACTTCGCCGGGCAGGTCAAAATCGGTGACATCGTCCGCGCCCGCATCGAGGACAGCGACGAATACGACCTCTTCGGCGAGGTGGTTGAGCGCCCCGAATGGAAACCGAACGTGCCGCAGCTGGGGCACTTCGGCAAGCACTGATACCGCTCTGAACAGTTTGTCTCGGCGCAAGAACATAGGGAACGGCGCGATTTTTCCACCAGGATCTCCAACCGCCACCTCGCCTCATGCCCCCGGCGGGAACTGCTCTAGAGCATTTGACAAAAAGACGCAACGTCTTTTTGGCGAGCGGAGCGAGTGCAAAACACTGAGCAGGACGGAGAATGGAGTGATGCGGGGTGCCGTTCCGCGCATCACGTAATTCGGAGAACTGCTCTAAACTGCCCCCGATGACCACACAACCCAGCCTCGAAGCCGTCGAACGCAAACTCGCGGTGCCTGCCGCCGACGCGCAGTGGGACAGCTACGCCCCCGAATTCGCCGCTCTGCAAGCGAGCGACCTGACCGCCCAGGACGTGCCCGCCTGGTTGGAACGCTGGAGCACGCTGAGCGCCCGCCTGCAGGGCAGCGCCAGCAAGCTCTCCACCCACGCCGACCTGCACACCGACGACGACGCGATTCAGCAGCGGTACCAGACCTTCATGGCCGAGGTGATTCCCCAGGCGGAGCGGGCGAACCAGGCCCTGACCGAGAAGCTGCTCGCCGTGCCGGGGTACGTGCCCGGCCCCGATTTCGCGCTGAATTACCGCCGGTTTCGCGACGCCGCCGCGCTGTTTCGCGAGGCGAACGTGGACCTCGGCGTGACCCACAACCAGCAGATCAACCGGCACTCGGTCATCACCGGCAACCAGAAGGTGCGGCTCGGAGACGAGGAATTGACGGTGCCGCAGGCCAAGCAGCTGACCGACTCGCCTGACCGCCAGCAGCGCGAGGAGGCGTGGCGGGCACTTCAGGCGAGCAATCAGGCGATGGCCCCCGAACTCGACGCGGTGATGCTCGACCTCATCGGCACCCGGCGCCAGCTGGCCCGCAACGCCGACGAAGCCGACTTCCGCGCCTACCGCTGGAAGGAACTCGACCGGGTGGACTACGCGCCCGCGCAGTGCCTCGACTTTCACGCGGCGGTGCAGGGCGAGGTGGTGCCGCTGCTCTCCGACCTCGTGGGCGACATCGCGCGGCAGCTCGGTCTGGGCAGCCTGCGGCCCTGGGACTACAACCGCAACAACCTGCTCGACCCCGAAGGCCGCGAGAGCCTGCGGCCCTTCAACACCGGCGCCGAACTGGAGGCGCTGGCCCAGCAGACCTTTGAGCGCCTCGACGCCGACCTCGCCGCCCGGTTCCGGCAGATGCGCGAGACCGGGCTGCTCGACCTCGAATCGCGTCCCGGCAAGATGACGCACGCCTACTGCAACTATTTCCCGACCACCAACGAGCCGTTCGTGCTGATGAACGTGGTGGGCACCGCCGAGGACGTGCGGGTGCTGTTCCACGAGGTCGGGCACGCCTTTCACGGCTTTTACAGCGGCGACGCGCAGCCGCTGGTGTGGAACCGCTGGAGTCCCATCGAGTTCGTCGAGATTCCCAGCATGGCGATGGAATTCCTGACCCTCGACCACCTCTCGCACGCCCTGAGCGCCGACGAACTTGCCCGTTACCGCCGCAAGCAGCTTGAGGGCGTCATCGCCTTCCTGCCCTGGGCCGCGCAGATGGACGCCTTCCAGCACTGGCTCTACGCCGAGGCGCCGCAGGACGTGACCGTCGCCGACCTCGACGCCAAGTGGCTCGAACTCGACCGCACCTTCCACCCCTTCGTGGATTGGAGTGGGCTGGACGAGGGCATCCGGGCCAAAGGCTGGCACTATTACCACATCTTTCAGGTGCCCTTCTACTACATCGAGTACGCCATGTGTTATCTCGCCGCCGTCGCCCTGTGGCGCTCGGCCCGCCAGGACCCCGCCGCCGCGCTGGAGCGCTACAAGGCGGCGCTGCGGCTCGGCAACACCGTCAGCGTGCCCGAGCTGTACCGCGCGGCGGGCGCCGAATTCCGCTTCGACCGCGAGTACATCCGGGGGCTGATGGGCTTCCTGAAAGAGCAACTCGGCTAATACGGATTCCGCTTAATTCCTGCACAGTCGGGAAAGCGCCGCCTGTGCATCCATATCGCGGAATCCGTATTTTTTCCTACTCGCATCCGCTCTGCTGCGCAGCTTTGCAAGTCGGATTGAATCTGAAACTACCAGATTCAATCGGAATCCGTACAAGCCAGCCCGCAATCTATGTCTGCCGGGGAGGAGGCAGCGGGCGCGACTTGCGTGTTCGTGCCCTCCCACTCGGCGACAGGAGACACTCGGCGGCGGGGTACACTCGGCGGAGATGAAATTGCCCCTGCCTTCCGGGAACACCGGTCTGGAACCCTGGAGGGCCGGGCGCCGACCACGCCCCCTGACCTCGCTGATCGTGCGCCCGCTGGTGCTGCCAGTGCTGCTGCTGCTGCTCATGGGCGGGCTGGTGGTCTGGAGCCTGAACCTCAGCGTTCGGAACGCCCACTTCGCCCAGGCCTCGCAGGGTCGGCTGCTGCTGCTGCGGCAACTGCTCACCGACATTTCCAACATGGAAAACGGCGAGCGCAGGTACGTCATCACCGGGCAGCCTTCCTTTCTGGAACCCTACCGGCGCGGTCAGCAGAACTTTGCCGAGCACCTCAGGCGCTACGAGCCGCTGATCGTCACCGACCGTCAACGTGAGAACATCGGGCGCGTCGAAACCCTGATAGCGCAGTGGGAACTTGTCGCCGCGCAGCCCGAAATCGCCGCCCGACGCGTCTCGCTGGAAAGTGCTGTCGCGCGGGTGAGTGCCGGCACCGGACGTCACCTGACCGACGAGGCGCGGGAAACCCTCAACGCCATGATCGGCTTCGAAAACGAGCGCCTGTCGAACGCGCTCAAGGCGAGCAACACGGCGCTGCGCCGACTGCTGATTCTGACCCCGCTGCTGCTGCTGCTCGGGGCGCTGCTGCTCGTGCTGGCGGTGCGGCGCATCATTTCCACCCTGTCGCTGAGCGTCTCGCAGCTGACCGAGGGCACCCAGCGCATCGCCGCCGGGCACTACGAGCAGCGGGTGAGTCCCCTGGGCATCACCGAACTCGACCGCCTCAGCGCGCAGTTTCACCGGATGGCCGAGGCGGTGCAGCAGCGTGAAGCCGAGCTGGCCGAGAGTGCGCGCTCGCTCGAACGCACGAACGCCAGCCTGCAGCGCAGCAACCGCGAACTCGAGCGCTTTGCCTACGTCGCCAGCCACGACCTACAGGAGCCGCTGCGCACCATCGGCAGCTACACCGAGCTGATCGCCCGGCGCTACAGCGGCCAGCTCGACGCACGGGGCGAGCAGTACATCAAGTTCACCATTTCGGCCACCCACCGCCTCAAGACGCTGATTCAGGACCTGCTGGTGTTTTCACGGGTCCACCGCACGGGCCGGGTGTTCGGGCCGGTGGACACCGCCGAACTCGCCGGGCAGGTCCGCGCCGACCTGGAAGTCAGGCTGCGCGAGGTCGGCGGGGAGCTGCACGTGGGCGAGCTGCCCACCGTGCAGGGCAACCGCGAACTGCTGCACCACATCTTCCTGAACCTGATCGGCAACGCCCTGAAGTTCCGGCATCCCGACCGGGCGCCACAGGTCCGGGTGTGGGCCGAGAGAAGTGCCGGCTCTCAGGCTACGGGTCCTCAGGCCACAGGCCCCGGCTGGCAGTTTGCGGTGCAGGACAACGGCATCGGCATCGAGCCGCAATATCATGAGAAAATCTTTGAAGTCTTTCAGCGCCTGCACGGTGTAGGCGATTATGAGGGCAGTGGCATCGGCCTGGCCGTGACCCGCAACGCCGCCGAGCAGCATGGCGGCCGCGTCTGGCTCCAGAGCGAGCCGGGCCAGGGCACCACCTTCTTCTTTTTTCTTCCCGATACCCCACCTGCTGCGGAGCAACCATGAGAGCCATCGAAATTTTGCTGACCGAGGACAACCCCGCCGATATCCTGCTGACCGAAGAAGCCTTCGAGGAAGCCGAGTTTCCCTGCCGCCTGCACGTGGCCCGCGACGGGGTGGAGGGCCTGGCCTTCTTGCGCCGTGAGGGGCGACACGCCGGCGCCCCCACCCCCGACGTGATTCTGATGGACCTCAACATGCCGCGCCTGAGCGGACTCGAACTGCTCGACATCCTCAAGGAAGACCCGCAGCTTCAGCACATCCCGGTGATCGTGCTGACCACCTCCCGCGCCGAGGAGGACGTGTGGCGCAGTTACAAGCTGCACGCCAACGCCTACATTCCCAAGCCGGTGTCCATCGGTGAATTCGTGGAAGTCATCCGTTCGCTGGGCAACTTCTGGTTTACGGTGGCGGCCCTGCCTTCCGGCCCCCGCTGAGGCGGCAGGCGCGGGCACTCCCCCTTTCTTGAGAAGGTGTCCATCTCCGGCTCATAAAGTAACGCCGGACGGTACGCCGGACCGTACAGGCCTCATGCTTTGCGTTGGAGGACTCATGAGAAAAACCCTGTTGACCGCCCTGACGGCGGCCCTGTTCGCCTCTGCCCACGCCCAGACCCCCCCGGCGCCCCTGGACCGCCCGCTGCCCGCGCCCCAGCCGCCTGCCACGGCCACGGTGACCCGCAACGAGCCCACGCCCCAGCAGTTCACGCCTGACAAGCTCGCCCGCCTCAAGGTGCCTGCCGGGTACAAGATCAGCGTGATGGCGACCGAACTCGGCAACGCCCGCATGTTGCACGTGATGCCTGACGGCGGCATCTATATGTCGCGCCGCCAGCAGGGCGACATCTGGTACCTGAAGGACGCCAACGGTGACGGCACCATCGACGCGACCGAACGCCGCCGGGTGGCCGATCAGCTCAAGCTGGTCCACGGCCTCGATACCCGCCAGGGCAAGCTCTACGCGGTGGGCGAAAAGACCATCTGGGTGATGGACATGAGTAAGGACGGTGGCCTGAGCGTGCCGCGCGTCTTCGCCGACAAGTTCCCCGACGCCGGGCAGCACCCCGCCCGTCAGCTCGCCTGGGGACCGGACGGTTACCTCTACGCTTCTTTCGGCTCCACCAACAACGACGCCCCCACCCAGAACCCCGAGGAAGCGACCATCCTGCGCATTCGCCCGGACGGCCAGTGGCGCGAGGTGTACGCGCGCGGCCTGCGCCACACCATCGGCTTCGGGTGGCATCCGGTCACCAGGACCTTCTACGGCATGGACCAGGGCAGCGACTGGCACGGCGACAACATCCCGCCCGAGGAACTCAACGTCATCAAGCGCGGCAAGGACTACGGCTGGCCCTTTTGCTACGGCGCCAAAACCCCCGACCCCTTCGTGAACCTCGCCAACATGCCCGGCAAGATCACCAAAGAGGAATACTGCGCCCGCACCGAGCCGAGTACCCTCAACTACACGGCGCACGCCGCCGCCATCGCGCTGAAGTTCTACACCGGTAAGCAGTTTCCCGCCGAGTACCGCAACGACGCCTTCGTGACCTTCCGGGGTTCGTGGAACCGCAACGAACCGAGCGGCTATGAAGTCGCTCGCGTGGTCTTCAACGCGCAGAACAAGCCTGAGAAGATCGAGCCCTTCATCACCGGCTTCGTGTATCAGGAAGGCGGCGAGTGGAAGCAGTTCGGGCGCGTGGCGGGGCTGGCGACCTACATCGACGGCAGCCTGCTGTTTACCGACGACCAGAGCGGTGTGATCTACCGCGTGCGCTATGTGGGGGACCAGAAATGATGCGCAACACGGTATTGCTCGGGCTGCTGACCCTGGGCCTGGCGAGCGCGGGCAGCGCCCAGCCGGCGGCTCCCCTCAGTGCGACCGCCGCTCTTCGTGACACCGCTGGGCAAGTCGTGGGCAGCGCCCGCTTCGTGCAGCAGGGCGCGGGCGTGCAGGTGACGGTGGACGTGCGCGGCCTGACGCCTGGGATGCACGGGATGCACGTCCACGAGTTCGGGCGCTGCACTCCCGGCGTGGACCCGGCGGTCAACCGGGTGGTGCCCTTCGGCGCGGCGGGCGGTCACTTCGACCCTGGCATGAGCCGCAACCACGACGACCCGCAGACCGACAACAAGCTCGGTCACGGCGGCGACACCCCGATGCTCAGCGTCGGCGCCGACGGCGTGGGCAAGGCGAGCTTTACCAGCGCCAAGATCAGCCTGACCGGCGAAAACGGCATTCTGAACCGCAGCCTGGTGATCCACGCCAACCCCGACGACTACAAGACCGACCCGGCGGGCATGAGCGGCGCCCGCGAGCGCTGCGGCGTGATCCTGCGCGAGGGCCTGAGCGTGCGCGACTACCCGCTTCCCGGCCCGGTCGACCACCCCGAAGGAGTCGCCTACGACGCGAAAAAAGGCGTGATCTACACCGGCAGCGCCCAGAACGGCACCATCTACGCGGTCAACGCCCAGAGCGGCGCGGTCACCAAGTTCCAGGAAGGCGGCGCCTACGGCCGTCAGGTGGCGCTCGGTCTCAAGGTCGACCCGCAGGGCCGCCTGTGGATCGCGGGCGGCGCCCAGGGGACCGTCAGCATCCTCACGCCCGACGGCATGACCCTGAAGGTGCTGGAAACGCCCAAGTCGCCGCGCCCCTACGTCAACGACCTGGTCATGGCCCCCGACGGCAACGTGTACGTGACCGACTCCTCGCGCCCGGTGATTTTCCGCGTGGACAGGGCGCTGAACCTGACCGCGTGGCTCGACCTGGGGGGGACGCCCATCAAGTACGGCCCCGGCGTGAACCTCAACGGCATCGCCGCCACCCCCGACGGCCGGTACCTGCTCGCCATGCAGCTCAACACCGGAGAGCTGTGGCGCATCGACCTGAAGACCAAAGCGGTGAAGAAGGTCATGGGCGGCCTCGTCAACGGCGACGGCCTGCTGCTGGACGGGCGCACCCTCTACGTGGCCCGCAACAAGGACCAGGTCGTCGCCAAGGTCAGCCTCAGCGCCGACTACGGCAGCGGCCAACTGGTCGCGCAGGAGCCTCTGAACGGCCTGCGCTTTCCCGCCACGCTGGCGAAGGTCGGGAACGACCTCGTGGTGACGCAGGCACAACTCGACCGCCTCGGCGGCACGCCCGAAACGCCGTTCAAGCTCACCCGTTTCGCCAAGTTCTGAGCACTCTCTCTTTTCGGCCTCTCCCCACCGGGAGAGGTTTTTTCGTGCCCCGGCGCCGGGCATACTGCGCCCATGACCCCTTCATCCCTGTCGCCCCTCCGCCGTCACATCATCCGCGAGCTGCACGTGGAGCCCGAGATCGACCCGGGCGCCGAAGTCGAGCGGCGGGTCGCTTTTCTGTGCGCCTACCTGCTCAGCACCCCGGCCAAGGGCTTCGTGCTCGGCATCAGCGGCGGGCAGGACTCCACCCTCGCCGGGCGGCTGTGCCAGCTCGCGGCGGAGCGGCTGCGCGGGCAGGGGCACGAGGCGACTTTTCTCGCCGTGCGCCTGCCCTACGGCGTGCAGGCCGACGAGGCCGACGCCGTGCGGGCACTCGACTTTATCCGGGCCGACCGCGAAGTGACCGTCAACATCAAGGCGGCGGCGGACGCCTCGGTCGCGGCGGCGCAGGCGGCCCTGGGCGGCGAAGTGCGCGATTTTGTGCGCGGCAACGTCAAGGCCCGCGAGCGGATGGTCGCGCAGTACGCGCTCGCCGGGCAGGAAGGGCTGCTGGTGGTGGGCACCGACCACGCGGCGGAGGCGCTGACCGGCTTTTACACCAAGTACGGCGACGGCGGCGTAGACCTGACCCCCTTGACCGGCCTGACCAAGCGGCAGGGCGCGCAACTGCTCGCGCACCTTGGCGCCCCCGATAGTACCTGGCGCAAGGTGCCCACCGCCGACCTCGAGGACGACCGCCCCGGCCTGCCCGACGAGGTGGCCCTCGGCGTGACCTACGCGCAGATCGACGCCTACCTCGAAGGCCGCGAGGTCAGCGCGGAGGCCGCCGCCCGCCTCGAACACCTGTTTCTCACTTCCCGCCACAAGCGGGCGCTGCCGGTCACGCCCTTTGACCGCTGGTGGCAGGAAGCCCCCGCAGAGGGAGAAATATCCCTCCACGTCCAGAATTGACGTTGACGTAAATTTCCCCGTATGCTGAACGGGTTCCGCAACCCAGTCGATGCAACCCAGTTGCCGCAACGGAGGAAGAAGTATGGCCCTGAAAGAACTGTTCGACCTGTCCGGCAAAGTCGCCCTCATTACCGGAGGCTCACGTGGCCTCGGCCTGCAGATGGCCGAAGCGCTCGGCGAGTACGGCGCCACCGTGGTGCTCACCGCCCGCAAGCAAAACGAACTCGACGAGGCGAAGGCGCATCTGGAGAGCCTGGGGGTCAAGGCCCACGTGTACGCCAACGACCTCGGCAACTTCGAGAGCCTCGACCCGCTCGTCGCGCAGATCCACCGGGAAGTCGGCCCCATCGACATCCTCATCAACAACGCCGGGGCCACCTGGGGCGCGCCCACCGCCGAACACCCCTTCGACGCCTGGATGAAGGTGATGAACGTCAACGTCAACGGCACGTTTTTGCTCACCCAGAGCGTGCTCAGGCACTGCATGCTGCCTGCGGGCAAGGGCCGCATCATCAACGTGGCGAGCGTGGCGGGGCTGAAAGGCAACTCGCCGCAGATGATGCCGACGATGGCCTACAACACCTCCAAGGGCGCGGTGGTCAACTTCACCCGTGCCCTGGCGTCCGAACTGGCGCCCAGGGGCATCACCGTCAACTCGATTTGCCCCGGCTACTTTCCCACCAAGATGACGCGCGGCACGCTGGCCGCCGCCGAGCAGCAGATCATGAGCCACACCCCGATGGGGCGGCTGGGCGGCGAACAGGACCTCAAGGGCCTCGCGCTGCTGCTCGCCAGCGACGCCAGCGCCTACATGACCGGGCAGAACATCGCCGTGGACGGCGGCATCACGGCGGTATGAAGGCCCTGACGCCCCAGCAGTTGCCAGAGAAGGTGGGTCAGGAACTCGCCGTGTCGGACTGGGTGGAGGTCACGCAGGCGCGCATCGACCTCTTTGCCGAGGCCACCGGCGACCACCAGTTCATCCACGTGGACCCGGAAAAGGCCGCGCGGGGACCTTTCGGCACCACCGTCGCCCACGGCTTCATGAGCCTGTCGATGCTGGCCGGAGACTTTCTCAGCGGCGGCGGCATGCCCGAAATCTCGGGCGCGAAGATGCTGCTGAACTACGGCCTGAACCGGGTGCGCTTTCCTGCCCCGGTGCGCGTGGGCAGCCGCCTGCGCAGCCGCGCCACCCTGCAAAGCGTGGAGCAGGGCCAGGGCTTCTTGCAGCTGACGGTGCTCAACACCATCGAGATCGAAGGCGAAAGCAAGCCCGCCTGCACCGCAGAAAGTCTCTTCCGCGTGTACCTCTAAAGGACGGTGCCATGACCTCTTTTTCCCAGCCCCACCCCGCTCAGTCTCCTGCCGAACTGCTCGCCTTCGCCAACCGGGTGATTGCCGCGCAGTCCTTTTCCACCCTGATCGGCGCGCAGTTCACCGACATTACCCCCGGCGGGGCCACCCTGCGTGTGCCGCTGCGCGAGGACCTGCGCCAGCACCACGGCTTCGCGCACGGCGGCCTGCTCTCGGCGATGGCCGACATCTCGCTGACCTTTATCGGGGCGCTGGCCCTCGGGCCGAACGTGCTGACCAGCGAGTTCAAAATCAACTTCGTGCGGCCCGGCGTGGGCGAGCAGCTCGTTTCCCGCGCCAGCGTGGTCAGCAGCACCCGGCGACAGGCGGTCACGCGCTGCGACATCTTCGCCGTGACAGGCGACGACGAAAAGCTGGTGGCGACCGCGCTCGGGACCATCGTGCTGGCCGACGTGCCGGAGTCGGCGGCAAGTGGCGGGGAGGACCGTGGACGCTGAGACGCCCTGCCTGCCGTGGCAGACCGGCGAGCGCCTGTTGCTGCTCAGCGGCGCGGGCCTGCCGCTGGGCCACCTGACACTGCGCGAACTGCGGCCCTTCGCCTTTCGCTGCGCCTTCGAGCCGCTGCCCGCGTACGAAAGCTGCCGGGCGCTGTTCGAGGAAGACAACCGCCTCGCCGACGCCCTGGCCTGTGACCACTCGCCCGAAGCCTTCGCGCACGCCGAGCGCGTGCAGGCCGAAGTGCAGGCCCTGGGGCTGATTCTGCGCCGTGAGGGCGGGGGGCTGTGCCGCGACTTTCTGCTGGGCATCGACGGCGAGCACGCCGACCTGCGCCCGCTGACCCCCGCTCCGGCGGCGCTTCTGGAGGAACCCGCATGACGATGTTCGACACCACGCCCCGTGCCGGAGAGCTGCGGGAGCGGCTGCTGAAGTTCATGGACGAGCACATTTACCCCAACGAGGCCGAGTTTCACCGGCAGGTGAACACCGGGGACCGCTGGGCGCATGTGCCGCTGCTCGACGACCTCAAGCCCAGGGCCAGGGCACAGGGTCTGTGGAACCTGTTTTTGCCGCCTGCCAGCGACCCGCAGGGCCGGTTCGGTGCGGGGCTGAGCAACCTCGAATACGCGGGGCTGTGCGAAATCATGGGCCGGGTGTGGTGGGCGCCGGAGGTGTTCAACTGCTCGGCGCCCGACACCGGCAACATGGAAGTCATTGCCCGCTACGGCACGCCCGAGCAGCAGGAGCAGTGGCTCCTTCCCCTCCTGAACGGCGACATCCGCTCGGCCTTCTCCATGACCGAGCCGCAGGTGGCGAGCAGCGACGCGACCAACATCGAGGCGCAGATTGTGCGCGACGGCGACGATTACGTCATCAACGGGCGCAAGTGGTGGACCTCGGGGGCAGGCGACTCACGCTGCCGCGTCAGCATCTTCATGGGCAAGACCGACCCGCACGCCGAGCGGCACCTGCAGCAGTCCATGATTCTGGTGCCCCTTGACGCGCCGGGCGTGAAGGTGGAGCGGGCGCTGCAAGTGTTCGGCTTCGACGACGCCCCGCACGGCCACATGGAAATGAGCTTCGAGAACGTGCGTGTGCCCGCCAGCAACATGCTGCTCGGAGAAGGACGCGGCTTCGAAATCGCGCAGGGACGCCTGGGACCGGGCCGCATTCACCACTGCATGCGGCTGGTCGGGCAGGCCGAGCGGGCGCTGGAGCTGATGATTCGGCGCAGCACCCGGCGTGTCGCCTTCGGCAAGCCGCTCGCTGCGCACCAGCACACCCGCGAACTGATCGCGCAAAGCCGCATGGAAATCGACCAGGCCCGGCTGCTGACCCTGAAAGCCGCGCACATGATGGATACGGTGGGCAACAAGGCGGCCAGGGGCGAAATCGCCGCCATCAAGGTGGTCGCGCCGAACATGGCCCTGCGCGTCATCGACCGCGCCATTCAGGTCTACGGCGGCGAGGGCGTGTGCCAGGACACGCCGCTGCCCATGATGTACGCCCAGGCCCGCACCCTGCGTCTGGCCGACGGTCCCGACATCGTGCATGCCGAAACGGTGGCGAAAGAAGAACTGCGCCGCCAGGGTGTGGACCTGCGGGCGCTTTCCCGGCGCTAGCGACCCGCCACACTCACCCACAAGCACAAGGAGACGCTCATGGAGTTCCAGAACAAAGTCGTCGTCGTGACCGGCGGCGCGTCGGGCATCGGCCTCGCGCTCGCCACCCGTTTCGTGCAGGAGGGAGCGAGGGTCGTGACCTCCGACCGCAACGCCGAACTCGGGGCGAGGCAGGCCCAAAGCATCGGGGCGCGGTTTTTCGCTGCCGACATGAGTCAGGAAGAAGGCGTCCGGGCGCTGATCGAGAACGTTCTGGCGCAGGAAGGCCGCATCGATCTGTTCTGCTCCAACGCCGGGGTCGCGCAGGGCGAGGGGCCGGAAACGCCGGACCGGGTGTGGGACCTCGTCCACCGCATCAACGTGATGAGCCACGTCTGGGCCGCCCGGCACCTGCTGCCACACTTTCTGGAACGCGGCGAGGGCTATTTCCTCAACACCGCGTCGGCGGCGGGCCTGCTGACCGAACTGCACTCGGCCCCCTACGCCGTGACCAAGCACGCCGCGCTCGCGTTTGCCGAGTGGCTGGCCATCAGTTACGGTGACCGGGGCGTAAGGGTCGCCTGCCTGTGCCCCGAAGGGGTCTGGACCCCGATGATCGAGAACGCGCCGATTCTTCAGCGCACCGCCATCACCACCGACGTGCTGGCAGACAGGACGCTGGAGGTGCTGCGCCGTGACGGTTTCCTGATTACCACCCACGACACCACCCTCAAGGGGTTTCAGTACAAGGCCGCCGACTACGACGGCTGGGTGGGCCACATGCGCGGCCTGCGGGTCAAGGCGATGGCGCTTTACAACGCGCATCAGGCCAATGCCGCAGCGACTGGCGCCGCATCCACCAGCGCCGCAGCGACTGGCAACAACGCCCCCCGCACCGAGGGCCACGAATGACCGGCCCTGGCCCGGAACGCGACACGGCCCCGGTGCGTCCCGGTGAAGAACTGCCGCTGGAGCGCCTGAAAGAGGCGATGCGTGGCCGCGTTCCCGGCGACCTTTCCCCCCAAGACCTGGACGCGCTGGAAGTCGAGCAGTTTCCCGGCGGCTTTTCCAACCTGACCTACCTGCTGCGGGCCGGGGAACACGAGTACGTGCTGCGCCGTGCTCCCCTGGGGCCGGTGGCGAAAGGGGCGCACGACATGGCCCGCGAGTACCACCTGCTCGAAAAAATCCATCCGGTGCTGCCGGTGGCCCCCGCGCCCGCACTGCTGGTCGAGGACCCGGACGTGCTCGGCTCGCCCTTTTACCTGATGGAGCGGCGCCGGGGCACGGTGGTGCGGACCGGGCTGCCCCCCGAGTACGCCGCGCTGCCGGACGCCCCCCGCCGGATGTCGCAGGCGCTGGCCGACACGCTGGCCGACCTGCACGCGGTGGACATCGACGCGGCGGGGCTGCGCGACATCGGCAAGCCGGAGGGCTTCAACCGCCGTCAGGTCGAGGGCTGGGCGGGCCGCTGGCGCCGGGCGCGGGACCTTCTCAAGGACTCGGGCGACCTGCCCCCGCCTGCCGAGTTGCGTGACGAACTCGTCATCGCGTGGCTGGAAGCGAACGTGCCGGAAGAGTCGGCGCACACCCTGGTCCACAACGATTTCAAGCTCGACAACCTGATGCTCGACCCCGCCGACCCGTCGCGGGTCACGGCGCTGCTCGACTGGGAAATGACCACGGTGGGCGACCCGCTGGTGGACCTGGGCCTGACGCTGACCTACTGGACCATGCCCGCGCAGCCCGGCGGCGTGCAAGGGCGCATCGGCGCGGCGGCGAGCGACCAGGGCTTTTTCACCCGCGAGGAGTTTCTGGCCCGTTACGCCGGGCGCAGTGGCCGCGACGTGAGCAACGTGACGTGGTACGAGGTGCTGGGGCACTTCAAGCTGGCGGTCATCGTCCTTCAGATTTTCGCGCGCTATCGCCTGGGGCAGACGCAGGACCCCCGTTTCGCCCCGCTGGGCGGGCAGGCCCAGTGGCTCATCGGGGAGGCGTGGCGCCGCGTCTCGCAGGCACCGGGCATCCAGGGGGAACTTCAGGTTCATCAGGCCACCGATGAGTGACCTGATTCTGGTGCGCCACGGACAGGCCACGCCTTTCGAGGCCGACACCGACCGTCTTTCGCCGCTGGGAGAACGTCAGGCCCGCGCGGTGGGCGAGGCGCTGACGGCCCAGGGGGTGCGGCCCACCCATGTCCTGCACGGCGCTCTGGTCCGGCAGCGGCGCACGGCAGAACTGGCCGCCGAGGGCCGGGACTGGCCCACGCCGACCCTCGACCCCCGGCTCTCGGAGTTCGACGGCGACGGGCTGGTGGGCACGCTCGCCCCCCTGCTTGCCCGCCAGGACGCCGAATTCGCGGCGCTGGCCGGGGCTTTTCGTGAGCACCGCGACTCGCCCGAGCGCAACCGCCACTTTCAGCGGATGCTCGAAGCGCTGGCGGCGGCGTGGCAAGCGGGCCGCGTCACCCACCCGGAGGTCGAGGGCTGGGCCGACTTCCGCGCCCGCGTCCGCGACGCGCTCGGCGACGTGCTGCGCCTGCCCTCCGGCACCGTCGCCGTCGTCTTTACCAGCGGCGGCGTCATCGGTCTGGCGGTGGCCCTCGCGCTGGACGCCCCGGACGCCTCGGCGCTCAGGCTCAACTGGCGGGTCAAGAACGGCAGCCTCACGCGCCTGACCTTCGGCGGCGGGCGCCTGAGTCTCGACACCTTCAACGAGGAAGGCCACCTGCCGCCCGACCTGCGAAGCTGGCGCTAGGACATTCGACGTAATAAAGACCCCTCATCAATGGTTCGTGCAGTTTTAGGCGGCTTTGAGGCCGAAATTTAGCGGACTGGACGGCAGATGTTCTAATTCTTCAAAGCGGGCCGAGAGATCCAACTTGGACAAAATCACTTGGGCCAGCAGGGCGTTATACGCCCTGCGTTTCATGTCTTCGAGACTGAACACCAGATTCTGTCCGCCCTCTGCTGCTCGCAGGGCCTCAAGGCGACAGAGGTTCAGGGTCAGCAAGACCACGTTCCAATGCGCCTCAATGCCTGGCTGTGACCGCAATTGCACATCCTGGCTTCCCAGGAACTGCTTGGCATCCCGGAAGATCAGTTCAATCTCGAAACGGCTCCGGTACAGCGCAATGACCTCATGAGCGGGCATCGTCACAGCGGTGCTGAACAGCACCGCGTAACCCGTCACTTGACCCTTTTTACCGACCTGCTGGATGACGACTGCACGCACTTCTCGCGCCCACTGCACGCTCCAGACCACCTGAGTCCACACCCGCTCGGTCGACGTTTCAGAAACGAGGTCAAAGCGCTGCAAGTCGCTGAAATCCACCTTGCCGTCGAACTTTTTTGGCCGTCCGCGTCGTCTGGGATGCTCGCCGGTATAGAGATACTTGAGGTTGGCGTTGCGAGGAAATCTGGAGATGAATGGGAGACCGTGACCGGTCACGGTCTCCACCATGGATTCTTTCGCATAGTTCCCATCCGCAACCACAGCGGCCAGATCAAGCCGTGGAACAGTCTGGAGATCAAGCAACACGTCATCCAGCTGGTCAGCGGCCTGTTCCAGACGACTCGGGGCCTCAGACCCGGTCCGGGTCTGACGGACATCGACCGTAAATGCCTGTCGGTGCTGGACGTCAATCAGGGCACAGCAGGATTGCTCGATCCCACGTTCGGTCCGTGCGGCACAGCCATTCCAGAACGAGCCGAGGTGTGCGGTGTGCTGACCAGATTTGCGGTGAAAAGAGGCGTCGATGGCCAGAACGCACAGTGGGCTGATCAGCCCACTCTCAATCGCCGTGCTCACAGTCGCCCGGTGTACTGCGCCCCAGGGAATGGCCCCGGGGTCACTTCGGTGCAGCCAACGACGGATCGTACTCTCTGAGCAGGCCGCATATCGGGAGAGGTTCAGGACGTTCAGCCGTCCAGGAACAGCGAGAAATACGCTAAGCAGCACGGTCAGAAAATTCCGCTGCGTCTTGCGCAGCGGGACCGCGCTGAGAACGTACTGTAGGATAGCCATTAGACCCATTGGAAGCGGTGTGTTCACAGCCCCATTTTCGGTGGGTCTTTCTTTGTGACCTCAAAACTGCACGAACCATTGCCTCATACGGATTCCGCTTAATTCCTGCACAGTCGGGAAAGCGCCGCCTGTGCATCCATATCGCAGAATCCGTATTTTTTCCTACTCGCATCCGCTCTGCTGCGCAGCTTTGCAAGTCGGATTGAATCTGAAACTACCAGATTCAATCGGAATCCGTATCACCCCTGGCTTTGGCAGGCCCTCTCCCCTTGATAGAGGGTCAAAGAGTGCAGGGCAGTCTTTTGTCATGAGCGCTAGGCAGACGACCGCAAGCCGCAACGTATTCACGAGTCTGCCTGCCCCGGGCGACGTGCCATGCTGTCTTTCATGCCCTGCCACACGCCGCCTGCGCCGTCGCCTACTCGCCTGCCGCCCCTCGCCCTCGGTCTGGACGCGGGCGGCAGTGGAACGCAGTGGGCGCTGCTGCGCGGCGCTGAGCGGGTGGCTTCGGGCACGGTGGCTCCCCTGACCGCCGCGCTGCTGGGGACGCCAGCGGGCGAGGCCGCCCTGCACAGTCTGCGCGGCGTGCTTCCGGCGCTGCCCCAGCGGCTCCACGCCGGACTCCCCGGCCTGAGCGCGGGGTCGGCCCAGGCAGAGGCGGCGCGGGCGCACCTCGCCGCCGCGCTGGGCCTGTCTGCGCGGCAGGTCAGTGTGGAAGGCGACCTCGACCTCGCCTACCGCGCCCATTTCGCGCCGGGTGAGGGCGTCCTGATCTACGCGGGCACCGGGAGCATCGCCTACCACGTCACCACCAGCGGTCAGACGCTGCGGGCGGGGGGCCGGGGCTACCGCATCGGGGACGACGGGGCCGGAGCCAGCCTGGGGCGGGGGGCGCTGCGCCACGTCACCGACGCGCTCGATTTCGGGCAGGGGGCAACCGGGCCGCTGGCCGAGGAAGTCGCCGCCGTGACCGGGGGCCTCGACTGGGACACCCTGCGCTCCTTCGTGTACGCCGCGCCGGGGGCTTCGGCCCTCGCCCGGCTCGCTCCGGCGGTGGGCCGGGCGGCGGACCGGGGAGACGCGGCGGCGCTGGAGTTGTTGCGCGGGGCCGCCACTTCCCTGGCCGAACTCGGGCGCCGGGTGCAGGTGCGGGCCGGTCCCCTGCCCCTGCGGGCGACGGGCGGCGCCCTGCGCGTCAGTCCACTCTTTCCCGAACTCCTGCGCGGTCTTCTGCCCGGCGTGGACATCGAGTGGCGCGACCACGCCGAGGCGGCGGCGCGGGCCGCGCAGACCGCTCAGCGCACCGCCACCACCGGCTGATAGACCGCCGCCCGCTCGGTCCAGGCGTTGAGTTCCTCGAGTTGCTGGGTGTGGTACACGGCGAAGTGCCCGGCCTGACTCGACCCCAGCGTCAGAAAGTGCTGGGCGTCCCTGCTGCTGCCCGGGCACGACACCCTTGCCGACTACGACATCCTGCTGGCCGAACTCTCCGGGCAACCGGCGCAGCGCCTGACCGCCGAAGAAATGGTCGCGGCTTCCTGACGCCGCAGAGAGGAGCGCAGGGGGCATGGAGCAGCTATTGAGAACGCGGTATGTCCGTATCATACGGATTCCGATTGAATCTGGTCGTTTCAGATTCAATCCGACTTGCAAAGCTGCGCAGCAGAGCGGATGCGAGTAGGAAAAAATACGGATTCTGCGATATGGATGCACAGGCGGCGCTTTCCCGACTGTGCAGGAATTAAGCGGAATCCGTATCAGAGCCAATCGGCGGAGGGTTGATACCAACTTTGTACGTTATCAATAGGCCGCCTGCCTGCTCGAAGTATAATTCGCCCATGAAGGCCCTGGTTCCTCTCCCGCATCTGACTGCCGACGAGCTGTTGCAGCGTCAACGTCGCGCCAGCACCGCCGACGAGCGTGACCGCTGGTTCGCTCTGCGGACACTGACCCAGCAGCCTCAGACCTCGCGCACGGCCCTTCTGGAGCAGTTGGGCCGTTCCAGACGGTGGCTCTCCGCGCTCATCAACCGGTACAACGAACACGGCCCCGAAGCGGTGACCGACCACCGAAAGGGTCGAGCAGGCCAGCCGCCCGTCCTGAACGCCGAACAGCGGGCAGCGCTGGGGGCCACGTTGCAGTCTCCCCCCGACGGCGGCGGTGAATGGACGGCCCGTAAAGTCGCCGAGTGGATTACCGACCAGACGGGCCGAAGCATAAATCCGTCTACCGCCTGGCTTTATCTCAAGCGCCTCGGGCATTCGGGGCAAAAAAGCCGTTCGGCACACCCGAAAGCCGCCAACCAGGAGGAGCAGACCGGGCAGCAGAACGGCTCCAGGCGCCGGGCGAAAAGCGGCCAAGGCACTTCCCGAACAAGCGAAAGTTCGGGTGCCGGGACGAAGCGCGGCCCGGTCCGCGAAACAGCCTCCGAGTAGTGCAGGTTCCGAACGACAGATGCACGTAAAACCAGATGTGCATCTGTCGTCCGGAATCCGTGTTGGATGAAACAACGCGCTTTCAAGTGCCTGTTCCGGCTGCGTGAAGGAGAGTCCAGAACCCGTATCAGTTCAGTGTGAGCGGCTCCAACAGGGTCACGCGGCCCGGGATCACTTGCAGCGTGGGGAGCATCGTCTTGCCGTCCACGCGCAGCGACAGGGCGCCCTGCGGCACGTTCAGGAATCCGTAGCGGCCCTGACCGTCGCTGAAGGTGGTGGCGACGACCTCACCGCCCGCACCGAGCAGTTCGACCTTGTGGTTGCCGGGTTGCGCTGCCCGCAGTTCGCCGCTCAGGCCGCGCACCCGGCTGGGTTGCAGGGGGGCGTGAGGCACGAAGGTCGGGAAAGGACCGTCTTTCTCGGTCAGGCGCACCCTCAGGTCGGCGAGCACCTCCGCCGCCGTGCGCTTGCCCTCGTTCACGTCCCTGTCGGGGGTGCGGTAGGAGTAGCCCGCCCAGCCCAGGCCCGCCGCCTGCGTCTTGCGAATCTGGTTGAGGGTGCTGGGAATGTCGTTGAGGTAGATGGCCGCGCCGCTGACCTGCTCGGTGTGGGGGTACCGGGCCTGCAAGCCCGCCGCGAAGGTGTTCCACTGGTAGAACCACTGCGACTGCACCGGGTTGAAGTCGCGCTTGTAGTTCATCATCACGTTCTGGTCGAGGTATCCGGCCTTGACCCAGGTCAACCAGTCCTGCCCAACCTCGGCGTAGGGACGCGACGCGGCGAAGGCGGCTTCGTCGGCAGGCCCTGCGCCGTAGGTGATGGTGGCGGCGGCAATCGCCACGCCGGGCTTGACGGCCTTGACCGCCAGCGCGGTTTCGCGCACCAGGTTCGTCACCTGCTGGCGGCGCCACGCGCTCCACTGCGGGTCGGCGGGGTCGGGCGTTCCGGTCGCGCCCGTTTCGGCACGGTAACGCTCCAGCGCCGTTTCGTTGTAGCCCCACTGCACCGGGCCGCCCACCGGGTTGTAGTCGGGGTAGCGCACACGGTCGAACTGAATGCCGTCCACGTCGTAGTTTTTCGCCACGCTGACGTACATGTTCCTGATGTACGCGGCGGCGTCGGGGTGGCCGGGGTCCATTACCCAGTCGTTGCCCGCTTTCAGGGTGCCGTCGGCCTTGACGGTCAGCCAGTTGTCGCGGCCCTTGGCGTCCGGCCCGTGCGTGTTGAAGGCGTGGTCCGGACTCTGGGGCGGCGTCGCACTGTTCCACAGCGCCGTGGTGATGATCCAGGCGTTGACCCGGATGTCTTTCGCGTGCGCCTTGGCAATCACGTCGGCCAGGGGGTCGAAGCCCGCCGGCACTTCGGGGTCGTCGGTGCGCGGCATGGCGGCGTTGTTGCAGTAGCAGTCCCCCCGGCGCCCCACCTGCACGTACAGGGTGTTGACGTTCATGGCGCGGGCGGTGTCCACCAGTTGCGTGACTTCCTCGGGCGTCTTGATGCCGGCGCCGAAGGCGTCCACCCACAGGCCGCGCACCGGGCCGCTCGCGTCGGGGTTCGGCTGGGGTTCGGGCTGGGGTTCGGGCTGGGGTTGGGGCTGCGGCTCGGGCTGAGGGCCGGACAGGTTCTGGCCGCAGGCGGACAGCAGCAGGGCGCCGAGCAACAGGGCGGACAGGGAACGGGACTTCGACATACTTCCTCCTTGAGGGGTGCGCCGGGGGCGCGTGAGGGGACAGCAGGAGCAATAAACAGAGAAGTCAGCGGCTCTGGGTGTCCGCCGCGTCACGCAGCGCGTCACCCATGAAGTTGAAGGCAAGAACACTGATGAACACGAACAGCCCCGGCCACAGCAGCCAGGGATAGCTGCTCACGACTTCGAGTTTGCTGGCGTCGCGCAGCAGCAGGCCCCAGCTGGTCATGGGTTCCTTGATGCCCAGGCCCAGAAAACTGAGGGTGCTTTCGCCCAGGATGTAGCCCGGCAGCGCCAGAGTCGCCGTGACCAGCAGAAAAGAACTGAGGTTGGGCGTGATGTGGCGCAAAATCACGCGCAGGTTGGACGCGCCCAGGGCCTGCGCCGCCGATACGTAATCCAGGCCCCGCGCCGAGAGCACCTGACCGCGCACCACACGGGCGAGGCTCGCCCAGCCGATCAGCGCCAGCACCGCCACGATGCCGGTGTAGACCCAGGTCGAGGGCCAGCGGGCCGGAATCAGGGTGGCGAGGGCGAGCAGAATCGGCAGGCGTGGGAAGGAGAGCAGCACCTCGACCACGCGCTGAATCAGGGTGTCCACCCAGCCGCCAAAGTAGCCGCTGACCCCGCCGAGCACGATGCCGATGGCGAAGGAAATCAGCACGCCGATGACGCCCACCGTCATGCTCACCTGGGCGCCCACCAGCGTGCGCGAAAACAGGTCGCGGCCCAATTGGTCGGTGCCGAAGGGAAAGAAGTAGCGCGGAGCTGTCTCGCCGTACTCGTTTTTGCCGTCGGGCACGCCGAAGAGGTGGCGGTCGGCCTTTACCCCCAGAAAGGAATAGGGTTCGCCCTTCACGAAGAACTGAATGGGAATGGGCGTGGTCGTGTCGGGCACGGTCTTTTTGGCGAACGTGACCGGGTCGCGCTCGGTCTTGGAGCCGTAGACGAAGGGGCGCTGCAAACGGCCCTGGTGAAGGAGATGCACCGTCTGCGGGCGCTGGTACTCGTAGCCCTCGTGCTGGGCAGTGATGTTGTAGGGCGCCAGAAACGGCGAGAGCAGCGCAATGACGTACAGCGCGATGAGCACCCACCCGGCAATCACACCGGGCCGCGACTTGCGGTAACGCCGCCACGCCATCTGGAGCGGGGTCCGGGTTTCGGGGCCGCCGCTCACGAGTACCTCACGCGCGGGTCGGCCCACGCCAGCGCGAGGTCGGACAGCAGGTTGCCGATGAGCAGCAAGAAGGCCGAGAGCATCAGCAGGGTCATGGCGGTGTACTGGTCCTTGTTGAGCAGCGAGTCGTACAGCAGCGGCCCGATGGTGGGCAGGCTCATGACGATGGAGATGATGATGGTGCCGCTGATGAGCGTGGGTAGGCTCAGCCCGGCGAGGCTGATGAGGGGGTTGACGGCGTTGCGCACGGCGTGTTTCCAGACCACGCGGTTCTGGGGCAGCCCCTTGGCCTTGGCGGTGCGCACGTAGTCCTGCCCCAGCACGTCGAGCGTACTCGCCCGCATCTGGCGCATCAGGCCCGCCACGCCTTCCAGGCCCACCGCCAGCACCGGAATCCAGAGGTGTGCGAGCAGGTCCATCACCTTGGCGAAGGACCAGGGCGCGTCGATCATGTCGGGGCTGAACAGCCCGCCCACGTTGGTTCCGCCGAGCTGCCGCACCAGCACCACCAGCAGCAGCGCCGCCAGAAAGTCGGGAATGGCGAGACCCACGTATCCCAGAAAGTTGGCGATCTGCGCCGGAATCCCGTGGCGGTTGAACGCCGTGTAGATGCCCAGCGGCACCGCGATGACCCAGGTCAGCAGCAGGGTCAGCCCGGCGATAAAGACCGTCCAGCCCAGCCTTTCCCCGATAATGGACGTGACCGGCGCACCGGAGGCGAAGGAATACCCGAAGTCCAGCCGCGTGACCACGCCCGTGATCCAGGTCAGGTACTGCTTCCAGGCGGGTTCGTTCAGGCCGAGCTGCCGGGTGATGTTTTCGACCGTTTCCCTGGAAAAGCGGGGGTCTTCAAGGTACTGGTCCACGAAGGAACCGGGCTGCAATTTGATGACGGCGAAGCAAATCACCGAAATCACGAGCAGCGTGGGAATCATGCCGAGGATGCGGCGGAGAGTGTAGTTCAGCATGGGGCAACACAGCAACAGGGAGAAAGCACAGGGAGAAACTCCTCACGAAAAAAAGACCCCTCACCCCCTGGCTCTTGTCATTCCCCAAATTAGGTGCGAGCTAACTTATACCCCTCGACATAGACCTGAAGCATATTCATTCCCTCCCACAAGGCCTGCCACCCTGGCAGGCCATCGCTTTTTCGGTTCATATGTCCTCCCAACCTTCCCAATGCCAAAATGACGTCCTGCACAGTCTTCAGTTGCCGTTTCAAAACCTTGCTCAGCACCTGAAGTTCGACGGCACTCAACCCAGCGCTCTGAGCTGGATCATTTGGGCGTTCTCGTGAATCCTCGCGTAGCGCGAGTAACCTTGTGGCCACCACACTCATCATCGAAATCATGGCTTTGAGACGCTGACCCGCTTCCAACTGGAGCCGCTCTGCTCCCAGGCCCGTCTTCAACCCTTTATGAAACTCTTCCACCAGCCAACGGGCCTGGTACTGAAGCGCCACTTCGTGCGCTTCCTCAAAGGTCTCAATGTCGGCATCCGTGAGCAGCATCCATTCCAACGGTTCTTTCACGTCATCCGAAGGCTTTTCTGCCACACGAACAATGCTGACCCGTATCCCTTCCTGACGAGGTTTACCTTGACCACCCGCCATTGGTGTCGGCCAAAGGTACGCACGAACAACACTCACTTCAACGTGTGCAGCACGTGCTTTCTGACCTTTTCTCCCTCGAAGGTCTATGGTGTAACTTCCAAGCGGCGAGGCAGCCCTGGCTGCCTCAAAGACATGCCCAATGCACTCCCGTGTGCGGGCATTCGGATCAAGAAGCCGCCGGTTTTGGGCTGCCCTGACAACGAAACCCTGTCCTTGAGCGATGACGCCACGCATAAAGACCTCAATATCTGCCCCTCTGTCACAGACTCTGACCCATCGAACGTCTTGGTCGTCCGGCCCTTTTCCGATGCGTTCAGTTGCTCTTGTCCACAACGCACTTTCCTTGTTTTCCCGCTGGCGTCGCTCAGCGTCGCTCTCTGACGCTGTGGGTGCGGGTTGCCGGAGGTAATACTCCTGATCGAGTATGCCCAGAACCTGAACGGGAAGCCGTTGCCCACTTTGCTGATGGGGTTTTTGCCATTTCACAGCAAGTGTCGTGTGGAGGGTAAACCCCTGCCGAACCGGGGATCTGAGATCCCCGGTCCGCCCAAGGCCGGGAGTCTCCTGATGTCGTGACCAGATGAATTCGCTGCTGTCTTCAAGCAGCAAGAAGGTTCCTGCCTGCCCCAGTGCTGCGCGTACATGGTTGCGGTGAGGTGTTTGAAGGCGCTCAGGGGTTGCCTCCTTGCGTGACATGAAGGTATACGCCGCTTTGACATCTGCTCTACGGTCAAAAAGCTTGGGGATGGACTTCCCGGATCGGGAAGCCATCCCCTGCGCAATGCGTACTGCTCGTTGATTTCTACGCCGATCTCCAAGATCCACAGCACCAAAGTGCTTCAGTGCCCATTGCTCTGCCTGTAGCGGGTGAAAGGTCGTCACCTACATAGACTGCCTCAATTTGGGGAATGACAAGCCCCCTGGCTCCGCAGGGGCCCTCTCCCCGGGGAGAGGGAGGCAGGGAAGGGCGAGGGGTCCTTGCCTCACTTCTGGAAAATCAGCGGCACCGGGTTGTAACCGGGAATCACGCCGAGGTTGTACACGTAGTTGCCGTACCTGTCGCTGATGGCCCCGATGTTTTCGGGCTTGGCGATGGGCGTGACCGGCAGGTTCTGGGCAAAGTTGAGCTGCCAGCGGGTGTAGAGCGCCTTGCGCTTGCCCGCATCAGTGGTGGTCGAGGCGTCGTCGAAGATGTTGTAGATTTCCTTTTCCCAGGGAAACATCTTGGCGACGTTGGGCTTGTTGCCTTCCTGCGCGGGCATGAGAGAACGGTGCCAGTAGTACAGCGCCCCGCCGGGCTGCCAGATGGGACGGCGCAGTTCGGGGTCGGGCTGGTCGCCGAAGGCGTGCAGAATCATTTCCCAGTTGCCGCTCTGCCCCGTCGAGAGCAGCTTGCTGCTGAGGATGCCCCTCAGGTTCACCTTGACGCCCACCTTGGCGAAGTCGCTCTGGATGATGGCGGCCATCGGCGGGTACACGGGCGAGTCGGTGCCGTAGGTGAGGTCGAACTCCAGCGGCTTGCCGTTACTCATCAGGCGGATGCCCGCGCTGTTCTTCTTGCTCAGGCCCAGGGCGTCGAGCGCCTTGTTCGCGGCGGCGAGGTCGAAGCTGCCGAGCTGCCGGGTGGTGTTGGCGTAGAACGCCTTGTTCGCAGGAGCGACGCCGTGACCGGGCAGGCTGGCGAGGCCGTTGTATACGGTGTCGATGATGCGCTCGCGGTTCAGGGCGCTCTGCATGGCGCGGCGGAAACGCACGTCGCTGAACAGTTTGGCGAGGGCGGGGTCCTTGGCATCGAAGTTGTAGGCCACGAAGGGCGGGCTGCCGAACAGTGCCGTCGAGCGGATGACCTTGAACTTGGCGCCCGCGACTTCCTTCTGCTTGAGGTCGGGGAACTGGGCACCGGAAATGTTGAGCTGGTCGAGGTTTCCGGCGAGGAACTGCGACACCTGCGCCTGCGGGTCACGCAGAATCAGGAATTCGAGGGTGTTGAGGTAAGGCAGTTTGGTGCCCTTGGCGTCCACCTTCCAGGAGTTGGGGTTCCTGGTGAGCGTGACTTTTTGCCCCGCCGTGTACCGGCTGAGCTTGAAGGGGCCGGTGCCGACCACTTCGGATTCGCTGACGTTGGTGGGCCACGCCTTGTTCACGTCCGCGCCGGTGAATTTGCCCAGCTTGTGCTGCGGCATGATGAAGTACCGCTGCTGGAGGAGGAAGGCGGGCGCGGGGCGCGGCAGGTCGAACTGCACCACGTAGTCGCTGACCTTCTTGATGGTCACGGGCTGCCCGTCGAGCTTGAAGTTTCCGGCGTCCCCGGCGCGGGCCTCGGGGTTCATGATGAAGTTCTTGTAGGTGAACACCACGTCGTCGGCGTTGAAGGTCTGGCCGTCGGACCACTTGACGCCCTGGCGCAGCTTGAAGGTGTAGGTCTTGCCGCCGTTGCTGACCGTCCAGCTTTCGGCCAGCGCGGGTTCGAGCTTGTAGGTGGCGAGGTTGAACTCGACCAGCCCGTCGAACAGCTGCTGCGAAATCAGGCCGAGGTTGTTGTCGATGGCGCCGTAGTAAAAGAGGCTCTGCGGGCTGTCACCCAGGGCCAGCGTGAAGGTGCCGCCGGGCTTGCCGGTGGTGACGCCGAGGGAGCCGTAGCCGCTGACTTTCTTGGGTGCGGCGAGGGCGCTGCCGCCCAGGAGGGCCAGGCTGAGAAGGACGAACGTGGTGCGCTTGGGCATAGGGGTTGACCTCCGAATGACAGGTGGAGTGTAGGCGGGTTGTCAAGTCTGACCTTCACTCTAAGACCAATTGCATTCCAATGACAAGACCTTTTCAGGATTGGTCCGCAAGTGGTACGGTTGCGGCGTGGCCCTGCCTGCTTCACCTGCCCCTGTCTCCCCCGCGCCCGACCCGCCCGCGTGGTGGGTGGCGCTGGACCCCGGCAACGCGGCCCCCGCCTACGTGCAACTCGCGCAGGGGCTGCGCCAGCGCATCGAGAGCGGCGAGCTGGCCCCGGGCAGCGCCCTGCCCGCCGAACGCGAACTGGCCGCACACCTCGGCGTGTCGCGGGTCACGCTACGCCAGGGGCTGAGCCTGCTGGAAGCCGAGGGGCTGCTGCGGCGCAGGCGGGGGAGCGGCACCTTCGTTTCCGGGCCTGCGCCCGCCTCGCGCCAGCTCGGGCTGCTGAGTTCCTTTTCGGACGAGGTGCGGGCGCAGGGCGGCGTGCCGGGAGCGCGGGTGCTTCAGTTTGCCCGCACCCGTCCGGCTCCCCAGGAAGCGCTGAGCCTCGGCCTCGCGCCGGGAGCGGAGGTCTACCGCCTGCGCCGCCTGCGCACCTCCGACGGCGAGCCGATGGCGGTGGAGCAGAGCACGCTGCCCGCCGCGCTGGTCGGCCCCCTGACCCCGGCAGACGTGACCGACGCCAGCCTCTACGCCCTGCTGAGCGCCCGGCAGCTTGCCCCGGCCCGCGCCCTGCGGCACCTGCGGGCACAGAACGCCGACGCCGAACTCGCCGCGCTGCTGGGGGTCGAAAAGGGCGCGGCGCTGCTCACCACCGAGCGGGTGTCGTGGCTGGCGGACGGGCGCCCGGTGGAGTACGCCCGCGCCTGCTACCGGGGCGACCGCTCCGACTTCGTGATGGAACTGCGCGGAGAAGGCGCGTGAGCCGTGCGCCGCGCGTCCTCGGCCTGATGAGCGGCACGAGCGCCGACGGCATCGACGCCGCGCTGCTCGAACTTCCCGGCTGGCCCGCGCTGGGTGACTTTGCGGCGCGGCACGGACAGGCGTTTCCGGCGCTGACGGCCTTTCCTGCCGGGGAGCCGCGTGGCCGGGTCGTCGCCCACACCTTTACCCCTTACTCCTCCGAGCGGCGGGAGCGGGTGCTGCACGCCATGCGGGGCGAGGCGAACAGCGCCGAACTCACGCAACTGCACTGGGAGCTGGGCGCGGCGCTGGCGGAGGCGGCCCGCGAACTCGCGCCGCAGGCCGACCTGATTGCCAGTCACGGCCAGACGGTGCAGCACCACCCCCGGCCCGACCCGGCACGCGGCTGGGCGCGGCCCGCCACCCTGCAACTCGGGGAAGCGGCGGTGATTGCCGAGGAGACAGGCAAGCCGGTGGTGTCCGACTTCCGCCCGGCCGACCTCGCGGCGGGGGGCGTGGGAGCGCCGCTGGTGCCCTTCGCGGACTGGGCCATGTTTGCCGAGGACGGAACAAGCCGCGCCGTGCTCAATGTGGGCGGACTGGCGAACGTCACCTTTTTGCCCGGTCTGGACGCGGGCGGCGTGGTGGCCTTCGACACCGGCCCCGGCAACTGCCTGCTCGACGAACTCGCCGGGCAACTGGGCCAGAGCTGCGACGAGGACGGCAGGCTGGCCGCGCAGGGTCGTGAGGACGCCGCGACGCTGGAGCGCTGGCTGGCGCACCCCGAGCTGAGTGCGCCCCCGCCCAAGGCCACCGGGCGCGAGGTGTGGACCCTCTCACGGCTGCCCGCCCCCACCCCCGGCCTGTCGCTGCCCGACCTCGCCGCCACCGCCGCCCGCCTGACCGCCCGCAGCATTGCCGGAGCACTGCGCTTTTTGCCTGCCCCGCCGGACGAAGTCGTCATCGCCGGGGGCGGGGCCAGAAACCCCACGCTGCGGCGCCTGCTTGGGGAAGAACTCGGCGGGCTTCCGCTGCGCACCTTCAACGACCTCGGCTGGGACGCCTGCGGCTGGGCCGACGCCACCCGCGAGGCCGCCGCCTTCGCCTTTCTCGGCTACGCCCACGCGCAGGGCTGGCCCAACACCTTGGCGCAGACGACGGGAGCGCGGCGGGCGGTCAGCGGCGGCAAACTGACGCCCGCTCCCTTTTCCACCCCGTTTACTCCCTCAAAGGACACCTGCCCATGACCGACCCCCGCCGCACCGAACAGGTTCACCCCGACTACGCCGACCTCGACACCCTTCCCCCCGACGCCCTGGTGGCGGCGCTGGTGGGCGACCAGCTCGGCGCGGTGCGGGCGGTGCAGGCGGCGGCCCCGCAACTGACGGCGGCACTCAGCGCGGCCCTGCCCCGGCTGGAGCGCGGCGGGCGACTGGTCTACGCGGGCGCGGGCACCAGCGGGCGGCTGGGGGTGCTCGACGCCACCGAACTGACCCCGACCTTTTCCTGGCCTCCTGACCGCGCCGTGCCGCTGATTGCCGGGGGCGAGCGGGCCATCCGGCAGGCGGTGGAGGGCGCCGAGGACGACGCCGCAGCGGGCGAGCGCGACGTGCAGGCGGTGGGCGTCGGCCCCGACGACGTACTGATCGTGGTGGCGGCGAGCGGCACGACCCCTTACGCGCTCGGCGCAGCGGCAGCAGGACGGGAAGTGGGAGCACTCACCATCGGCCTCGCCAACAATCCGGGGGCACCCCTGCTCGCGGCGGTGGCCTGCCCGGTGCTGCTCGACACCGGCCCCGAAATCATCAGCGGCAGCACCCGTCTCAAAGCGGGCACCGCCCAGAAAATCGCGCTGAACACGCTTTCGAGCGCCCTGATGGTGCGGCTGGGCAAGCTCTACGGCAACCTGATGGTGGACGTGCGGGCCACCAACGCCAAACTGGAGGGCCGGGCGCGGCGGCTGGTGCAGCACGCGACGGGGGCCGAGGCGGCGGCGGCGCAGGCCGCGCTC
Source organism: Deinococcus wulumuqiensis R12 (assembly GCF_011067105.1). NCBI lineage: Bacteria > Thermotogati > Deinococcota > Deinococci > Deinococcales > Deinococcaceae > Deinococcus > Deinococcus wulumuqiensis. The sequence continues at coordinate 54,875 of NZ_CP049358.1, read as the reverse complement.
GAAGCCTGCGGCGGCAGCGTCAAAACCGCGCTCGTGATGCTCAAACTTGGCATCGGAGCGGAGGAAGCGGCGCGGCGGCTGGAGGCGGCGGGGGGGCATGCCCGGCGGGTGCTGGGCGAACAGGTGCTGGGCGAACAGGTGCGGGGCGAACAGGTGCGGGGGGAACAGGACGAGGAATTGAGCAGCTCCGGGCGCCTGACCCCCGAGAACCTGACCCCCGAGAACCTGACCCCCGAGAACCTGTCGGAGTAGAGGGATGCGGATTCCCGAGCAGACGGCCCGCCTGCTGCGTGCCCTGACCGACTCGCGGGCGCTGAGTGGCGCGGCGCTGGGGGTGGTCGGCGGCGCAGGCGAGCGGGCGACCCTGGTGCTGGGGCACGCGCAACTGGTGCCGGAAACGCGCGTGCTGACGCCAGCCCACTGGTTCGACCTCGCCAGCCTGACCAAGCCCCTGCTGACGGCCAGAGAAGTGCTGCGGGCCACAGGGCGCGGGCAACTCGACCTGGACGACCCCCTCTCGGTCCATCTCCCGGAGACGGGGGGGCGGGCGCTGGGCGGGCGCACGCTGCGGCAACTGCTCAGCCACTCGTCCGGGGTCCCGGCGGGCGGGTTCCTGCCGCTGCACGAGTGGGGCGACCCGGCCACCATCCGCGCCCGGCTGCCCCTCGAACCCTGGGAACTGGGCGAAGTCGGCGCGGTGGAGTACTCCGACCTCGGGTATCTGCTGCTGGGTCTGGTGCTGGAGCGCGTGACCGGGCGTCCCCTGGGCGACTTCGAGCTGGACGCGGGACTGACCTTTTTTCCCGACCCGGCGCAGGCCGTCGCCACCGAGGCTTGTCCCTGGCGCGGGCGCGTCATGCGTGGCGAGGTGCATGACGAAAAGGCGTTTGCCCTGGGCGGTCCGGCGGGACACGCGGGGCTGTTCGGCACCCTGGACGGGGTGCTGAGTCAGGCCGAGCGGTTGCTGCGCGGCGGCTGGCTGGGCGCAGCGGCGCAGGCGGCGGCCCTTCGCCCGGAAACGGGGGGACAGACCCTCGCCTTCGTGCAGGCGCAGCCCGGCTGGAGCGGGGGCAGCCTGTGCAGTCCCTCGGCCTACGGGCACACCGGGTTCACCGGGACCGGGCTGTGGGTGGACCCGGAGCGCGGCCTGGCTTGGACCCTGCTGACCAACCGCGTGCACCCGCGCCGCCAAACGAGCATCGACATTCAGGCCTTGCGGCGGGCGGTGGGCAACACCCTGCTGGCGCACCTGGGCTGAGGCGCAGGCCCTGGCCCCACGCCTTCTTCTTCAATCTTCAAACTTCGCGCCCGAACAGGTCCAGCCGGTAGCCCTGCTGCGCGTCGCCGTGCCGCTCGCCGCATCGCCAGCGCAGGCCGTGGCCGACCCGCCGCCGCGCCGCCTCGTGGACCGCGTCGCCGGTCTGGGGGTAATCGTGGACCGGGGGGGTCCAGTGGACCAGCAGCAGCGTGCCGCCGGGAGAGAGCCGCGCCAGCACCGCGTCCAGCGCCCGTTCCAGGTCTGCAGGCGAAAGGTAATACAGCACCTCCGAGAGCAGCACCAGGTCGAACGGCCCGGCGGGGAGGTCGTCCGGCAGCGCCCGGCGCTCGAAGCGGACCTGCGGCAAGGCGGCGCAGCGCTCGCGGGCACGGGCCAGCGCCTTTTCGTTGATGTCTGTGGCCACCAGTGCCCGTGTCCGGTGCGCCAGTTGCGCCGTCAGCACGCCGATGGAGCAGCCGACCTCCAGGCCCCGGGCGTACCTCTCAAGCGGCAGGGCGGCCAGGGTCCGGGCGTACTTGGCGGCCTCGTAGGCGCTCGTCTCGAAGTTCCAGGGATCCTCGCTGGCGCCGTAGACCTCCTCGAAATAGCGGGGGGGCAGGGTCATGGCACAGGTTTAGCGTATGATACGGATTCCGATTGAATCCAGCAGATTTCTGGATTCAATCCGACTGAAAGGAGTAGGAAAAGATACGGGTTACGCGATATGGATGCACAGGCGGCGCTTTCCCGACTGTGCAGGAATTAAGCGGAATCCGTATGACCGTCGGAAATACCGTTCCGGCCCCGCCAGCGCCCGCTCCACCATCTCCGGGGTGAGGGTGAAGCCGCCGGGGTCGTCGGGAATCAGCCCCAGTTGCGTGCGGTGCGCGGCAATGGCGCGGGCTTTGGCGTCGCGCCAGCGGCCCACCTCGAAGGTCAGTTCTCCGGCCTCGTCCGGGCGCGGCCAGTCGGCCTCCGCGCCGCGCTCGGGCAGCCAGACGGCGTATTCCAGGGCCAGGGCGCCGGGCGGCAGCGTGCCGTGCAGAAGCCGCCACGCGGCGCGGTGGTCGGGGTGCGGGTCGCGTTCCCAGGGCAGCAGCACGGTGCCGGGGATGGCCTGCGCCAGCGCCTGCCACACCTGCGAGCGGGCGGCGGGGGTCACGCTGCCCGCCAGCGCTCCGTCGGGCAACCCCAGCGCGGTGGTCCGGGCCGGGGGCACCCCCAGCACGCTCAGGCCCGAGCGCCACTCGCGCAGCCGCTCGGCGCTCAGTCGGGGCCGGGGGTAGGCGAGCGAAGCGGGGTGAGACGCGCCCCCGTCGGTCAGCAGCAGCGCCCAGACCTCTCGCCCGGCGTCGGTGAGTGCCGCCAGCAGCGCCCCGCAGCCCAGCGCCTCGTCGTCGGGATGCGGGGCGACCACCCAGACCGGGCCGGGCAGGGCCAGCGGGTCGAGCGGGGCAGAAAGCGTCAAGCCAACACTCACAGGAAGTCCCAGGATGCCCCGTTCTTTAGATCGGGGAGGAATGGGACGCCGCCCGTAGGGCGGCCTTTCTTTTCGTACACATAGAGCATATTCTTCTTTCCGTGAAGATTACGCTCACCGCCAAGCTCAAGCTGAACCACACCAGGGAGCAAAAAGCCGCCCTGGATGCGGTGACGTTGAGCTTTCGGGATGCGCTGAACTTTACGAGTCAGAAGGCGTTTGAGATGGAGAAATCCAGCAACGCCGCCAAGATTCAGAAGGAGGTCTACGCCACCCTCCGCGAACGGTTCGGGCTGGGCGCTCAGATGGCCTGCTCCGTTCCGCGTCAGGTGGGCGCGACGTACAAGACCCTCTGGACGAAGGTAAAGCAGAGCGCGGCGAAACGCGCCGTGAATCCGAAAGCCCGCAGGTACAAAGGGCTGGACCAAGCGCCCAAGTTCGTCTCCCGCACCCTGAGCTACCAGTACCAGCGCGACTACTCGTTCAAGAAAGGCCAGCAGGTGAGCATTTCCACCCTGCAAGGCCGTTTGGTCCTGCCCTACGAGGGCTACGCCAAGCATCTTGAATACATCGCGCAGGGCGCTGAAATCGGGGCGGGCAAGCTCTGGTACGACAAGCGGAAGAAGCAGTATTTCCTGCTTGTCCCGCTCTCGATTGAGCTTCCCGACCCCGACCCTATGACCCACAAGCAGGTGGTGGGCGTGGATGTGGGGATGCGGTACTTCGCCGTCGCCAGCAGCACCTCCAATCAAGCCTTCTTCAAGTCGGGTAAGGCGACCCTTCGCAAAGCGGAGAGGTATGCCAAAGCCCGCAAGTCGCTTCAGCAAAAAGGCACCCGTTCCGCAGTCCGCCGTCTGGTGGCGCTGTCGGGCCGGGAAAGACGGTTCATTGCTGACACCAATAGCTCTCTCGCTTCCGAAATCCTCAAAACCTATCCCCACGCCTTTATCGGCGTCGAAGAATTGACCGGAGTGCATGAGCGTACCGAAAGACGCAGCCGCCCGAACAGTTCTGAGAAGCAGAGGAAGGCCAATCGCCGCCGTGCGAGATGGAGCTACGCTGAGTTGCTGGGATTCCTGGCCTACAAAGCGCCGCTGCATGGCAGTTTCGTCGTGAAGGTTGACGCGCACTACACCAGCCAAACTTGCACCCGTTGCGGTCACTGCTCGAAAGGCAACCGCCCCAATTCCGGGTTGATGTTTGTTTGCGAAAGTTGCGGGTATCATCTGCACTCCGATTTGATGGGGGCCAGAAACGTAGGACTCAGGGCATTGCTTGTCCGGCAGGACTGGGCAAGCACGGGGTGTCTGTCATGCACCCCTGGTCGCCCTCAAAGCGCAGACCCGCAAGCTGGGTCTGCTGGGCGAGATGTGTCGGACGCTGAAGCCAAAGCGGCACGCCTTTCGAGGTACGCCGAGTTGCGGTGGAGTCCAGACACAAGCCCCCGCCTTTAGAGCGGGGTCATGACTCTTGCCCCCACGGGTCCATGTTCCCGGTCCCGAGCACGAAGCGTCCCAGGTCGAGTCGGGCCGCGTCGGGCGCTGGCTGGCGCAGGTAGAGCCGCAGGTCGCGCAGCAGCCGCTCGGTGGGCCAGAGCGGAAGCAGGCCCCGGGCGCCCACCGCCCGCTCCGCCGCCTCGCAGGCGAGCAGGCAGGCGTCCTCGGTCAGCATCCGCGCCAGCGAGACGTAGGCGAGGGGGCCTTCCAGGGCGTCTTCCCCGCTTGTGACCTCATCCCCGTCGAGCAGGCGTTGCGCCCGCTGCACCGTCTGCCAGGCCCCTTCCAGTCGAGCGGCCACTTCCGCGAAGCGCAGGCTCTGCACGTCGTCGTGGTGTCGGCCCAGCCGCTGCAAGGTTTCCCGCGCCGAGGCCAGCACCGCGTCGGCCCCGCCGAGTTGCGCGGCGAGAAACCGCAGGGCGCCCCCGCTGAAGGTCGGCTGCCGGTAGTAGTCGCCCGGCTGCCCGATCACGTCCCGTGCGCCGACCCGCAGCCCGCCGAGGTCCACCCGCTCGCTGACGGTGGCCCGCATTCCGGCAGGTTGCCAGAAGGCCGGGTCGAAGCGCCCGGGCCCGGGGGCAGCGGGCAGCAGGACCATGACCCGGCCCGCGTCCGTCTCGGCGGGGCACAGCGCCCGGGTGACCTGCCCGGCGCCCGAGGCGAAGGTCTTGTGCCCGCTCAGCACGCCGCCCCCCGGACCTTCCAGCCGCACCCCCGGCGCGTCCTCGGTGTTCCAGACGCCGAACAACTCCCCGGCCTGCGCGTCCTGGGCCGCCTGCTGCCCCTGCTCGGGCGTGCCGTAGCGCAGCACCAGGTCCAGCGCGTTGACATGGCCCTCGTACAGCCGGGCGACCGGGAGGCTCTCGCGCCCCAGTCGCCGCAGCAGAGGCAAGCGGGCCAGCGTGCCCAGCCCGCCCCCTCCCAGGTCATGGGGAAGGGTGGCGACCAGCAGCCCGGCGTCCCGCAGCGCCGCGAAAGACGCCGCCGGAAACGCCCGCGCCGCGTCGGCCTCTGGCGCCTCGGCCCGAATCACCGGCGCCACCACGTCCAGCCGCGCCAGCGCGTCGGCCAGAGTGCGCGGCGACTCCTTGACGGGGCCAGGGTGGCGAGGGGGCACGGCAGGCGCCGTCCGGTCACGCACCTCGGGCAGCGCCTGCGCCCGCGTCAGCGCGTCCCACAGCGCGGGGTCGGCGGGGCGCTCGCCCCGGGCGTCGGGGTAGTCCCACAGCCCGTTGTGGCAGTGGCGGTCGTCGTCCCAGCCGGGGTGATTGACGACGGGATAGAGGCACACCCCCTCCACCGGCGCCCCGGCGCGGCGGGCCTCCAGCGCGGCCCCGGTCACGTAACTCAGCCACTCGCCGCGCCCGGCGCCCTCGGTGCCGGTTTCCGCAATCAGGAGGGGCCGCCCGTAGCGCCGCGCGGCGCCGGTCAGCAAGTCAGGCAGCGGGCGGTGCGCGGGGTGACCGGGCAGGAGGCTCTCGCGCTCCTCCTCGCCTTCATAGTGAAACCACTGGTTGTAGGGGTAGTAGTTGACGCCGATGACGTCCAGATACCGCTCGTGCCCGCCGAGGTCCGGGCGCAGGTGGCCGCGCAGCATGTCCAGCGCCGCGAATTGCGCCTCGTGCAGCTCGCGGGCGCGCTCCGCCTGCCAGGGCCGCCCGGGGTGGTGGCCGACCACGATCAGCGGCTCGGCGTGCAGGAACCGCGCCGCCGGGTCCACCTCGCGCACCGCGTCCATCGCGGCGATGACGGCCCGCACGAGCTGCGCCTTGAGGTCGTCGCCCCGGTTCCGGGCAAACGGGTTGAGGTAGCCCACCTCGCCTCCGCCCCAGGCCAGAAAGGAAACCTCGTTGACCGGGCAAATCCACAGTGCCCCCTGCGTCTCGGCCCGCAGAAACCGGGCAGCGGCGCGGGCGAACTGGGCAAAGTGGGCCGGAAACCCGGGCGCGAAGGGGTCCACGAAGTCGGGAAAGCCGTAATGCAGCAGGTCCCAGATGACCGTGACCTCCTGCTCGCGGGCGGCGCGAACCTGGGCGCGGGCGCTGGCAAAGTCGTACTCGCCGGGCACGCGCTCGATGAGGTGCCAGCGCAGGCCGTCACGGGCGCCCGCCATCCCCGCTGCCCGCAACCGGGCGTAATCCTGCGCGGCGAAGTGGTCGTGGCGGGTGGCGTCGATCACGTCCACGCGGCGTCCCGAGGGGCGGCGGTGGGTGCTGCACTCGAAGCCGCCCAGAAAAAAAGTGGAAAACAGAAACGGGTCCGGCGCCGCCCGGCCAGCGGGCAGGGAAGGGCAGGCGGACAGGACAGATACGGAAGACTCCGGCGCAGAAGCACACATGCGCCCTACCCTGTCACGCGCTGGCGGGGGCCGGGGTGTCCCAGGCGACAAGGGGGAGGGACCAGACCCGGCGGCCCGGTCCCTCCCCACAGTTCAGCGCTTCAGCGCTTCGCCAGCCAGGACTTCGCCACCGCCGCCGCACTCTCGCCGCCGACAGCAATCCGGCCATTGAGCTGCGCCAGGGTCCTCGCGTCGAGTTTGGCGAAAATGGGGTTCATGATCTTGGCGATTTCCGGGTACTTCTGCGCCACGCTCTGGCGCACCGTCAGCGCGGGCTGGTAGACCGCCACCGCGCCTTTGGGGTCGCTGAGTGCCACGAGGCCGAGCGCACCGATGGCGCCGTCGGTGCCGTAGGCCATCGCCGCGTTGACGCCGCTGGTGCCCTGCGCCGCCGCCGTTTCGGTCTGGGTGGTGTTGCCGCCGGGGACGATGACCAGTTGCGAGGGCTTGAGCTTGAAACCGTAGGCCTTTTCAAAAGCTTTCAGCGCGTCGTCGCGGTCCACGAATTCCTGGCTGGCGGCGAGTTTGACCGGCTTGCCCGCCTTCACGTAACGGGCGAAATCGGCCATCGTCTTCAGGCCATTGGCCTGCGCCAGCTTGGCAGGCACGGCAATGGCCCAGGTGTTGTTGGCCGGGGCGCGGGTCAGCCACACCACCTTGTTCAGCTTGAGGTCGAGGGCCTTGACGGTGGTGTACGCCTTGACCGCGTCACGGCTCACCTTGGGGTCGATTTTCTGCCCGGCCTCGGTCAGCAGGTAGATGGCGCTGCCGGTGTACTCGGGATACAGGTCGATTTCGCCTTGCAGCAGCGCCTTGCGGACCACGTTGGTGGCGCCGGTGGAGCACTTGTCGTTGACCTTGAAGCCGCCGCGCTCAAGGGCCTGCTTGGTGATCTGGCACAGCAGGGCGCCCTCGGTGTCGATTTTGCTGCCCACCGTGACGGTCTTCTGGGCAAGCGCGGTGGGCAGGAGCAGCAGGGCGGAGAGGGTGAGCAGTCGGTTCATGGGGGCCTCCGGAGAGCAGGGTGAGGGGGGCAGGGCCGGCAAACCCGTCTACCCTAGCCCCCCCCGCCCGCTGACTGTGTCGGGCGCCGCACACTGCCGCCCCGGATGAAGGCGCGGTCAAGGCCCCCTCATGCCGCTGGCGTGGCCCGCCGCCGACAGTGGGGGGATGCCAACCCCCGTTCCTGCGCTGGCCCCCCGGACCCTGGTGCGTCCGGTGCTGCTGCTCGCGGGCGTGCTGGGGCTGCTCGCCTGCGCCGTGAGTTGGGTCGATTTCCGGCCCAACCGACTGGTGCAGGGCGAAGGCCGCACGCTGGCCGCGCTGGGGCTGCCGCTGTGGTGGGGCCTTCCGCTGGCCTGGGCCGCGCTGCTCGCCTGCGGGTGGCTTGCGGCCCGCTGGCAGCGGGTTCTGGCGCCCCTGCTGTACGTGGCGACCGCCTATGGGGTCAGCCACCTGCTCGGCGCGGCGGCCACCACGCTCGTCAGCGAGGACAACCCGTTTGCGCGGGTGTCGCCCGCCGCCGGGCTGTGGCTGAGCGTCGCCGCGCTGTATGTCGCCGGGTTTGCCGTGAGCCGGGTCTGGCGCCCGGTCGGGCTGGCCGGGGCGCTCGCCTTCGTGCTGCCGCCGCTGCTGGGCGGGTGGAACACGCTGGGCCTCGTGCAGGAGTACCGCAACGTGGCCGACACCTTCTGGCCGCAGCTCGGCACCCACGCGGCCCTGAGCGTCATCGCCCTTGTTCTCGCGGCGCTGCTCGGGCTGCCGCTGGGCATCGCGGCGGCGCGCAGCGAACGGCTGGCGGGCGGCGTGCTGGGCTTTGCCAGTTTCCTTCAGACGGTTCCCAGCGTGGCGCTGTTCGGTCTGCTGCTGCCGGTGTTCTCCGCACTGGGCCGGGGCGTGAGCGTGGGCACCTTTCTGGCGTGGGCCGGGGGCGCCCTCGCCCTGGGCCTGGGCCTGACCCGGCTGCGGCGGCTGGCCCCCCTGGGTGGCCCTGTGGGCGGGCTGCTCGCGCTGCTCGGGGGGCAGGCGCTGCTGCTGCTCGCGGGGCTGGGCCTCTTGCAGGTCGTGCAGGGCGCGTGGCTGGGCGGCGACGGCCTGAGCCGGGACGCCTTTTCGCCCTCGGCGCCGCTGGGGGCCTGGGGGGTGCGCGGCATCGGCGCGGCCCCGGCGCTGCTGGCGCTGACGCTCTACGCCCTGCTGCCCATCGTCGTCAACACCTTCGTGGGGCTGCGGGGGGTGCCCTCCGGCATTCCTGACGCGGCGCGCGGCCTGGGCATGACCCCGGCGCAGGTGCTGTGGCGGGCCGAGTTGCCGGTGGCGCTGCCCTACGTTTTCGAGGGCCTGCGCAGCGCCCTGGTCCTGACCTTCGGCATCGCCACCATCGCCGCACTGATCGGGGCGGGTGGGCTGGGGTTTTTCATTCAGCGCGGCGTGGAAGGCAACGTGCCCGACCTCGTGCTGCTCGGCGCCCTGCCCATCGTCCTGATTGCGCTGCTGCTCAGCGAGGGCCTGCGGCGGCTCGGCGGGTGGCTGACCCCGAAAGGACTGCGGGCCGGGGAGAACCCGGTATGAACGCCCTGCGCCCCTCGCCCCTCTCTCCTCCGCGAGCCTCCTATGATTGAATTCCTGAACGTCACCAAAAGTTTCGGCGGCCCCGCCATCCTGCACGACATTTCGCTGACGGTGCCGAGGGGCGAACTCGTCATCCTGATCGGGCCTTCAGGCTGCGGCAAAAGCACGCTGCTGCGGCTGGTCAACCGCCTGCTGGAACTGACCTCGGGCGACGTGCGGGTGGGCGGGGTCAGCGTGCTGGAACAGGACCCGGTGGCGCTGCGGCGGCGGCTGGGGTACGTGATTCAGAGCGTGGGGCTGTTTCCCCACCTGACCGTGCAGGAAAACGTCGAACTCGTGCCCAGCATCAGCGGCGTGGCACGGGAAGCGCGGGCGGCGCGGGCACGCGAGTTGCTTTCGCTGATGGGCCTGGAGCCGGGGCAGTACGCCGGGCGCTATCCCCGGCAGCTTTCGGGCGGACAGCAGCAGCGCGTCGGCATCGCCCGCGCCCTCGCCGCCGACCCCGAATACCTCCTGATGGACGAGCCGTTCTCGGCGCTCGACCCGGTTACCCGCGCCCACCTGCAAGAGCAGTTCCTGACCCTGAAACGTGAAATCGGCAAGACCATCCTCTTCGTCACGCACGACGTGGACGAGGCCGTGCGGCTGGGCGACCGCATCTGCGTGCTGGGAGCGGGGGCCGTGCAGCAGTACGCCGCGCCGGAAGAAGTGCTGCGCCGCCCGGCGAACGACTTCGTGGCGAGCTTCGTGGGCGAGGGCCGCGAGCTGCGCCGCCTCGGTCTGCGCCCGGTTCGCGCGGTGATGCGACCCGGTGCGGGAAGCGCCGAGGCGCTCGGCACGGTGGCGGCAGACCTGCCCGCCGACCAGGCCCTCTCGCGGCTGCTCGGCGCGGGCGACGGCGTGCTGAACGTGGTGGACGCGGGCGGCGCGGTGGTCGGTACCCTGCGGCTGGCCGATTTCGGGGCCGCGTGAAGGGCGCTGCGGCCCGGCGCTGGCGGCCTGTGCTGGGGCCGCTGCTCGGCTGGCTGGCCTTCTTTGCGCTGGTGTCGGCGCAGCAGGGGTGGAAGGCGGCCCTCTCGCGCCTCTTTCCGCAGGTCAGCACGCCGGTTTTCGAGCGTGAAACCCTGCTGGCGCTGACCGCTCAGCACCTTCAGCTCACCGGCCTGTCCATGCTGCTGGTGCTGGCGGCGGGGCTGACCCTCGGCCTCTGGGCGACCCGGCGGCGCGGGCAGCCCTTCTTGCCGCTGGTGGGCAACCTCACGACGGTGGGCCAGACCTTTCCTCCGGTGGCCGTGCTGTTTCTCGCGTTGCCGATTCTGGGGTTCGGCCCCCGCGCCGCGATTCTGGCGCTGTTCGCCTACGCGCTGTTGCCGGTCACGCGGGGCGTGATTCTGGGCCTTCAGAGTGTGCCCGCAGACGTGCAGGACGCCGCACGCGGCCTGGGCCTGAGCGAACGCGAGCGGCTGTGGCGACTGGAATGGCCCGCCGCGCTGCCCTCCACCCTGGCCGGGATTCGCACCGCGCTGGTGCTCACGGTGGCGACCGCGACCCTGGCCCCACTGGTCGGCACTGGCGGGCTGGGCGTGCCGATCATCGCCGGGCTGGGGGCCGACAACCTCGCCCTGATTCTGGAAGGCGCGGTGCCGGTGGCCCTGCTCGCCCTGCTGTGCGACTGGACCCTGCGGGTGCTGGAGCGCAGCCTGACGCCCTGGGCCATGCAGACCTGACGACGGGGCGGCGCGGGCGTCGGGCCTTTCGATAAGGGGACAGGCCACGTCACCGCCACGCTGTCTGGCCCGTTTCCTGCGGCAACCCCCAACGTTGTCTTGAGCCGCTCCTTCTCCGCGTCGAGGCCGGGGGTTTTACGCTGGCGCCATGACTTCTGCGACTGCCACCCCTCCGGGGCTGATGCCTGCGGCCTTGCCGCGCACCATCGACCTGTCGTACCCGTCCAACCGCTGGGCGGTGCTGGGGCTGCTCGGCGGCGTGGCGCTGGGACGGCTGCGGGGGCGGTCGTGGGTGGGCAGCGTGGGCACCGGCCTGGGCGCCTTCGCGACCTGGGCATGTGCCCGTGAACTGGACCCCGACCACACCGTTTCGGCCAACGCCGCACTGCCGCTGGCCCTGGCCCTGTCGCTGGCAAGCGAGGACAGCAGCGACGCGGCGGTCATGGGCGAGGTGCTGGCCGCCTTCACTGCCCTGAGCAGTATGCGGACCCTGAGCGCGACCACCGGCGCGGCGGCCACGGCGGGCGACCAGGCCGCCCTCGGCGCGGCGGCGGCCATGTGTGCCGGAGCCGGACAGCAGGCGGCGGCGCTGCTGCCCGGCGCGGCCCTGGCGCTTTCGAGTCAGCAGGCCGACGACCTCTCGCCCCGGAACTCGGGAGGCGGCCCAGCGGCCCTGCTCGCGGCCCTGTTGCCGACCATCGCGGCCACCCGCGAAGGGGAGCGGCAGTCGCTCGGCAGCGTGGCGGTCGCCGGGGCGCTGCTGCTGGCGCCCATTCTCCTCAAACCCGAGGACGTGAACACCGAAACCGACCGGGGCGACCGGACCATCTCTGCCGAGCGGGTCGGCAAAGCGCGGCAGCTGGCGCTTGGCGGCCTCGCGCTGAGCGCCGTGCTGGGCGGCACCCGCAGTGCGCTGCCTCTCGCGTGCGCGGCCCTGAGCGTGGGCGCCCGGCGGCGTCTGAAGTAAAGCGCAAGGGGGACGCTGGCTCGCTCTGCTCCGGAAAAGAGAGGACAGGCCTTCTCTCCATTCCAAAGCGGCCTCATCAATGGTGCGGACAGTTTTAGGCGGCTTTGACGCCGAGTTCAAGCGGCCTAGTCGGATGTTTTTCCAACTCGTGAAATCGCGCCTCAAGACCGAGATTGCGAAGAATTCGGCGGGCAAAAAGCTGGTTGTAGGCCCGCCTTTTGATGTCTTCATAGGAGAACACCATCCGGGAGGCAGGACGCTGCAGGCGTCCTGCCTCTTCGAGCAAGACCTCTGCCCGTCCCAGACTCAGCGCAAAGAAGGCGGCATTCCAGTGGTTTTCCAACGCGATGGTGCGGCGAAGCTGACACGTGTTCAACCCCGCGAACTGCTTGGCATCCCGGAACACGAATTCCAGCCTGAACCGGGCGCTGTAGAGCGCCCGAATCTGCTCCGCTGGCAGAGTCGGGTCCGTGCTACAGAGCACCACATGCCCCTTCACCTTGCCGCGTCGGTCCAAATTTTGGATGACCACAACTCGGAGGAACCGCGTATAGTGGGGGGCCCACACGACGCGCGTCCACACCCGTTCTCGGTCCTCACCAGGCACACTGGCCCACCCATCGAAGTGGATGAAATCAACCTTTCCAGCCCATTTCTGTCGGCCTCCTCGCCGCTTGGGATGTGCGCCGGTAAAGGGGTAAAGCAGGTTGGCGTTGCACTGCATTTTGGTCACGAAGGCGTAGCCTTCGCGACTCACGGCGTCCATGAACATCGTCTTGGCGTACTGACCATCGGCGACCACCACCCGGAGATGCTGAGCTAACCAGGCGCGGCGCTGCTTGAGGAAAGACACCAGTTGATCCAGGTACTGTTCGAGGCGGTCAGCCTTTTGTCCACGTGGTTGAGTTTGTTGCACATGGACAGGGAAGGCATGATGGCCCGACCAGCTCAGCAGCGCCAGACACGACAGCTCCAAGCCGGTTTCGGAACGGTGCGATGCACCGTTCCAGAAGGCCCCCAACCCTGCGGTGTGCTTGCCCGACTTGGGAACGAAGCTGGCATCCAGTGCCAAGATGAAGCGCCCTTCCAACACGCCCAGTCGCACCAGGAGTTGCAGCAGGCCCCAGTGCAGCTCCGCCCACGGCAAGGTCTTCTGAAACCAGCGGCGGAGCGTCCGTTCGTTCCAGCCGCTATAGCGGCTGAAATTCCTGGCGTTGATCCGACCGGGAATGGCTTGCCAAAGCGGAATGAGTGCAGCAAAAAAACGATGTTGATGGGCGGGCAGGGCCAAAAGGGTCAGCAGAATCAGTAACATCGAAGCAGGTCTCCTGTGCGTGAAGTCATTTCAACCTCACCGTACCGGAGACCTCCCCTCTATCCCCTCGAAACTGTCCGCACCATTGCTCATACTCATGAGTTGCATTGAGTGAATAGTCCCAATAAGCACGTCTGGAACGTGCTTTTCTGTCTTGCGTGACCAAAAAGAAAAACTCGCTCCCAGACGTACAGGAATTCTACCGCGCCCTGGAGGCCGAATTGGCCCCGACGAAATGGCGCACGTTCGAGGGCACCTTGAGCATGTTTCTCGAAGGGGGAAGTCGCAAGCAACTCCGTCAGGTCAAGACCTGCTCACCCAGCACTGTCAGCCGACTGCTCAATACAATGAACACCCAACCACTGGAAAAAGCGCGTCTGCGCTTCCAAGTGAAGGCTCTCCGTGCTGCTTATGACCGTCTGCGTGGTCAAAAACCCTGGTTGGTGATTCGGGTGGACCTGACCAGCATCGAGAAAACGGGAAAGAGCCTCCCGTACACGCGAACCTACAACGGTGTGTTCGGTCTCCATCTCGTCGTCATCCACGTCAGCATCGGAAAGCTCAGCTTTCCGATGGGCCACGCCATCTATGACCCAGCACAGGAAGAAACACCGATCCAGTTGGCCCTGAAGCTCATCCGGCGCTTTCACCCCTATCTCTGGGGAGATCTCCCTCAGTTCCTGGTGATGGATTCGGGCTTCTACAGCGCAGATGCACTGGATTTGCTGCGTTGGTGGGGGTTTGAGCACATCAGTATCGGTGGCCGGTCTAACCTCCTCTTGGCTGATGGTCGTCAACTCAAGGAGGCAGGGCGCGGCGAATGTGTTGAACTGGCCGGTTTACCGGGGGTGCCCCTCTATGTGTCCTGGGTAGACCTGCCGCGTAACGACAAGATGAAGCGTTTCTACGTGCTGGACACGCAACCGGGAACGGCGCGAACACTGACCAGACGCCACAAAAGACGGTGGCTCATCGAGTCTTTCTTCAAATCGGCCAAGCATGACTTTGGACTAAAGGAAACCCGTCTCCGAACGGAGACGGGCATCGACAATTGGATCTTTCTCGTGTGGCTTAGCATTTCTCTGGCCCTCTACCAGCAATTCAGGGCAGGGATGACAGGGGGGCAATGCCCGGCCTGGTGCCTGACCCTGAGTGAAGCGGGGGAAGAAGTCCGCCTCGTCCTCATGCCGCACGTCGTCCGCCGCACGCTCCTTGCGGCCCTTTACCGCCTGGATGCTGCTGAACTGACGTTGCTGTCGGCAAAAACTGGGCAGGCTGCATAAATGCAACTCATGAGTCATACGGATTCCGCTTCATTCCTGCACAGTCGGGAAAGCGCCGCCTGTGCATCCATATCGCGGAATCCGTATTTTTTCCTACTCGCATCCGCTCTGCTGCGCAGCTTTGCAAGTCGGATTGAATCTGAAACGACCAGATTCAATCGGAATCCGTATCACTCCACCCCGAAAGCCAGATACAGCCGCGCCAGCGTCGCCGGGTCAGTCAGCGATGCGCCCAGAGCGTCCTCGGCGCGTTTCAGACGGTAACGCAGGGTGTTGACGTGGATGTGCTGCGCCCCGGCCAGCGCCGTCAGCGGGCCGGTGTGGGTGAGGTAAAGACGCAGCGTCGTCTCGACTTTGCCCGCGTCCTGCAGCGTGGCGAGGCGGGCACGAAGCTGGGCGCGGAGCTGGGCGGCGGCTTCCGTTCGCAGCAGGGGCGTGAGGGGGTCGAGGTTCTGAAAGACCTGCACGCCGCTGCTCCCCACCGCGCCGAGGGCCTGCCGCGCTTCGTCCAGAGCGGCGGCCAGCCCTTCTCCCCGGTGCCGCTCGCTGACGCCCAGACGCACGCCGCCCACCGATTCCCGCAGCGCCGCGAACAGGCTGGCCCCCTCCTGCACGGGATGTTCAGACGGCCACCACCACAGCGCCCGCCCCTGCCACACCGTCGCCAAACCGTCCAGTCCGGTGGCGGTCAGGTAGCCTTCACCCACCTCGGTCAGCACGTCCAGCGCGTACGCCTGCGCCGCCTGAGCGCGGGTGCCTCGGCCTTCGCCCCTGCCAAGGTCAGCCAGTGCCACCGCAAAAGCCTCGTCACCCAGCGGCAATTCGCCCGACAACAATGCGCTCAGCGTGCGCTCGCCCACCCGTCGCCGCGCCGACCCTGCCGCCGCCGATTGCAGGCGCGAAAGCAGCGCGTAGTCTGCCGCCAGCGGCCCCAGCGCCGCCCACTCCGGCCCAGTCCAGAGGGTGAGCCGTCCCACATGCCGCCGCCCCTGCTGCAAGCGAAAGCTCTGGCCTATGCCTGTTTTTTCTCCAGCCTCAGCCACCACCGCGCCCCAACTCGCCCGAATTTCGGCCCCGCCCCCGGTACGCCTCGCCAGCACGTCCACCAGTTCACGCTCGGGCTGGGTTGCCGCAGCCGCACTGCGTAATTCGGTCAGGAGGTTGAGTAAGTCGGACGTGTCAGCGGTGCCGAACATTTATAGGATTCTACAAACCAGGCCGAAAAACTTGTCGGTTTCGCCAGGTGCAAGGCGGGCAAATGCCCCGTATCCTTTGAGGTCAAAGGTCAACACAGTGCGAATCGGGACAGGAAAGCGGGCGTTTCCTGACAGGAGTCTCATGGGGTATACGCAGACTGACAGGATGAAAAAACGAATGTTGCTGGCCTGCGCTCTGCTGTGGGCTGGGGCAAGTGCGAGTGCGCCGCGTGCCCTGACTCCTGCCCCCGAAACGGGCCGTTTTCTCATGACTTCCTTCAGTGGCGGTCAACCGCTCTGGGCCTGGTGCGACTCCCCCAGCCGCGTACTGGCATTGATTCAGTACGCCGTTCCGGCAACGACGAATCCTCAAACCACACCCGCAGAACTGCACGAATGGCCCAAAACAGCGGCAGGACTGGGGAAAATTCAGGTTTCCGAGGTACAAATCGGAGCACCTGACCCCGGCGCAGGCCATATTTACACGCCGCTTAAACTGACTTCCGGCCCACGCAAAGGCCAAAGCGGCTATTACCACACCAGCAACATCGAAAACACCAACGACCCCGCCTACCGCATGACCAAAACAGGCGAATTCAAGCTGGGGAACGACGTTTACAAGTGCCGCTACGCCAAAGACGCGACCTTCATCGGCGTAACGCAGAAGCGCACCGTCATCGTCTGGGAAACACCTTGCTCCGAACCTCTCTTTTGCAAGGTTACCTATGCCACCCGCAATTTTGACAATTCAAGAGGCGTTTTTTTGAAAAATGGTGACAAGGGCTATGCGTCTACTCGCATCCAAGCCAATCGCATTACTGATTTTCGGCGGCTCTATTCTTGGCAAACCTCAGACGGCTTTACCTATGACGTTGAATTGAGTACAAGAGGCGGAACAGTTAAGGTCAAGCGTGGCAGCACAACGCTGACTACCGAGCCGTTTCTCGCCTATTCCATCAGCCTTCCCAAGTAAGGAGTGTTCAACATGACCCGATCAGAATCCGCTCAGGCCAATCACGACCTCCTCGCCCAGCTCACCGAGAGCCGCTTGAACAACGGCCTTCAGCACTTCATCGGCGGGCAGTGGGTGGACGGGCAGGCGGGCAAGACGTTCGACACGCACTCGCCCGTAGACAACGACTTTCTGGTGAAGGTGGCCGAAGGGGACGCGGGCGACATTGACCGCGCCGCCAGGGCCGCCCATGACGCCTTCCAGACCTGGCGCGAGGTGAGCGGGGCCGAACGCCGCAAAATCCTGCACCGAATTGCCGACCTGATCGAAAAGCGCAGCCAGGAAATCGCCGTGCTGGAAAGCACCGACACGGGGCAGGCCATCCGTTTCATGAAGTCGGCGGCGGCGCGTGGGGCCGAGAACTTCCGCTTTTACGCTGACCGCGCCCCCGCTGCCCAGGACGGTCAGAGCCTGCCCGCGCCCGGCTTCATCAACTACTCCATTCGCCAGCCCATCGGCCCGGTCGGGGTGATTACGCCCTGGAACACGCCGTTTATGCTGTCCACCTGGAAAATTGCGCCCGCGCTGGCGGCAGGTTGCACGGTGGTGCACAAGCCCGCCGAGTGGTCGCCGGTGAGTGCCACCTTGCTGGCCGAAATTATGGACGAGGCGGGGCTACCTGGGGGCGTGCATAACCTCGTTCACGGCTTCGGCGAGAGCGCGGGCAAGAGCCTGACTGAGCACCCGCTCATCAAGGCCGTCGCCTTCGTGGGCGAGACGACCACCGGCAGCCACATCATGCGGCAGGGGGCCGACACCCTCAAGCGCGTTCACTTCGAGCTGGGCGGCAAAAACCCGGTGGTCGTGTTCGACGACGCCGACCTTGAAAAAGCGCTTGATGCCGTCGTATTCATGATTTACAGCCTGAACGGGGAACGCTGCACCAGCTCCAGCCGCGTGCTGATTCAGGAGGGCATCTACGACGAATTTACCCGCAAAATTGCCGAGCGCGCCGCCAATATTCGCGTGGGCGACCCGCTCGACCCCGAAACGGAAATCGGGCCGCTGGTTCACCCGCGCCACTTCGAGAAGGTGATGTCCTACTTCGACAAGGCCAGGGAGGAAGGCGCGACGATTGCCGAGGGCGGCGTGCGCGTGGGCGAAAGCGGCAACTTCGTGCGCCCCACGCTGTTTACCGGGGCACGCAACGACATGCGGATTGCCCAGGAAGAAATCTTCGGCCCGGTGCTGACCGCCATTCCCTTTACCGACGAAGCCGACGCGCTGGCCCTCGCCAACGACGTGAAGTACGGTCTGGCGGGCTACCTGTGGACGAACGATGTGACCCGCGCCCACCGGTTCGCGCACGGCCTGGAAGCGGGCATGATCTGGGTCAATTCCGAGAACGTCCGCCACCTGCCCACGCCCTTTGGCGGCGTGAAAAACAGCGGCATCGGGCGCGACGGCGGCGACTACAGTTTCGAGTTCTATATGGAAACCAAGAACATCGCCATTTCGCTGGGGACGCACAAGACGGCGCGGCTGGGCGTCGGTCAGGCTCCGGCAGTGGGCCAGAAGGAGGCGGGAGAATGAGCGAGATTTCTGCTGTCTGGGAGCGCATCGAGGCGTGGTACGAGGCGCAGGGAGCTTCACATCTGCTGAACCCTGGTGCGTCTGCCGAAGCGATTGCTCAGGCTGAAAAGCAACTGGGCCTGACCTTTCCGGCGGAGTTGACAGAGTCACTGATGCGGCATGATGGCTCAGCGGGGATGAGCTGGCCGGGCGGCGACCTGCTTTCACTGGAAGGCATCGCCCGTGAGCGCAGCGTGTGGATGGAGTTGCTGGAGAGTGACATTTTCAGCGGAAATGCCGACCACAACGAAACATCTACCCTCATCCAGTCCGGCTGGTGGAACCCCGGCTGGATTCCCCTCCATGCTGATGGCGGCGGCAACGGCATGGTTGTCGACATGGCTCCGGCACAGGCGGGCACGGCAGGTCAGGTGCTGTTCATGGATCACGAGGTCGGCCCCAATGAGCCGGAGTACGACTCGCTGAGTGCGTATCTGACAGCGGTCGCCGAAGGGTTGGAAGCTGAGAAATTCGTCATCTACGAGGATGCTGTCGTTTCGGTTGATGATTTGGACGAAGAAATGGAGGATTCGCTGTGACCCCCCACCGTGTACTCATCACAGGGGCCGCGGGCGAGGTCGGCTCGGCGCTGCGTTCGCTCCTACGGGAGCATCTGCAAGGGCAATTTCCTATCCTGCGTCTGACGGACAACCGCGACCTGGGCGAGGCGCAGGCAGGCGAAGAAATTGCGTATGCCGACCTGACCGACTTCGGCGCCGTGTTGAAGGTCATGGAAGGCGTGGACGCGGTGATTCATCTGGGCGGCATCGCCGACGAGGACAGCTACGAGAACATCCGCACGGTGAACATGGACGGCACCTATCACGTGCTGGAGGCCGCGCGGCAGGCGGGGGTGCGGCGGGTGGCGTTCGCGTCCAGCATTCACACCGTCGGCTTTTACCCGCGCAGCGAGACCATCTCCCCTACCGTGCCTGTGCGCCCGGACACCTACTACGGCGTGAGCAAGGTCTTTGGCGAAGCGCTGGGCCGCATGTACTGGGAGCGGTACGGCCTGGAATTCGTGGGCGTGCGGATTTGTTCGTTCCAGCCGCGCCCGAAAGACCGCCGCCACCTCTCCACCTGGCTCTCGCCGCGTGACGCCTCGCAACTGTTTGCCCGCGCCGTGACCGCGCCCGACGTGGGCTTTCTGGTCGTGGCGGGCATCAGTGGCAACACCCGCCGCTGGATGTCGCCCGAAGGCTGGGACGTGCTGGGCTACGTGCCGCAGGACAACGCCGAAAGCTTTGCTGCCGAGGTGGAACACATTCACGGCGACGAGTCGGAGATCACCGAGCAGCGGCAGGGCGGGATTTTTGTGGATTCGGGGTATGTGGGGCGGGCGGGGCGGTGATAACCCCCCTCCCCCTCGCTACGCGAGGCCCCTCCCCCGCAAGGGGGGAGGTGTCAGGCAAGCGCTTCAGCAATTCGCTCCAGCACGCCTTCCAGGTTTTCCCTGACCTCGTTGTTCCAGAAACGCAGAACCGTGAAGCCGCGTGCCCGCAGTTCGGCATCTCTGGCCGCGTCGTACTCGCTGCCCGCGTGTTGACTGCCGTCCAGTTCAATCACCAGTTTTTTCTCCAGGCAGACGAAATCGGCAAAGTAGAAGCCCAGCGCCTGCTGTTTGCGAAAGGCGTACCCCAACCCATTCGCACGCAGCCGACTCCACAAAAGTCGCTCTTCATACGGATTCCGCTTAATTCCTGCACAGTCGGGAAAGCGCCGCCTGTGCATCCATATCGCGGAATCCGTATTTTTTCCTACTCGCATCCGCTCGGATTGAATCTGAAACGACCAGATTCAATCGGAATCCGTATCAGGCGTCATGTTTCGCCGCAATTCCCGCGCCCGTCGGTTCTGTTCCTCGCGCGAAAAACGTTCCATGTCAACAGCTTAAAACTCCTCCCCCCTTGCGGGGGAGGCTGGGAGGGGGGTGGACAGCAACGCTGGCCCCATTTCCCCAAGGAGGAAATATGACCACCACCGCACGTCCGTCCATCCCCCCCATGCACCAGGACGGCACCGGAGCCGTCACGGGCGCGCAGTTTCTGGAGCGCCTGCGCCAGAATCCGCCGACGCTTTACATTGACGGGCAGCGGGTAGAAGACCCCACCACCCACCCCGCCACCGCCAACATGTGCCGCTCGCTGGCGGGCCTGTACGACCTGCAATTTCAGGAAGACCTGAAAGACACGCTGACCTACGAGGAAGGCGGCAAACGCTATGCCCGCTCCTTCATGATTCCGCGTACTAAGGACGACCTGCGGCTGATTGCCGAGTCGCACCGCATCCGGGCGAATTACGGGCTGGGCTTTCTGGGGCGTGCGCCGGACTATATGAATGCCAACGTGATGGCGGCGGGCGTGGGCGCGGAGTATTTCAACGCGTGCAGCGCGGCGATTCCCGGCGACCCCAAGCGCGACTTCGCCGCCAATATGCGCCGCTATTACGAGTTCATCCGCGACAACGACCTGTGCCTGACACACGCGCTGACCAACCCGCAGGTCAACCGTGCCAAGCTGGCCTCCGAACTGCCCGCCCCGTACATCGCGCTGGGCATCGTGGAGGAAACGGAGGAAGGCGTGATTGTGCGCGGCGCCCGCATGATGGCGACCCTGCCGATTGCCGACGAGATTCTGATTTTCCCCAGTACCGTGCTCAGGGAAAACGCCGACAAGAGCCGCTACGCGATGGGCTTCGGCATCCCGACCAACACACCGGGCCTGAGCTTCCAGTGCCGCGAACCGATTGACGTGGGCCGCGACCCCGAAGACCATCCGCTGAGCAGCCGCTTTGACGAACAGGACGCCTTCGTGATTTTCGACGACGTGCTGGTGCCCTGGGAGCGCATTTTCCTGCTATACGACGTGGAACTGGCGAACAAGGCCTATGCCGGAACCGACGCCGTGCTGCACATGGCCTATCAGGTGGTCAACCTCAAGATTGCCAAGACCGAAGCCTTCCTGGGCACCGCGCAGAGCATCGTCAACGCGATTGGCAGCGGACAGTTCCAGCACGTGCAGAGCAAGATGGCCGAAATCATCATCATGCTGGAAATCATGAAGGCGTTGGAAGTCGCCGCCCGCGAGCAGGCCGAGCCGAACGAGTACGGCGTGATGACGCCCGCCCGCGCTCCGCTGGACGCCGCCCGCAACTATTACCCCGCCAACCACGCCCGCCTGCCCGAACTGCTGCAACTGCTGGGTGCCTCGGGCATCATCATGATGCCGAGCAAGGCCGACCGCGAGGGGCCGCTGGGGCCGCAAATCGCCAAGTACCTGCAAACCGGCAACGCCAGCGCCGAGGACCGCCTGAGGCTCTTCCGCCTCGCCTGGGACATGAGCATGAGCAGTTTCGCCGGACGCCAGGAACTGTACGAACGCTTCTTCTTCGGCGACCCGGTGCGGATGCACTCGGCGCTGTACGAGGTGTACGACAGCAGCGAAGCGGTGGCGCGGATTCAGGAATTTTTGAACCGTAGATAGTTGATGGTCGATGGTTGATGGGAACGGCTTTTCCACCGACCATTTCGTCAATCAAAATTGGAAATTTGATGGTTGGAGGCGCATTTCTCCATCAACCATCACCTATCGACCATCAACACTTTGCCGGAGGCAACCATGAAACCCGACATCATCCGTATCGCCCAGGCGATCTTCACTGTCTCAGACCTGAACGCCAGCCGCGAGTTCTACGTCGACCTGCTGGGCATGAACGTTTTGCACGAGGAAAACGGCGCCCTGTACCTGCGCGGCGTGGAAGACCGCGAGTGGACGCTCAAGCTGGAGCAGTGCGGCGAAGGCGAAACGCCCCGCGTGCGGCACCTGGGCTACCGCGTGCGCGACGAGCAGGCCCTGGACGGGCTGCTGGCGCTGGCCAACGAGCAGAAACTCCCGCACCGCTGGGAGGAGGAACTTGACCGCCCCAGGATGCTGCGCCTGCAAGACCCCTTCGGCATTCCGGTGGCCTTTTACCACGACGTGAAAACGCACCCCTGGCTTTTGCAGAATTATCACCAGCACCGGGGGCCGGGCCTCCAAAGGGTAGACCACTGCAACGTGCGCGTGCCCGACGTGAAGGCGACACTGGACTGGTACTGCGCCGAACTCGGCTTCCGCGTCAGCGAGTACACCGTGGACGAGCAAGACGCGTACTGGGCCGCCTGGATTCAGCGGCGGGGAGGCGTGCACGACTTCGCGCTCACCAACGGCGCTGGCCCCTGCCTGCACCACTGGGCCTACTGGATGCCCGACGCCATGAGCATCATCAAGACCTGCGACATCCTGGCCGGAGCGCGGATGCCCGAGCGCATCGAGCGCGGCCCCGGGCGACACGGCGTGTCCAACGCCTTTTTCCTGTATGTCCGCGACCCGGACGGGCACCGCATCGAGCTGTATACCTCCGACTACATCACCGTCGACCCCGACTTCGAGCCGATTCGGTGGATGCGTGACGACCCCCGCCGCCAGACGCTGTGGGGCGCAAAAACGCCGCGTTCGTGGTTTGAAGAAGCCAGCCCGATGGAAGCCTTCGGCGGCGGCGTTCAGCCCGCCAGGGAAGGCCTGCTCACCGGGATTCCGGTGCATGTGATCTGATGCAGGCGCCATGCTGATTACCCGACAACACCACCCTGACAATCTGGAAACGCCCGCCCAAGCGCTACTCGAACCGCTGACGCCCACGCATTATGTCCGCAGCCATTTCGCGGTGCCTTTGCTGGACGCCGCTGCCTTCCGGCTGAAGGTGGCGGGATCGGTCACCTCTCCCCTGTCGCTGTCATTCGCCGAACTCCGCGCCCTGCCGGCCACGACCCGCACCCTCACGCTGGAATGCGCGGGCAACGGGCGCGTCTACCTGACGCCCAGCGCGAGCGGCGTGCAGTGGGAAATCGGCGCGGTGGGCACGGCGCAGTGGACAGGGGTAGCGCTGCGAACGCTGTTGGAACGGGCCGGAGTGGGCGACAACGCCTGCGAGGTCGTGCTGGTCGGCGCCGACGAGGGCCAGATGGACGACCCGGTCAAGTCGCCCGGCTGTATCCACTACTCACGCAGCCTGCCACTGAGCAGGGCGCTGGGCGACGTGCTGCTCGCCTACGAGATGAACGGCGAGGCGCTCACCCCCGCCCACGGCGCGCCGCTGCGGGCCATCGTGCCCGGCTGGTACGGCATGGCGGCGGTAAAATGGCTGACCGAAATCCGGGTCGTCGACCACGCCTACCAGGGGTACTTTCAGACGGTGGATTATGCCCGCTGGGAAAAGCAGGACGACCTGCCGCCGGTGCGGGTGCCGCTCTCGGAGATGCGGGTCAAATCGCAGATTCTCACGCCCGCGCCGCACACCTGCGTCCAGGCCGGCGACCACCTCGAACTCTGCGGCGCGGCCTGGACCGGCGGCGAACGCACCGTTCAGCAGATCGAAGTCAGCACCGACGGCGGCCACAGCTGGCAGGACGCCGAGTGGCAGCAAGACGCCGCGCCCGGCCTGTGGCGACACTGGCGCCTGAGCTGGACGCCGCAGCAGCCCGGCGAGGTCAAGTTGCTCAGCCGGGCCACCGATTCGGCCGGGCAAGTTCAACCCGCCGCGCACGACCCACACCGGGGCAGCTACGAAATTCACCACACTGTCGCTGTGCCCATCACTGTCAAAGCGAAGTAATACGGATTCCGCTTAATTCCTGCACAGTCGGGAAAGCGCCGCCTGTGCATCCATATCGCGGAATCCGTATTTTTTCCTACTCGCATCCGCTCTGCTGCGCAGCTTTGCAAGTCGGATTGAATCTGAAACGACCAGATTCAATCGGAATCCGTATAAGGAGCAACCATGAAAACCGCCAATTTTATCGCCGGGGGCCGCACCCTCAAGGGCGAACTGAGAACCGACGGCCTGCTCTACGACGCCGCTGGCGACGCCCATCACCCCGACGACGTGCAGTTCCTGCTGCCGCTGAGGCCCGGCAAGGTGATTGCGCTGGCGCTGAACTACGCCGACCATGTGGCCGAACTGGGTTTCAAGGCGCCCGAGGAGCCGGTGATGTTCCTCAAGCCGAACACCAGCCTGCTGCCGCACCGGGGCACCGTCATTTACCCGCGTGGCGCCAAATTCATGCACTACGAGGTCGAACTCGGCGTCATCATCGGGCGCGATGCCCGGCGCGTGAAGGCGAAGGACGCCGAGGATTACGTGGGCGGCTACACCATCGCCAACGACCTGGTGGTGCGCGACTACGTCTCCAACTACTACCGCCCCCCCATGCGGGCCAAGGGGTGGGACACCTTCGGGCCGCTGGGACCGTACCTGGTGAGCGCCGACGAGGTGCCCGACCCCTACACTCTGGGGCTGCGCGCCTACGTCAACGGCGAACTGCGGCAGGAGGGCAGCACGCGGGACATGATTCTCAAGGCCCCCGAACTGATCGAGTTCATGAGCCGGTTCATGACGCTGGAAGCGGGCGACGTGATTCTGACCGGCACGCCCAAAGGCGTCTCGCACGTGCATCCCGGCGACGTGATGCGCCTGGAAATCGACGGCCTGGGCGCCCTGGAAAACCCGGTGGCGCTGGAAGATGAGAGTGCCGAGCCTCTGATTGCGGATGAGGGGGAGCGCAAGTAGCCGGGAGCGGAGAGCAGAGGGCGAAAAGTTTGAACTGTCGCCCTTTCCTCTCCCCCTGGCGCCCTGTGCACCGTTTATGCCCCATCTCACCCTCGAATACACCGACAACCTCACCGAGCCGCGCATCCCCGAGTTGCTGCGAAAGCTCAACGGCGTGCTGCTCGCCCGGCCCGACATTTTTCCGGTCGGCGGTATCCGGGCGCGGGCCTACCGCCTGAGCGAGTACGCGCTGGCCGACAGCAGCGAACCGTCCGACGCCTTCGTGCACCTGCGGCTGCAAATCGGCGCGGGCCGCAGCGAAGAGGTCAAAAAGGAAGCCGGGGACGCTCTCTTTGCCGTCCTCACCGACCATTTTGCCGAGGAGTTCGCCCGGCGCGGATTGATGCTCTCGGCGGAAATCGGCGAGTTTTCGGAGGCTGGCACGTGGAAAAAGAACAACATTCACGCGCGGTACCGGAAGTGACTGGAGCCATCGCCGCCGTCATGATTCATGTGGCCGACCCTGCCGAGGCGCTGAACTGGTACGAACAGGCGTTTGCGGGCGCCGCTCGCCGCCTGCTGCCGGGCAGCGATTTCGAGTACCTCGACTACGGCGGCGTCATGCTGGAACTCGTGCCCGCCGATGCCAAGGTCGCGTCGGGCGCGGCGGGCAGCGTGGTCTACTGGCAGGTGCCGGAGTTCGCCGCCGCTCTGGCCCGTTTTCAGTCGCTGGGCGCCGAACTCTACCGGGGGCCGCTGGATATCGAAGACGGACAGCGCATGGCTCAGGTGCGCGACCCCTGGGGCAACCTCATCGGTTTGCGGGGGCCACACACGGCATAGCGCTGTAGCCTTTTTCTTCTCAGCGCATCCGAAGGTCGGCTTACTGCTCGCCCTGCTCGCGCCGTTGCTCCACGTGCTCGTCCACCTGGGCCGCCATTCCCTCCGGCAACTGCTCGGTGTCCACCGTCTGCACCGGCGTCTCGGAAGGCGGGGGGACCGATTTGCCCTGGCGCAGCATCTCCTCCACCTGCTGACGGGTGCGCTGCATGGAACTATGAGCAAAGCGGCGTTGCAGCGAGCGCCCGAACAGGCGAAAGCCGAGGCGGTAAAAGGGATTGCTGATATGCCCGGTCTTGGACACCGCGTGAATCCGCATCAGCACGCGCCCGGTGTTGAGTTGCTTGTGGATGGTGAATTCGATCTGGCCCTGCTCGAAGTGGCCTTCCAGCGTGTGGTAGTTGTAACCCCAGACCGCTTCCGGGGTGCCATCGGGCGCGGTGCGCTGCTCGTTGATGACCTGGCCCACCCGCACGCCGAACCAGAAGGTAAAGACAAGGAAGCGCCCGCGCAGCACCATCACGCGGTCTTCGAGCGGGGTGTCGGGCATAAAGATGCCGGTGATGAGTTCGGGCGGCGGGAAACTGTAGTTGCGCAGCACCTGCTGGGCGGCCTCGAAGGACCCGCCCGCCACCGGCGCGCCGGGCGCCTCGGCGGGCAGCTCCTGCTCGTAGTCGTCGAGGTGCCAGCCGGTTTCGGTCGTGTACTCGTTCGTCCGGGTGAGGTCGAAGCTGGCCTTGGCCTTGGCATACGCTTCCAACCGGGCTTTCTGGACCTCGTAGAGCGGGGGCTGCTGGCGGCTCATTCGGCCTCCGCTTTCACCTCGTGCGGCATTTCCTCTTTTGCCAGGGTGCGCACCTGAATGTCACCGAGCTGCTGGCCGCCGCTTTTTTCGACCACGCGCTGGCAAAACGACACCCAGGTCTTTTCCTGCATCTTCTTGCCGACCCCCAGCGTGTCGTAGGTAAAGGCCACCAACCCGTCACGCGAGGCGGCGAGCGAGCGAATCTCGAAGTGCCAGGCGTCGGCGAAGTATTCGTGCGGCGTCAGGGAAAAGCAGATGGTCCCGGCCTCGGGGTGGCCCTTGAGGGTCTCGAAGGTGAAGGAATGGTCGTCCACGTCGGTCACCCGCACGTCGCCGTTCCAGGGACCGAGAATGCGGATGCAGAACTGGTCGCCGACGCGCAGTTCGCGCTCCTCGCCCACCGTCTTTTCAAAGTTGGCGAGCAGGCCGGGCGAGTAGTGCTCGATCTTGAGCTTGATGTCGCGCATCAGCTCCGGCGCGGGCAGGGTCGGGTTCTGAAATTCCACCCAGTAGCGGCGCTCCAGCAGATTGTTGGCCCCGCTGCTCGCGGTCTGCTTGTCCTTGTGTTCCTCGGGCCTGACGCTTTCTCCGGTCATGCCGACAGTGTGCGCCGCAGGTCGCCCGGCTGTGTTGACCAGGAACCTGCGGCACGGTTAATGAAGGCGCCCAGTAATACGGATTCCGCTTCAT
The DNA here is from genome assembly GCF_011067105.1 of Deinococcus wulumuqiensis R12. Taxonomy (NCBI): domain Bacteria; kingdom Thermotogati; phylum Deinococcota; class Deinococci; order Deinococcales; family Deinococcaceae; genus Deinococcus; species Deinococcus wulumuqiensis. The sequence goes on along the minus strand of NZ_CP049358.1, from coordinate 27,740 downwards.
TCCTGCACAGTCGGGAAAGCGCCGCCTGTGCATCCATATCGCGGAATCCGTATTTTTTCCTACTCGCATCCGCTCTGCTGCGCAGCTTTGCAAGTCGGATTGAATCTGAAACGACCAGATTCAATCGGAATCCGTATAAAAGGTGCTGGTAAAGGAACTTCAGCCCCGTTCCTGGCGGCTCCAACCGCTCAGGATTTTCTCCATCGTCAGCGGGTAATCGCGCACGCGCACGCCGGTCGCGTTGTAGACCGCGTTCGCCACCGCCGCGCCCACGCCGCAGATGCCGAGTTCGCCGATGCCCTTGGCCTTGACCGGCGAGGACTTGTCGTCGAGTTCGTCGAGAAAGATCACGTCGAGGTCGGGAATGTCGGCGTGAACCGGCACGTGGTACTCGGCGAGGTCATGGTTGACGAACAGCCCGCGCCCGGTGTCCACCTTCAGCTCCTCCATCAGCGCGGCGCCGATGCCCATCGTCATGCCGCCGAGGCACTGGCTGCGGGCGGTGACGGGGTTGAGGATGCGTCCGGCGGCGGCCACGCTCAGCAGCCGGCGCACCCGCGTTTCGCCGGTCACCACGTCCACTGCCACCTCGGCGAAGTGCGCCCCGAAGCTCGCCTGCACGTAGCGCTCGGTGAGGTCGCCGAAACTCGCTTCCCCGGTGGCACTCAGGCCGCCCTTGCCCGCCAGGCCCCTGAGCGCCGCCCGTTTGCCGCCCTGGCCGTCGCGCACGTACCCTTCTTCAAAGACCGCCGTGTTCGGGTCGAAGCCGAGTTTCTTGGCAATCGCGGTCCGCAGGTCGCGGCAGGCGTAATAGACGCCGCTGGAGGAACTGTTGGCGCCAAAGGACCCACCCGACCCGGCGGCGCGGGGAAAGTCGGTGTCGCCCAGCCGGACCGTGACCTGTTCGAGCGTCAGCCCCAGCATCTCGGCGGCCACCTGCCCCAGAATGGTGTAGCTGCCGGTGCCGATGTCGGTCATCTGCGTTTCCACCGTCAGGGTGCCGTCCTGCTCGAGCCGTACGCGGGCGCCGGATTTCTGCACCAGGTTGCCGCGGAAGGCCGAGGCGACGCCCAGGCCGACCAGCCAGTCGCCCTCGCGGCGCTCGCCGGGCCTGCGGCGCTCCTTCCAGCCGAACCGCTCGGCGCCCACCGTCAGGGCCTCGACCAGGCGGCGCGAGGAGTAGGGGCGGCCCGGGCCTTTCTCCGGGTCGTACTGCACGTCGTTGAGGATGCGCAGCTCCACCGGGTCCATGTCCAGCGCCTCGGCGAGTTCGTCCACCGCGCATTCCAGGGCGAGCATGCCCGCCCCCTCGCCGGGCGCGCGCATGGAGGCGCCGGGGGGCAGCCCGAGTTCGGCCAGCCGGGTGCGAATCAGGCGGTGTTCGCCCGCGTAGAGCAGCTTGGTCTGGTCGGCGGCGGTCTCGGCGTCCCCGCCGGGCAGGTTGCCGGAAAAGGAGTCGTGCCCCACGGCGACGAGGCGGCCCGACTTCTCGGCCCCGAGCCGCAGGCGCTGCACGGTGGCGGGGCGGTGGCTGGTGTGATTGAAAATCTGGTGCCGGGTCAGCATCACCTTGACCGGGCGCCCGAGTTGCCGCGCCGCCGCCGCCGCGAGCACCGCGTCGGCGTAGAACAGCAGCTTGGAGCCGAAGCCCCCGCCCACGTAGGCGCTGACGATGCGGATGTCCTTTTGCGGCACCTGCAGGGTCTTGGCTAGACCCCGGTGGACCCAGTGCAGAATCTGGTGCGAGGTGTAGAGCGTGAGCCGGTCGCCTTCCCAGTGGGCGAGGCTGGAATGCGGCTCCATCGGCGCCTGCGACTGGTCGGGGGTGGTGTAGGTCACGTCTACCCGAACCGGCGCCGAGCCGAAGGCCCGGTCAAAGTCGCCCACCACGCTGTCTTCGGAGTCGCTGGTCGGTTCGGCCTGCCCGAGCTGCGCGGCGAGGTCGTAGGCTCCGTCCAGGCGGCGGTAACGCACCCGGATGAGGCGGGCGGCGGCGCGGGCCTGCTCGAAGGTGTCGGCCACCACCAGGGCAATCGCCTGGTCGTGGTGGTGGATGGCGGTTCCGGCGAGCTGCGGCGTGGCGTCGTCCTGCTGGGGAGCGACGCCGGGGTTCTCGCCCTGGGCGGGCATGTTTTTGTGGGTCAGGACGAGCTGCACGCCGGGCGCAGCCTCGGCCTCGGCGGTGTCGATGTCGAGCAGGCTGCCGTGCGCGATGTCGGAGCCGAGGACGAACCCGTAGGCGGCGTCCCGCAGCGCGGCGTCGCGGTACTCGTAGGCGTAGGTGGCCTGCCCGGTGACCTTGAGCGGCCCTTCCTTGCGGGGGTGGGGCCGGGTCAGCACCCGTTCCTGGTCGAGCGGGGTGGGTCCGGCGGGTTCGGTGAATTTCATTTCTCGCCTCCAGACGGGGCAGCGGGCAGGTCGGGAACCTCGGGCGCCGGGTGCGGCGCGGCCAGCCGGTGCGCGGGCAACTCCTCGCCCAGCGCCTCAGCGAGCAGGCGACGGGCGAGCACGAGCTTGAAGGCGTTCTGCTCGGTGGGGCGGGCACCTTCGAAGAGTTTATCGAACACGGCGTCGGCGCCCTGGGCCAGCACCTCCTCGGCGGCTTCCATCCGCCAGGGCCGCGGCGCCACGCCCCCGAAGGCGAAGCGCACCCAGCGGCTGCCCCCGCGCCCGCCCCTCACGGTGGCGAGCGACACGGCAGCGAAGGCGTAGGACGAGCGGTCGCGCACCTTGCGGTAGCGGTGCTCGGTGCCGGTCGGGGGCGGGAGCCGCACGGCGGTCACGAGTTCGCCGGGTTCGAGCGCGTTCTCCAGGTGCGGGGTGTCGCCCGGCAGCCGGTAGAAGTCGTCGAGCGCGAGGCGGCGCGTCTCTCCCCCCGCGTTCCTCGTTTCCACCTCGGCACCGAGCACCCGCAGCGCCACCGCCATGTCCGACGGGTGCTGGGCGATGCAGTGCTCGCTCACGCCGACCACCGCGAGGTCGCGGTTGACGCCGCCTGGGGACAGGGCGCCGCAGCCGGTCCCCGGTTCGCGCTTGTTGCAGGGCAGGGCGCGGTCGTAGAAGTAGTGGCAGCGGGTGCGCTGAAGGAGGTTGCCCGCCGTCGTCGCCCGGTTGCGAATCTGGGTGGACGCCCCGGCGAGGAGGGCGCGGCTGAGCACCTCGTACTCCTCGCGCACGCGGGGGTCGGCAGCGAGCGCGGTGTTGCGGACCAGGGCGCCGATGCGCAGGCCGCCGTCCTGCGTGGGCTCGATGGTGTCCAGCCCGGCGTGGTTGAGGTCGAGAAGCTGCGCCGGCGCCTCGATTTCCAGCTTCATCAGGTCGAGCAGGTTGGTGCCGCCCGCGATGTATTTGCCGTTCTCCGCGAGTTGCGCGGGGGCCGCATCTGCCGAGTCGGCCCGCTCGTAGGTAAACGCTTTCATTTTCCCCCCTGCTCTTGAGCCTGGCCCTGCTCGTACACGTCGCGCACCGCCGCCACGATGTTCACGTAGGCGGCGCAGCGGCAGAGATTCCCGCTCAGGCGCTCGCGCACCTCGGCGTCGGAAAACTCGACGTGGCCGAGGTCGGCGGTGACGTGGCTGGGAATGCCGCGCCCGATTTCCCCCAGGACCGACACCGCCGACATGATCTGCCCGCAGGTGCAGTAGCCGCACTGGTAGCCGTCGTGGGCGACGAAAGCGGCCTGCATGGGATGGAGGTGTTCGGGGGTGCCGAGGCCCTCGATGGTCGTCACCTCGTCGCCGCTGTGCATCACCGCCAGCGACAGACAACTGTTGAGGCGTTCGCCGTTCACAAGCACCGTGCAGGCGCCGCATTGCCCGTGGTCGCAGCCTTTTTTCGTGCCGGTCAGGCCCAGGTGTTCACGCAGCGCGTCGAGCAGCGAGGTGCGCGGGTCGAGGGTGAGGGTGCGCCGCTCGCCGTTGATGGTCAGGGTCACGGGGAGCGCCGGGGACAGGGTGGGGGTCATGGGGTACCTCGGGAAAGGAGAGGAGGAAGAGCGAGAGAGCCGCAGGATACTCTTGCCGGTCTTCCCGCTGGGCCGCGCCCGGTGCCTGAGCGCGGGCCTGGCAGACGCCCGAACGAGCAGGTGCCCGGCCGAGCAGGTGCCCAACCGGGCAAATGACAGTGCAGGCACGGATGCAAGTGACAGTGCAGGTACAGATGACAGTGCAGGCACAGATGATAGTGCAGGCGGAGGCCGCCCGCTCCCCCGGCCACACGACATATCCTGGGTGGCAAACCCCTATTTTCACTCGGTCCAGGCGGCCGGAAGGAAGGTCAGCATGAAGATTCCCGTCCAATTCACGGTCAATGGGGAGCAGCACACCCTCGACCTCGACCCCCGCGCCTCGGTGCTCGACACGTTGCGCGACCGCCTCGGCGTGACCTCGGTGAAAAAGGGGTGCGACCACGGGCAGTGCGGCGCCTGCACGGTGCTCGCAGGTGGCCGGCGCGTGCTGGCGTGCCTGTGCCTGGCCGCGTCCTACGACGGCGCCGACATCGTGACCAGCGAGGGGCTGGGCAGCGTGGGCAACCTTCACCCCATGCAGCAGGCATTTCTGGACCACGACGGCTTTCAGTGCGGCTACTGCACGCCGGGGCAAATCTGCTCGGCGGTGGGGGCCTTGCAGGAACTCGCCGAGGGAATGCCCAGCCACGTCACGCCCGACGTGCGGGAAGCGCCCGAATTCACCGACGCCGAACTCCGCGAGCGTCTGAGCGGCAACCTCTGCCGCTGCGGGGCCTACGTGAACATCGTCGCTGCGGTCCGTGAGGCCGGGCAGGCGGAGCAGGCGCAAGTGGTGCGCCCCCTTCCCGTCGCCAGCGGGGTGAACGTATGAAGCCTTTCGACTTTCAGCGGGCGAACACGGTGCCCGAGGCCCTCGACCTGCTCGGGCCGGGCGGGGCGTTCCTGGCGGGCGGCACCAACCTGGTGGACCACCTGCGGGCAGGCATCCGCGAGGTGTCGGGGCTGGTGGACGTGTCGCGCCTCGACCTCACCGACATCACCGAGACGGCGGGCGGCGGCCTGCGCGTCGGCGCCCTGGTCAGCAACAGCGACATGGCCGCGCATCCCCTCATCCGGCAGCGGTACCCGGTGCTCGCCGAAGCGATTCTGGCCGGGGCGTCGGGACAGATCCGCAACATGGCGACCACCGGCGGCAACCTGCTGCAACGCACCCGCTGCGTGTACTTCTACGACCCGGCCACCCCGTGCAACAAGCGTGAACCGGGGAGCGGCTGCTCGGCCATCCACGGCTTCGGCAAATACAACGCCCTGTTCGGCGCGTCCGAGCACTGCGTGACCGTCCACCCGTCGGACATGTGCGTGGCGCTGGCGGTGCTGGACGCCGTGGTGGTCGCGCAGAGCCGGGAGGGCGAGCGCCGCATTCCCTTCGCCGACTTTCACCGCCTGCCGGGCGACACCCCGCAGCTCGACACCACCCTGCGGCCCGGTGAACTGATTACGGCGGTGGAGCTGCCCGCCGTGCCCGTCGCCGCGCACTCCACCTACCGCAAGGCCCGCGAACGCGCCTCCTACGCCTTCGCGCTCGTGTCGGTGGCGGCGGCGCTGCACCTCGAAGGCGGCGTGGTCCGCGAGGTCCGGCTCGCCTGCGGCGGGGTGGCGCACAAGCCCTGGCGGGCGGCGGTGGCCGAAGCCGAGCTGACCGGACGCCCGGCCACCGCCGAGCACTTCCGCGCCGCCATCGAAGCCGAGCTGGGCAGTGCCCGGAGCGGCCCGGAAAACGCCTTCAAGGTGCCGATGCTGCGGAACATGGTGGTGTCGGTGCTGGAAGAACTGCGCGACGGCGGGACTCCGCAGCGCCGCGCCGAACAGGGAGGAGCCGCATGAGCCCAGGAGAGATCAGCCCAGCAGACATCAGCCCAGCAGACATGAGCGCAGCAGAGAAGAAAGGCAGCGTGGGCCAGGACCGGGTCCGCATCGACGGCCCGCTGAAAGTGACCGGCACCGCGCCCTACGCCTTCGAGCAACCGGCACAGAACCCGGCGTACCTGTTTCCGCTCACCTCCACCATCGCCAAGGGCAAAATCCGCTCTATCGACGACTCGGCGGCCCGCGCCCTGCCCGGCGTCTTGGAAGTGCTGACGCACGAGAACGCCCCCAACCTGCTCGCCAAGACCGACACCGAGCTGTATATCCTGCAAAACCGCGACGTGCACTATTTCGGCGAGTACATCGGCGCGGTGATCGCCGAGACGCAGGAAATCGCCCGCCACGCCGCCGGTCTGGTGCGGGTGGAGTACGACGCCGAGGAGGAGGACACCCGCTTCCGGGCTGGGCACCCCGAGCGCTACAACCCGGTGAAAATCAACACCGGCGTGCCCGCCGACAGCAAACAGGGCGACGTGGACAGGGGGCTGGCCGAGGCCGCGCTGGTCGTGGACGAGGTGTACACCACGCCCTACGAGCACCACAACCCGATGGAAATGCACTCGGTGATTGCTGAGTGGGACAAAGAAAAGCTCGACGGTGTGCTGGGCGTGCTGGGCGAGCGGCCCCACCTGCGGATTCACGACGCCTCGCAGGGCGTGTCGTACGCGCGGCTGATGCTGCTGCCGCTGCTCGGGCTGCTGCCGCAGCAGGTGGAAATCAATTCGCCCTACGTGGGCGGGGCGTTCGGGTCCAAGGGCATTCCCCACGCGCAGGTGATGCTGACCATTCTGGCGGCCAAGCTGCTGCCGGGGCGCCCGGTCAAGTACATGCTGACCCGCCAGCAGATGTTCCGCTCGGTGGGCCACCGCCTGACCACCCATCAGCGCTTCCGGCTCGGCGCTGCGGAGGACGGCACGCTGACCACCATCACCCACGACGTGCAGCAGAGCACCAGCCGCCTCAAGCAGTTCGCCGAGCAGACCGTCAACTCGACCCGGCACCTCTACGCCGCGCCCCACCGCGAGACGAGCACCCGCATGGTGCCGCTCGACATCGGCCCGGCCACCTTCATGCGGGCGCCCGGCGAGTTTCCCGGCATGTTCGCGCAGGAAACCGCGATGGACGAGCTGGCGGTGAAACTGGGCCTGGACCCCATCGAGCTGCGGCTGCGCAACCAGCCCGAGACCGACCCGGAAAGCGGCAAGCCCCATTCCAGCCATTACCTGAAAGAGTGCCTACAGGAAGGGGCGCGGCTGTTCGGCTGGGAGAAGCGCCACGCGCAGCCCCGCGCCCGGCAGGAAGGCGAGTGGCTTTACGGCATGGGCGTGGCGAGTGCCACCTACCCCAAGCAGATGACCCCGCCCACCAAGGCCAGCGTGGCGTTTAAAGGCGGCAAATACCACGTCGGGATCGCTGCCGCCGACATGGGGACCGGCGCCTGGACGATCCTGAGCCAGATTGCCGCCGACGCCCTGCAGGTGCCCGAGGAGCAGGTCGTGCTGCAGATCGGCCACACCGACCTGCCGCTGGCGTACCTGGCGGGCGGCTCGACCGGCACCTACAACTGGGGCAGCGCGGTGATGGTGGCCGCCGTCAATTTCCGCAGCCGGTACGGACAGACCCCGGCAGAAGGCGACGAGGCCGAGGGCGGCGCCCACTTTCCCGACGAGGCCAAGAAGTACGCGCTCGACGCTTACGGCGCCCACTTTGCCGAAGTGAAGGTCAGCCGTGTGACGGGCGAAGTGCGCGTGACCCGCATGCTCGGCGTGTACGACGGGGGCCGCATCATCAACCCGCGCACCGCCAACTCGCAGTTCATCGGCGGGATGACGATGGGCATCAGCGCCGCGCTGCACGAGGAAAGTTACCTCGACTCGCGCCCTGGCTACGGGCACGTGGTCAACAGCGACTTCGCCGGCTACCACATCGCCGCCAACGCCGACGCGCCGCAGGTGGAGGCCCGCTGGATCGAGCACCCCGACCCGATGTTCGGCCCGACCGGCGCCAAGGGCATCGGTGAAATCGGCATCGTGGGGGTGCCCGCCGCCATCGGCAACGCGATCTACAACGCGACCGGCAAGCGGCTGCGCGGGCTCCCCTTCACGCCCGACAAGCTGGTGGAGTGATACGGAGCTGAACTCTTCTTCAGAGATGTCGGAAAAGCGCCGCCATCTCTTCCACGCCGCTCAGCTCCGTATTTTCTTTGACTCATACGGTTTCAAATTGAGTCCCGGACATGTCTGGGACTCAATTTTGCGCGGAGCGCATGGAAAAAATACGGATTCCGCGATATGGATGCACAGGCGGCGCTTTCCCGACTGTGCAGGAATTAAGCGGAATCCGTATCAGAGCGCCGCCGCGATCGCCCGCCCCGCGACCCGGCCGCCGAAGAGGCAGCCGCCCAGGAAGGTGCCTTCGAGCGCCCGGTAGCCGTGGTAGCCGCCGCCGCCGAAGCCCGCGACTTCGCCCGCCGCGTACAGGCCGGGGATGGGCTGGCCGCCCGCGCCGACGACGCGCCCCTGAAGGTCGGTTTCCAGGCCACCCAGCGACTTGCGGGTCAGAACGCTCAGCCTCACGGCGATCAGCGGGCCGTCTGCCGGGTCGAGGATGGGGGCGGGTTTCGCCACGCGAATCAGCTTCTCGCTCAGGATGGCCCTGGCCCCGCGCACGATGGCGAGCTGGGCGTCTTTGCCCGCCACGTTCTGCACTTGCAGGTCGCGGTCTTTGACCTCGCGTTCCACCGTTTCGTAGTCCACAAGGTTGTTGCTGGTCAGCTCGTTCATGCCGCACACAAGGTCGCGCAGGTTGTCGCGCACCACGAAGTCGGCCCCCTGGTCCATAAAGGCCTGCACCGCCGGCGACACGTTCTTGCCGACGCGCCCGGCCAGCAGCTTCAGGTCGCGGTTGGTCAGGTCCAGGTTCTGTTCGCTGCCTGACAGCCCGAATTCGCGTTTGATGATGGCGCGGTTGAGCAGGAACCAAGTGTAGGGGTAACGGTGGGTGGTGATGTGTTTGAGGGTGTCGTAGGTGCTGGCCCCCGGAATGTGCGGAAAGGGCAGCCGCTTACCGCTGGGCCCCAGCCACAGGCTGCTGGGGCCGGGCAGGATGCGGATGGCGTGCCGGGGCCACACCGGGTCCCAGTTGCGCACGCCCTCGGTGTAGTGCCACATGCGGTCGGGGTTGATGAGCCGCGCCCCCTGCGCCGCCACCTGCTGCTGGAGAAGGCCGTCCACATGCCTGGGCACCCCGGAAAGCAGGACGTCCGGCGCCGGGCCGAGGCGCTCCTGCGGCCAGAAACGCCGCACCAGTTCGTGATTGCCGCCGATGCCGCCCGACGTGACCAGCACCGCCTGAGCCGTCAGGTCGAAGTCGCCCACCACCACGCGCGAGCTGTTTTCGCCCCGGCCCACGTCCGAGGGTTCGAGCACGTCGCCCTGTACGCCGCGCACTGCGCCACCGGTGATGTTCAGGCGGCGCACCCGACAGCGAAATCTGAACTCGACCCGCCCCGCCCGCTCATGCTCGCGGACCCGCCGCACGAAGGGGTCGAGGACGCCGGGGCCAGTGCCCCAGGTGATGTGAAAACGCGGCACGCTGTTGCCCGGCAGCCCTGCGCCCGCGCCGCCGCGCTCGGCCCAGCCCACGCCGGGGAACCAGCGCATGCCCTGACGGTGCAGCCACTCGCGCTTCTCGCCAGCGGCGAATTCCAGGTAGGCTTCGGCCCACTTTCTCGGCCAGTGGTCCTCGGGGCGGTCGAACCCCGCCGCCGTTTCCCAGTCACGCCGGGCCAGTTCCAGCGAGTCGCGGATGCCCAGACGCCGCTGCTCGGGACTGTCCACGAAAAACAGGCCCCCGAACGACCAGTGTGCCTGTCCGCCCAGGTTCTGTGCGCCTTCCTGGTCGAGGACCAGCACCCTCTTTCCCGCGTCGGCCAGTTCTGCGGCGGCCACCAGCCCGGCCAGCCCCGCTCCCACCACGATCACGTCCGCTTGCGCTGCGCGCGTTTTCATAGCCTCCCTCCTGAAGTGCTGCCGGGTCCGCAGCCGTTCGCCGCATGTCGCGCTGCGGTGAGTCATGCCCCCCAGCACCCTGTTCCTCGTGCTGCTCATCGTTTTTACGGCCTCGGTCGCCGAAAGATATCAGGGGCTGTCGTCAGGCGCCTCGGCAGCGGGGCCAGAGGGGTCGCCGTCGAGTGGACCCGCAGGGCCGCTCGCGGAGGGGTTGCGGTGCTTTTCCGAACATGTGGAATGTCAAGCTCAACGCAGGGAGATGAGAAGGAAGTATAGTTGAGCAATGAAGGCGCTGATTCCCCTGGACCATCTGAGTGAAGACGAACTGCTGCGCCGTCAACGTGGTGCCCGCACCGCCGACGAGCGAGACCGCTGGTTCGCCATTCGGACGCTGACCCAGCAACCTCACACCTCACGCATCCTCCTGACCCAGCAACTTGGACGTGCCCGAAGTTGGCTGACACGTGTGATCAAGCTGTACAACGAGCAGGGTCCCGAAGCCATTGAGGACCGCCGCAAAGGGCGAGCCGGTCAGCCCCCGATCCTGAATGCCGCTCAGCGAGCAGCCCTCGATGAACGCCTCCAGTCCCCGCCAGAGGATGGCGGCGAGTGGACCGCCCGCAAGGTCGCCGCCTGGATGGAAGGGCAAACAGGGCGACGGGTCGACCCGACCACGGCGCGGCTGTATCTCCACCGGCTCGGGTATAGCCGCCAGAAGGGGCAGCCCGTTTACCCCCAGGCCGCCAGTCGGGAAGGGCCGCAGGGACAGCAGAAAAAGTCCGGGCGCTGGGTCAAGAGCAGCCACAGCCGGACCCGGACCAACGAGTCGGATCCTGGTGCCAGGACCAAGCGCGGCGCGGCACGAAAAACATCCTCGGCCAAGGCTGGCTGAACCCTGGGACGCCGCCGATGGTCACTGTGCCTGACTCATGAGCGAGGCCGCTCTCGTTTCTCGGACCACCGACTTCCAGTGGCTCCCCGAAGCCCATCGTCCAAACTTTATTTCAGTTCTGTATCAAGTGCAGTGGACCTGTTGGGGGCGCAGTGCTTCTCCGGGGATGTCGGACAGGCGCCGCCATCTCCCTCGCTCCACTCCATCCCGCGTCTTCTTTTGCCTCATCTATTGTTCAAAACGGTATCAGCCGTTCAAATTCCAGGCGTAGAACCCCAGCACCAGCACCTCAGCCAGCACGATGAGCAGGCCGTAGATGTCCCCGCTCAGGCCGCCGCCCAGTCGCCGGGCCGCCCAGGCTGCGGCCAGCGTCACGCCGAGCAGGGCGACGAGGGCCGCTATCCAGGCGTGCGGCAGCAGCAGCGCGGGCAGCGCGAACACGAAGGCCAGCCCCCAGCGCCCCTGCCGCGACTGGGCGCCGAGCGATTCCTGCCGGGCGGCGGGGTAGGCGTTCATGGGCATCAGCACGACCATGCGGGCGACCACGGCGGCCACCAGCGGCGCGTACCAGGGCAGGCCCGCCCCCAGCAGGCTCCAGAGCAGCAGCAGCGCCAGCACGCCCGTCGCCAGCCCGAAGGCGCCCACATGCACGTCTTTGAGGATGTCGAGCCGCTGCGCCGGGCTTTTCATGGCGAACAGGGCGTCGGCGCTGTCCACCAGCCCGTCGAAGTGGAGCATCCCGGTGAGCAGCAGCCACACCCCGACCCCAAGCGCCGCGACCACGCCGGGCGGCAGCGGTAGACCCAGGAACAGCAGCCCTGCCACCAGCCCGCCCACCACGTAGCCCGCCAGGGGATAGTAGGCACTCGCCCGCGCAAAATCGCCCGGCTGAACGTCGCGCACATGCGGCAGCGGCAGCGTGGTCAGGAACGCCAGCGCGAGGTGCAAGGCCTTGAATTCCTGTTTGCGCTTCCAGCCGTGTGGGTGCGTCTGGGCTGGCGAGGCAGACGCGGGCAGGACCGTCACCACCGGAGCGGCGCCCGGCTGAAGCACCTGCGCGGGGGGCGCCCGGCGCTCGGGGGGAAACTGGGGGGGCCAGGGCGTCGGCTTCTGAGGGGATGAGGGGCGGGGCGGCGAGTTGCGAGGCGGGCGGCTCACCCCTCACCCCCGCCCGGTCCCGTGCTCCCGTCTGGTCCCGTGCTCCCGTCTGGTCCCTTGCTCCCGTCTGGTACAGCCGCTTCCTCGAAGGTCCGCATCTCGCGCAGGGTGGCCGCCGCGCCGCGCAGGAGTGGAAGGGCCAGCACGCCGCCGGTGCCTTCGCCCAGCCGCAGGCCGAGGTGAAACATGGGGTTCAGGCCCAGATGTGAAAGCTGCGCCGCGTGCCCGCGCTCGGCACATTCGCCTGCCGGAAAGAGAAAGTCGCGCAGTGCCGGGGCCAGGGCCACCCCGACGAGCGCCGCCGACCCCTCCACGAAGCCGTCGAGAACGACCGCCCGGCGACGCGCCGCCGTCGCCAGCATCATGCCGAGCATGGCGGCGATTTCAAAACCCCCGAACTCGGCCAGCACGTCCAGCGGGTCCGTCACGTTGGTGCGGGCCAGGGCGCCGCGCACCACGTCCACCTTGTGCGCCAGCCGCTCGTCGTCCACGCCGGTGCCGCGCCCGGTCACCTCTGCCGGGTCGAGTCCCAGCAGCCGGGCGGTCAGCGCCGCCGCCGGGGTGGTGTTGCCGATGCCCATTTCGCCGGGAACGACGAAATCGGCGCCCGCGTCTATGGCCCGTTCGGCCAGCGCAGCCCCGGCCAGGATGAGGGCGAGGGTTTCTTCGCGCGTCATCGCGGCCTCACGGCGCAGGTTGTGGGTGCCCCGGCGCCGGGCCGCGCGGGTCAGCGCCGGATGGTCGGGCAAGCCGGCGTTCACGCCCGCGTCGAGCACGTACACCTCGGCCCCCAGCGTGCGGGCCAGGGCACTCACCGCCGCGCCCCCCGGCCCAGCGGGGGTGTCGGCCAGAAAATTCGCCACCATCGCGGGCGTGACCTCGGGCGGGTAGGCGCTGACGCCCTCGGCGGCGACCCCGTGGTCTCCCGCCGCCACCAGCACCGCCGCGCCGCGCGGGTCGGGCCGCTCATGGCCGAAGACCCCTGCCAGACGCACCGACAGTTCTTCGAGGTCGCCCAGCGCCCCCGCCGGTTTGGTGAGCTGGGCCTGCCGCTGCCGGGCGCGGGCCATCGCGCCAGCGTCGGCGGGCGTCAGGCGGCCCAGCAACTCGGTGAGGGCGGAAAAGTCGCGTCCTGTGTCTATCGCCATGGCGTCAGTTCTATCAGCCGTGTCCGGGCCGTCAGCGCAGCAGCGCCAGCACCCCAGCGTACAGGCCCATGAACTGCGCCTCGTCCAGCGCCCGGGAGTCGTTCCAGGTGGCACTCACGCAGTAGCTTTTGCCCGCACGGTTGGTGACCTGGGTGGTCAGGTTCAGCACGCCGGGTTCGCTGCCGCCCTTGTAGCCGACGCGGGCAAAGTCGTTCTTTTCGGCCACGCCGGGGTTGATGGTCGTGGCGGGTTCAGCGGCCACGTCACGCATCAGCCCACACAGTCGGGCAGTGCTGGCGAACCACTCCACGTCGGCGGCAACGGGTCCGGCGGCGAACGTCTGGGCGGTGGGCAGCGGCGCGGTGCGTGCCTGCGCAAGAACGGCGCGGCGGGCGTCGTGGTTTAGCCCGGCGGCGCGGTAGGCGGTCAGCAGCTCGCGGTTGGCCGGGTTTTTCAGCGCGAACGCTTCGCGGGTGTCGGGCATGGCGCTCTGGCCGAGTCGGGCCTCGACCCCGGCGCGGCCCACGCGGGCGAGCAGCAGGTCGGTGGCGGTGTTGTCGCTCTGAGCGATCATCCGGTCGGCGAGGTCGCGCACCGTGTACGTGCCCCCCGCCTCGGCCAGCGCCAGGGCGCCGCTCGGCAGGCTGCGGGCGGCGTCGGTGAGGGTCAGTTTCTCGTCCCAGCGCAGCCGCCCGGCCTGCACCTGCGCCTGCACTTCGCCCAGCACCGCCAGCTTGAAGGCCGACCCGACGGCGAGGGGCCGCCCGGCATTCAGGCTGACCTGCACCGGGCCGCCCACCTCCTGCACCAGCAGGCTCACCCGGCCCGGCAGCGCGGCGAAGGCGGCCTGGGCCTGCGCCAGCGACGTGAAACGCGCTGTGGGTGCCCCCACCCGTAGGCCGCTGATCTTGCCCGCCGCGTCGAGCGTCAGCGCCAGCACCGGCACCGCGCCGCGCTCGTAGACGAGTTGCCAGCCCTGCGCGCTGGCGGTCACTTCACGAAACGGCCCGAACTGCTCGCGGAATGCCGCGAAGGAAGCCTGAAGCTGCTCTGCGGGCACGGCGGCCAGAAAGTCGGCACTCAGCAGAGCCGGGTCGACCGTGTCGTCCGTCAGCAACCGGGTCAGCACGTCGCGCCCGAGCCACTGCTGCTCGGCGGTCATGCTGGGCGCGGACGGCACGCCGAGGGGCGTCAGCCCCAGGTCCGTCAGTCGCCCCTGCGCGTCGAGCTTGGCCCGCACCGCCAGGCGTCCGCGTGCGAACACGGCGACCTGCTGCCCGTCCTGCATTTCCACCTTTTGAAAGGGGCCGAACACCCCACTCAGGCTGCCGAGTTGCGCCCGCAAGGTGGCAAGGGGCACCTGCTCCAGCAGTTCAGGGGCGAACCAGCCTTCCTGTACTTCGCTGCCGTCGAGCAGCCGGGTCACGGCCTGCTCGGGGGTGAGCGGGGCCGGCTGTGCCTGTGTCTGTGTTTGTGCCTGTGTCTGTATTTGTGCCTGTGTCTCCGTCAGGGCCAGTGCCGGAGCGGAGAGGGAAGCGAGAAGCGCGGGCACCAGCAGCAAACGGTTCATGCCTCAGTGTAAAGCCGAAGTGCAGACGGAACGTCAGGAAATACGGTTGGCCGGAATGTCGGTCATCTCGGAGAGGCTGCGGCTGCCCAGGGTCGTTTCTATCTGGGCATAGGTCACGTCGAGCTGGTGATGCAGCGGGCACAGCGCCCGCTCGTGCTCGGGCTTGCCGAGGGGACAGTGGCGAATGCGCGGCAGCGGGTCCACCGCGTTGACCACCTCCAGCACCGTGATGTCGGCGGGGAGGCGGCTGAGGCGGTAGCCCCCGTTTTTGCCGCGCTGCGCGGTCGCCACGCCTGCGCGGACCAGCTGGCCCATCACCTTGAACAGGTAGGGCGGCGGCACCTCGGAAAGTCGGGCGAGTTCGGCGGCGCTCAGGGCGCGGCCCTGTTCGGCCAGCACCACGGCGGCCCGCAGCGCATATTCGGCGGTCTGTGAAAACATCTTTCCTCCCCCCTTCCCCTCCTCCAAAACTGGAGCTTGACATCCACTTTAAGGAGTCCTACCCTGAGTCGTCAAACAAAGTGGATAAAAAGGTCCACTTTCAAATCCCCTTTCCCCAGGAGCCGTTCATGCTGACCCCCGACCAGAAAGCCATCGTCAAGGCCACCGTTCCCGCGCTGGAGGCGCACGGCGAAACGATAACCCGCACCTTCTACGCCTCCATGTTCGCCGCGCACCCCGAACTGCTCAATATCTTCAACCCCGCCAACCAGCAGACCGGCAAGCAGGCCCGCAGCCTGGCGGCGTCGGTGCTGGCCTACGCCGCACACATCGACCACCCCGAGGTGCTGGGCGGCATGGTGGGCCGGATCGCCCACAAGCACGTCAGCCTGGAAGTGCGGCCCGAGCATTACCCCATCGTCGGAGAGCACCTGCTGGGCGCGATTGCACAGGTGCTGGGCGACGCCGCCACGCCGGAGATTCTGGACGCCTGGGCCGCCGCCTACGGGGAGCTGGCCGACCTGATGATCGGGGTGGAACAGGGCATGTACGACGCGGGCGCCGAGCAGCCCGGCGGCTGGCGCGACTTCCGGCCCTTCCGGGTGGCGCGGAAGGTGACCGAGAGCCGCGTCATCACGTCCTTCGTGCTGGAACCGGTGGGCGGTGGGCCGCTGCCCGCCTACCAGCCGGGGCAGTACCTCAGCCTCAAGGTGAAGGTGCCGGGACAGGACACGTGGCAAATCCGGCAGTACAGCCTCTCGGACGCGCCGAGCCGCGAGCATTACCGCATCTCGGTCAAGCGCGAGGACGGCGGGCTGGTGTCGGGCCACCTGCACGACACGGTGCAGGAAGGCGACGAACTGCTCGTGCACGTTCCGGCGGGCGACTTCGTGCTTCAGCGCAGCGAGCGCCCGGTGGTCCTCATCAGCGGCGGCGTGGGCATCACCCCGATGCTGGCGATGGTGCAGACGCTGGCCCGCGAGGGGTCGCAGCGGCCCGTGACCTTTATCCACGCGGCGCAGAACGGCTCGGTCCACGCTTTCCGCGACGATGTGGCGCGGCTGACGCGGGAGTACCCGCACTTTCGCAAGGTCGTGTTCTACGACGACGCGCAGCCCGGTGACGTGCTCGGCACCCACCACGACGTGGCCGGACGCCTGAGCCTGGACGCCGTGCGGGGCGCCCTGCCCGCAGGCGACGCCGAGTTCTACTTCTGCGGGCCTGTGGGCTTTTCGGGGGCGGTGGAGGCCCTGCTCGACGAGTTGCAGGTGCCTGCCGAGCGCCGCTTTACCGAAACCTTCGGCCCCAGCCAGAGCTTCGCAGCCCTGATTCCGGGCTGATACGGATTCCGCTTAATTCCTGCACAGTCGGGAAAGCGCCGCCTGTGCATCCATATCGCAGAATCCGTATTTTTTCCTACTCGCATCCGCTCGGATTGAATCTGAAACTACCAGATTCAATCGGAATCCGTATGAGGGGCGACGGGGGAGGACCGTGCAGGACATTGCTTCTCCCCCGGTTACCCTCCCATTCCCCGCGCTACCCTTCCCTTCGCCCATGCCGACCCCGCCGCCGACTTTCCCGCCGCCCACTTCTCCAATACCCCCAACCACAGGCTGGACCCTTCAGGCCCGGCCCGAGTCGTTCACGCTGAGTCGGAGCGGGACAGGCGCGGGCAACGAGGTGCTGAGTTTCGACGCCGAGGGCCGGTTGCTGACGTGGTTCAGTCCGCCGTTTGCGCCGGGCACGCTGTACAAACGCGCCCTCGACTCGCGGCTGCTGGGGCGGCGGCAGCACGGCGGGCAGCGGCGGCGCTGGCAGGCGAACGAAGCCGAGCAGGAACGGGTGTTTGCGGCCCTGCTCGGCGCGGCGGCGCAGGCGCAGGCTGACCTCGCGTCTCCCCTGCTGGACCGGGTGCTGGCCTGGACCCCGGCGCGGCTGCGGGCCGAGCAGGAGCGGTTCGCGGCGGCCTATGCGCCGGTCAGTATCCTGCCGCCCGACCAGTACTTCGCCGTGGTGGTGCAGGCGACGCGGGGCTGCTCTTGGAACCGCTGCACCTTCTGCACCTTTTACCGGGACCGGCCCTTCAGCGTGCAGACGCCGAGCGATTTCGCCGCGCACCTGCGGGCCGTAGCGGACCTGCTGGGCGAGGGGGCGCGGCTGCGGCGCTCGCTCTTTCTGGCCGACGGCAACGCGCTGATGCTCTCCAACGGCAAACTGCTGCCGCTGATCGCGCAGGCGCGGGCGGCGTTTCCGGGGCGTGAGGTTCACGGGTTTCTCGACGTGTTCACCGGCAGCCGCAAGAGCGTGGCCGACTGGCAAGAACTGCGCGAGGCGGGCGTGCGGCGGGTGTACCTGGGACTGGAAACGGGACACGACCCGCTGCTCGCGTGGCTCGACAAGCCCGGCAGCGCGGCGCAGGCCACCACCCTGATTCACGACCTCAAGGCGGCGGGGCTGAACGTCGCGCCCATCTTCATGACCGGGGTGGGGGGCCAGACCTATGCGGCGGCGCACCTCGCCGACACGCGGCGGCTGCTGGAGCGGCTGCCCCTGGGGGTGGGCGACCTGGTGTACCTCTCTCCCTTCGTCCCACACGGCGACTACGCGGCGCGGGCGCGGGACAGCGGTGTGCTGCCCCTGACGCCCGCCGAGCGCGAAGCCCAGGCAGAAGCCCTGCGCGGGTTCCTGCGGGCACACAAGCCGGGCGTGCAAGCGGCGCGGTACGACATCGAGGAATTCATGTATTGAGGGGCGGCCTGCCGTCTTCAGCAAACCGCCCCCGTTATCTCACTCTTACCCTTATACGGATTCCGCTTAATTCCTGCACAGTCGGGAAAGCGCCGCCTGTGCATCCATATCGCGAAATCCGTATCTTTTCCTACTCCTTTCAGTCGGATTGAATCCAGAAATCTGCTGGATTCAATCGGAATCCGTATTACTTCTTGCCGACCAGCCGCACCGTGTTGTACGGCTCGCTGCTGAAGGGACTGAGCACCCAGCCCTTGACATAGCTGCGGGCGGCGGCCACCGACTGGCTGTGGACCAGCGGAATGCGGTAGCCCGCGTTGTAGGTCAGTTCGTGGATGCGGGCATAGGCCTGCGCCCGGGCCTGCCGGGTCAGGCCGCTGCGGGCCTGTCGCAGCAGGGTGTCCAGTTCGGCAGGCGCGTCCCAGCCGATGTCGTTGGTGGAGGTGGGGTTGTACAGCGCCCCGTAGAAGTAGTCGGGGTCGCCGTAGTCCCCGATGAGGCCGATCTGGAACATGCTCAGGCGCCCCGCGAACAGGTCTTCGAGGTACTTGGCCCAGTCCGCCGTTTTCAGGTTGACCCGGATGCCCACGTCGGCCAGGTCGGCGGCGATGGCCTCGGCAGACGCTTTGGGCTGCGGGAAATAGCTGCGCGTGATCGGCATGTACCAGAAGTCGAGCGTAAAGCCGTTCGGGTAACCGGCCTCGGCCAGCAGCTTTTTGGCGGCGGCGGGGTCGAACTTGTAGTCGGCGGGCACCTTCGGGCTGGTGGCCCAGGCAAGCGCGGGCGGCACGACGCTGGTGTCGGTGCGGCCCAGGCCCGCCCAGAAGGTGTCCACGACGGCGCGGCGGTTGATCGCCATGCTGATCGCCTGCCGGACCTTGGGGTTTTTGAGGTACTCGTTGCGGTTGTTCAGACCGATATACCCCAGGTTGAAACTCGGGCGCTTGTACAGCACCAGCTTGGGGTCGGCCTGAATGGTCTTCATGTCGTCGGGTTGCAGGTCGCCCACGAGGTCCACCGTGCCCGCCCGCAGTTCGTTGAGGCGCTGGTTGGGGTCCTTGATGGCCCGGATGACCAGCGTGTCCACCTTCGGCTTGACGCCCCAGTAGGCCGTGTTCGCCTTCAGCGTCACGCGGTCCCCGCTGCGCCAGCTCTGAAAGACGAAGGGGCCGGTGCCCACCGCCGTGCCCTGCGGGGTGCCGTATTTCGCGCCCTGCGCCCGGACCGCCGCCGGAGACGCCATGCCCCAGTACGACGCACTCATCTGGACCGGAAACACCGTGTTGGGCCGGGTCAGGTCCACCCGCACGGTCAGGTCGTTGACCTTGACCACGTTGCGGATCATCGCGTTCTTGTCGCCCTTGTAGCCGCCGAGCAGGTCGGCCACGATAGTGAACTTGCGCCCCTGGTCGCGCAGGCCACTCGGGTCGTCCCGGTCCCACCAGCGGCGCAGGTTGAAGACGGCGGCGTCGGCGTTGAAGGGCGTGCCGTCGTGGAACTTGACCCCCGGACGCAGCCGGAAGGTCCAGCTCGTCGCGTCGCGGTTGGGCGTCCAGCTCAGGGCCAGCCCCGGCACGAGGTCGGTGCTGCCGGGCCTGACGTTGATCAGCCGGTCATAGATCTGGCGCTGCACATGCATGGTGACCGAGTCGTGGGCGTTGGCCGATTCCAGGGTGGCGGGTTCGCCGCTGCCCGCGACGACCAGGGTGCCGCTCGCGGCGGCGGAGGTGCACAGCAGTGCGGCGAACAGAGCACGTTTTTTCATCGGCCTAGAGGGTAAACCATCACGGCGGGGAGGCGAGAAGGGAGGGTCACGTTTGCGCCGCCTGAAAAGAAGGGGAGTCAAAAAAAGAGCCGGGGACCTCCTTGTGGAAAGCCCCCAGCTCTGTCAAAGGTTTCGGCTCATACGGATTCCGTCCAATTCCCCCATATCCGGAACTGTGCAGGAATTTAGCGGAATCCGTATCAGGCCACCGGCACCGCACCTTCGTCCTCGGTCTGGGGCGCGGTGCGGGTGCGCAGCGTCACCACCGGCACGAACAGCGTGACCAGGAATCCGGCCAGCGCGAACCAGATGGCGCTGCCGAACATCTTGGTCATGGCGGCGGTGAAGCCTTCCTTCAGGCCCTGGCCCACCTGCTTGCCGAGGGTCTGGGCCTGAGCACCGAACTGCTTCTTGATGGTCGTCAGTGCGCGGGTCCGGGCCTGCTCGCGCACCTGCGGCTCGGTCGCCAGCAGGCCCTGCGCCACGCGCTCGGCGGTGACCTGCGCGGCCTGCGGCGTGGCGAGGGCAGCGGCAGGAATGGCCCGCACAGCGGCCTTGAGCGCTTCGGGGCGGTTCGGGTTCCGCAAGATGGCCTGACGGCCCCGTTCGCCTTTTGCCAGCGCGGCCTGCACGCCCGCCGCCTGCCGGGTCAGGCCCGCGTGCACCTGCGCGTCGAGACCGCCCGTCGCCAGCGCCCTGAGTTCGGCGGGAAGCTGGTTGTTGGCCTGCACGGTCTTGCGGGCCGCCGCGTCGCCGTTCATGGCCTTTTCGATCACGGCGTACTGCTCGTCGAGGGCTTTCTTGATCTGCACCTCGGGGCCGTTGCCCTGGCCGGTGCTGGCGGCCCGCAGGGTGCCGAGGTCCACGTTCCTGGCGTCCATCGCGGTGCCGGGCATGGACGGCAGGTGCCGGGGCAGCTCGCTGTGCAGGTTGTTCATCAGCAGCGTGCCGAAAATCGCCGCGCCGATGGTCGAACCGATCTGGCGGAAAAACTGGCTGGAGGAGGTCGCCACGCCGAGCTGTTGCAGCGGCACCGCGCTCTGAATGGCGAGGGTAAAGAGGCTCTGACTGGGACCCAGGCCCAGACCGACCAGGAACATGCGCCAGTACAGGTCCACGAGGTGCGAGTCCGAGCGGATGCCGGTCAGCGTCCACATGCCCACAATCAGAATCAGGGCGCCGCCGATGAGCCAGGGCTTGTACTTGCCGGTCTTGGCGACCACGTTGCCCGCCGTGATGCTCGAAAGCATCAGACCCAGCATCAGCGGCAGCATGCTGGTGCCGCTCGCCGTGGGCGACACGCCCAGCACCATCTGCATGTACAGCGGCAGGAACATAACAACGCCGAAAAACGCCATGCCCATGATGAACGACGCGAGGTTCCCGATGCTGAACATCGGCACGCCAAAGAGGGTCAGCGGAATAATCGCGTCGGGCGTGCGCCGCTCGACGAACAGGAAGGCGATCAGGCTCACCAGGCTGCCTGCGAAGAGGCTGATGATGGTCGAACTGTTCCAGGCGTAGGTGGTGCCGCCCCAGGTCAGGGCCAGCAGCAGCGGAATGGTGGTCGCCAGAATCAGCGCCGCGCCCGCAAAATCGATTTTGCCCGCCATGCGGTGCGTGAGCGGCGGCATCTTGGCGATGATGAGGAACAGGGCGAGCAGGCCCAGCGGCAGGTTGGCGTAAAAGGTCCAGCGCCACGACAGCGCGTCGGTCAGCCAGCCGCCCAGCAGCGGCCCCAGCACCATGCTCAGGCCGAAAATCGCGCCGAACATGCCGCCGAACTTGGCCCGCTCGGTGGGGTCGAACATGTCGGCCAGGATGGTGAACGCGGTGGTAAACAGCGCCGCGCCCCCGAAACCCGCCACCGCCCGGAACGCGATGAGCTGGTTCATGCCGCCGCCGAGGAAGTTGCCCAGCCAGGGTTCACCCGCCAGCCCGCACAGCGCCGAGCCGAGCAAAAAGACCACGATGCCGAACACCAGAATCGGCTTGCGCCCGTAGAGGTCCGAGAGCTTGCCGTAGATGGGCACCATCACCGTGCTGGCGAGCAGGTAGGAGGTGGTGACCCAGGCGTAGAGGTTGAAGCCGTGCAGTTCCTCGATGATGCGCGGCATGGCGGTGCCCACCACGTTCTGCGAGAGCGCGGCGAGCAAAAACACGACCAGCAGCCCGATGAGGGTGATGCGCTTTTCCTGTTCGGTGAAGTGCGGCAGCGACTCGGTTTCGGGCTGGGCCGGGGGCCTGGGGGACGGTGGGGCGGACAGGGCAGTGGATTGGGTCATGCAGGCTCCTGGGAGTGAGAAGAGGAAGAAGGGCCGCCGGGCGCGGCAGGCGCGAGTGCTTCGATGGCGCCCAGCAGCGCCAGCAACTGCCCGGAGTCGAGCTGGCTCAGGCGTTCGCTGGTGCTGCTCTTGACAGCGCGGTTGATGCCGGCCAGCACCTCGTGCCCGCTGTCCGTCAGCGTGAGGTGAATCCGGCGCGAGTCGGTCCGGTCGATTTCGCGCCCCACGAGTCCGGCCTTGGTCAACTGTTCGAGGTAACGGCTCAGCAGGCTGGGGGGCAGACCGAGGGCCTCGGCCAGCACTTTGGGGTACGCATGGCCCCGCGCGATGGCCTGCAACACGAAGTAGCGGCGCAGGTCGAGTTGATAACGCTCGGCCAGCAGCGGCTCCACGCCCTGCTTGAGGGTGCGGTTGAGCCGCCACAGCCCCCCCAGAAAACGCACGATCAGGTCATCGGTCAGCCGCTCGGGGGCTGCATCTCCGGACGGCGTCACCACGGCCCCGGCGGAGGAAACGGACCCGCCCCGGCACCAGGGCAGCCACGAGAAAGAGGAAGGGAAGCGACCATGCACCGAGTCTAGGGCAGTTGGTTCACTTAAGTCAACTAATTCCGATAGTGAACATATGCTGTGTTTGAACTGTTGACCCCTGCGGAGAAGCGTTCGGCGCACCTCGCCATGAAAAGGCGCACCCAGGCGGCGAAAACCGGGCGCGCTTCTGGCATGATACGGATTCCGCTAAATTCCTGCACAGTCGGAACTACACCGCCTGTGCATCCATATCGCGAAATCCGTATCTTTTCCTACTCCTTTCAGTCGGATTGAATCCAGAAATCTGCTGGATTCAATCGGAATCCGTATGAATGGGTCAGAACCAGCTTTCCTGCATCTCCAGCGTGGTCGGGTCGGCGCTCGCCAGCAGCTCGGCCCAGGTGCGGACTCTGGGCAACTCGTAGCGAGCGAAAAAGCGGGCGGCGTGCAGCTTACCCTGGTAAAAGTCGCGGTCGCTGCTGCGGGCTTCCGGCAGGGCGCGGGCGGCGGCCAGGGCCTGCCGCAACCACATCCAGCCCACCACCGTGTGCCCCACCATGTCGAGCGCGGCGTTGGCGTTGGCCAGAAACAGGTCCGGTCCCAGTTCGGGGGCGCGGCGCAACAGGCTTTGCAGGGCGGCGGTGCTCTGACGAATCGCCTCCTGCAAGCCAGCGCGGATGTCTGCGAGTTCCTCGTGTCCCTCGGCGGCTTGCAGGTCGGCTTCCATCCTGGCGAGCAGCACCTCCAGCCCGCGCCCGCTTGCCTGGGTGAGCTTGCGCCCCAGCAGGTCGTTGCCCTGGATGCCTTCCGTGCCCTCGTGGATGGGGTTGAGGCGGTTGTCGCGGTAGTACATCTCCACCGGGGTGTCGCGGGTGTACCCGGCGCCGCCCATCACCTGAATCGCGTCGCTCAGCGCTTCCTGGCTGTACTTGCTCGGCCAGGACTTGGCGATGGGGGTCAGCAGGTCGAGCAGCAGCGCGGTGTCGGCCCGCCCGTCCTCGGGGCCGGTGTTCAGGTCGTCTACCAGCGAGGCGGCGTACAGCGCGAGGCTCAGCCCGCCTTCCACGAACACCTTCTGGCGCAGCAGCATCCGCCTGACATCGGCGTGCTCGATGATGGGCACGGGTTCGGCCTGCGGGTCACGGTTGCTCGCCGGGCGACCTTGGCGGCGGTCACGGGCGTATTCCAGGCTCGCCAGGTAGCCCGCGTAGCCGCTCATGACCGCGCCCATGCCCACGCCGATGCGGGCCTCGTTCATCATGTGGAACATCTGCGCCAGGCCCCGCCCCGGTTCGCCCACGAGTTCACCGATGGTCTCGCCGCCTTCACCGAAATTGAGCAGAGTATTCGTCGTGCCCCGGTGCCCCATCTTGTGGTTCAGGCCCGCCAGGACGACATGGTTGCTCTGTTTCGCCTCGCCCTGGCCCACGCTGCCGTCGGCGTCGATGCGGTAGCGCGGCACCAGAAACAGCGAGATGCCCTTGACCCCCGCCGGGGCGCCCTTGATGCGGGCGAGGACGAGGTGGACGATGTTTTCCGAGAGTTCGTGTTCGCCGCCCGAAATCCACATCTTGGTCCCGGTGATGGAGTAGGTGCCGTCTTCACGCGGGGTCGCGGTGGTCGTGATGTCGGCCAGACCCGACCCGGCGTGCGGTTCGGACAGGGCCATCGTGCCGAACCAGCGGCCTTCGAGCAGGGGCCGCATGTACTTTTCCTGCTGCTCGGGGCTGGCGAACACCCGTTGCAGGTTGGCGTTGCCGATGGTCAGGAAGCTGTAGCTGCTGGTGCCGGGGTTGGCCGCCTGAAAGTGCGCCTGCACCGCCTGCATGACCACCCAGGGCAGTTGCAGACCGCCGAGTGCCTCGTCGTGGTGCGCGGAGAAAAACCCGGCGTCGCGGAAGGCTTCCAGAGCCTGTTTCGCCTCGGGCAGCAGCTTGACCTTGCCGCCTTCGATGTGCGGCTCGTTGACATCGGCGGCGCGGGCGTGGTTGGCGAAATACTTCTCGGCCACGCCGTAAGCGACGTTCAGGATGTCCTGATACACCTCGCGCGAGTGCTCGGCGAAGCGGGGGCGCTCCGGCAGCCGGGCGGTGTCCAGCACCTCGAACAGTTGAAATTGCAGGTCGCGTTTGCTCAGGAAGGGGGCCATGTCGGAATACCTCGTGGGAAAAAGGGAGAGGGGGGCGGCAAAACGCAGTGAGGAAATGTCCGCTGACGTTTACTTTGTACGTTGGCGTTACTATAGGGCACACCCGCCTGACCGCTCTCCCCTGTTTCGCCTACACACTTCCGGAGGTTTTGCCATGCGTGCCCTCGTTTGCCAGCAGTTCGACCAGCCCGAAGCCCTGACCGTCCTCGAGCAGCCCGACCCCACGCCCGGCCCCGGCGAGGTGGTCATAGCCGTGGAAGCGGCGGGCGTGAACTACCCCGACGCGCTGATGGTGATGGGGCAGTATCAGGTTCGCCCGCCCCTGCCTTTCGTGGCGGGCGCCGAAGCCGCCGGGACCGTGGCGGCGGTGGGAGAAGGAGTGACCCACCTCAGGCCCGGTCAGAGCGTGGTCGCCTTTACCGGGACCGGGGCCTTCGCCTCGCATCTGGTCGCGCCTGCCGCCCACGTGATTCCTCTGCCCCCCGGTTTTCCGGCGGACGTGGCGGCGACGTTGCCGCTGGCCTACGGCACCGCCCTGCACGCCCTGATTCAGCGCGGGCAACTGCACGGGGGCGAAACCCTGCTCGTTCTCGGCGCGGCGGGGGGCGTGGGGCTGGCGGCGGTCATGATCGGCAAGGCGCTGGGGGCGCGGGTCATCGCGGCGGCGTCTACCCCGGAAAAATGCGCCGCCGCGAGCGAGCACGGGGCCGACGAGGTCATCAACTACGCCGAGGAGGACCTGCGCGAGCGCCTGCGGGCGCTGACCGGCAAGGACGGCGTGGACGTGGTGTTCGACCCGGTGGGTGACCGCTACGCCGAACCCGCCTTCCGCTCACTGGGCTGGAACGGACGTTATCTGGTCATCGGCTTTGCAGGGGGCGAGATTCCCAGATTGCCGCTCAACCTGCCGCTGCTCAAGGGGTCGAGTCTGGTCGGCGTGTTCTGGGGCGAGTTCGCGCGGCGCGAACCGAAAGCCAACGCCGAAAACATGGCCCGGCTGCTCGGCTGGATCGCCGAAGGGCAGGTGCGGCCCCTGGTCAGCGCGCGCTATTCCCTGGAACGCGGTCCGGAAGCGCTGCGGGCGCTGCTGAACCGGCAGGTGACCGGGAAGGTGGTCATCACACCTTGACCCCTGTTCCTGCAACCACCGAGCTGACCTTCTACACCACCGCCGAACTCGCCCGTGAAGCGGGGGTGACGCGGCGCACGGTGATGCACTACGCCGAAATCGGCCTGCTGCCGCCCGACCAGGTCACGGCCTCGGGCCGGGTGCTGTACGCGCCGTACTCGCTGCGGCTGCTGCGCGACCTGCTCGACCTGCGCTCGCTGGGCATGACGCTGGAAGAAGCCCGCGACATGGTGGCCCTGCGCCGCGCCACCCACGCGCCCGACGGCACCTACCGCCGCGACTGGGTGCGCGAGGACGTGCCGCTGACCGACGAGCAGCTTCAGCGCCTCCAGACCCGGCTGCATGTGCTGAACAGCGCCTACGAACGGCAAAAGGACAACCTCGCCCGCTTCGACCGCTGGCTGACCAAGCGCTTTCCCCGGCCAGACGCGGACTAGCCGGGGAGAGACAAGGAGCGCGGGCCACAGCACCGGCCCGCGCTCTATCACTCCGAAAGCTGCACCACCGTCCGGGCGGGGTCGGCTTCGATTTCGGGCTGCGTGAAAGGCAGGTTGACCCACTCACTGCGCGAGAACAGCCGCGTCTGGTCGCTGAAGTGGGGCGACTCGGGATTGCTCGACTGACCGTAGGTGAGCACCGCCTCGGCCTGCACGCCGCTGTCGGTAAAGCCCACCGTCTGGATATAGCTGGAGCTGGTGCCCACGACTTCGCGGTAGCCGCCCTGGGCGAGGGGGGCAAATTCGACCTTGTTCAGCACGCCCTCGAACTCGGGGCCGCCGGGCAGCGAGATGAAGTCGCCCCCGCGCATGACCCCCTGCACCTCACCGAGCGGGGCGTCCAGGGGCACGCCCGCCGTGGTCAGGGCCGAGGCCGCTTCCCGCAGCGCCCCGAGCAGCGCGGCCTGCGTGGTCGGGTCCGCCACGTTCAGGCCGCGCGGCGTGTTCACCGGGTCGCCCGCTTCGAAGGGCACCGCGTAGACGTTCGGAATTGCCCGCGCCCGCTTCCAGAACTCGCGCCACAGGGCCGCGCCCCGGCTTTCCTGCGAACTGCGGCGGTCCCACGCGGCAAGCGCGGCGCAGGCGGGTTGCAGTTCGGGGCCGCCCGCCGACTGGCACAGGGAGGCAGCGTCGGCGGCGTACATTTCTCCGGAGAGGTTGTCCTCGCGCAGCAGGGTGGCCTGCAGGCTCGGAATGTCGAAGGTCTTGCCGGGCAGCCCGTCGGTCCCGTTCAGGCGCCGGGCGATGGCGAGCAGGCCCATGCGGGTGCGCGGAGACTGCACGGCGTTCACCTCCCCCACCAGCGGGTCGAGGCCGGTCTGCGGCGCGGCGGGGTTGGCGAGCCACGCGCTGTTGTTGGAGTTGGCGACGAAATCGGTGCGCGTTAGCACCGGCATCCGGCCCGGCGAGCGCAGGCCCGGCACCCGTGAAGCGGGGTCGTTTTGCCAGTCGCAGGCCGAGCGGCTGCCGTCGAGGACCGCCAGACCCGCCGCCGGAAACAGCGGCGCGAGGGCCGGGGGCGTGCAGGCCCGCTGCTGCGCCGCCGACACGTTGGGCGAGCTGGAAATGTCGGCGTACAGCGCGTTTCCGCCCCGGTCCGCCGCAATGGTGTTGACCCAGGGAATGCCCTGGAGGTCAAGCGCCGCGCGGACGCCCTGCACGTCCTTTGCACCGGCAAAAGCCAGCCAGGTGGCGATCATGCGGGTGTTGTTCCGGTTGGCGTCGCGCAGCGCGAAGGCGACCTGCGGGGTCCAGGTCAGGCCGGCAGCCGGAAGGTTGACCAGCGGCCCGTCGGGGGTGAAATACACCGTGCGGGTGTGCAGGCGCGGGCCGTTCGGCGTCTTGACCTCGACCACCGCCGTGCGGCGCTGCAAGCGGCGGGTCTGGCCGTCCTTGACATAGCTCAGCGGGTCGCCGGGCACCAGTGAAAGTGCCGCGAGGGTAAAGCGCTTGTCGGTGGAAACGGTGTGTGTCCACGCCACGTCACGGTTGAACCCGATGTTGATAATCGGCATGCCGCCGA